>JASHSS010000655.1 GCA_030038565.1 Bryobacteraceae bacterium
GTACTTCAAATCGCTCGGATTACCTTCGCTTTTCGAAGAGTGTTAGCGTAACCGACTCGAACCGCCGTGTACGGACCCGTACGCACGGTGGTGTGGCAGGGGTCGGCGGGTGACCGCCGCCCCTATGCCGATCAAACCCCCTTGGCGGTACTTTGCGTCTTGGCGCCTTGGCGAGAGTCGCCCCCGGCGCCCATTCCATCCTGCCGGTGCAGCATGCCCCTTGGGCGACTCTGCAGTTCTTTGCCTGAGTTTTCTTCTCGATTTTTCTCTGGTTCTCTTCGCGGCCTCGATGACTCCCGAATCCCCTTAGCGGTACTTTGCGTCTTGGCGCCTTGGCGAGAGTCCCCCCGGCGCCCATTTTCATCCTGCCGGGTACGCATGCCCCTTGGGCGACTCTGCAGTCTCTTGCCTGAATTTTCTTCTGATTTTTTTTTGGTTCTCTTCGCGGCCTCTGCGACCCCCAAATCCCTTGGCGGTACTTTGCGTCTTGGCGCCTTGGCAAGAGTCGCCCTCGCATCCACTTTCATCCTGCCGGATGCGGCACGCCCCTAAGCTGCCTCCTCAGCGCCCTCCGCGCCTCTTCTGCACACGTTATCGGCCGTCACTCTGTGGTACTTTGTGGACAGTACTGCGGTTAATCGCGGTTAATATCCATTCCCGCCGCAATGGGATAAACTAGGCGCTCAAGGCTTGCGATTCAATGATTTTGGGGCACATCCCGGTGCTCGCGCTGCTGCTGTCGCCGCTCTCCTACGGCGCCGCGGAAGACCTGCTGGTGGTGCCCGGCCTCCAGGGCCATCCGGGCGGACGACTGGTCTGCGCCCAGCGTACCGAACCCCGTACTTTGAACCCGGTGATGGCCACCGATTCCGCCTCGCGGGAAGTAATCCAGCGCCTGGTGGCCGACTTGATTCACATTAACCGCGAGACGCTCCAAACCGAGCCCGCACTGGCAAAATCCTGGAAAGTTTCACCCGATGGTCTGCACTATGTCTTGGAGCTGCGTAAAGGCGTGCGTTTCTCCGATGGCGTTCCCTTCGATGCCGATGACGTGGTTTTCACGTTCCAGGTGCTTTTGGACGAAAAGGTGAATTCGTCGCAGAGAGACCTGCTGCTGTTGAACGGTAAGCCCGTTTCGGTCCGCAAGCTGAACCCTTACCGGGTCGCCATCGACCTCCCCGGCGCCTACTCCGTTCCCGAGCGGCTGTTTGATGGCCTGGCGATTCTGCCGCGCCATCTCCTGCTGAAGGCCTACCAGGATGGCAAGCTGGCGAGCGCATGGGGAATCCGCACGCCGCCGGCGGAGATGGCCGGGTTGGGGCCGTTCCGGCTCCGCGAATATGTCCCCGGACAGCGCATCATCCTGGAGCGCAATCCATATTATTGGAAGGAGGATCCCGCCGGCCACCGCCTGCCCTACCTCTCCGAGCTGGATTTCCTCAACGCCGGCACCGAGGATATGCAAGTCATGCGCTTCGCATCCGGCGAATCCGACCTGATCAGCCGGGTGAGCGCCAAAAATTACGTCCGGCTCGAACGGGACAGCGCCGGGAAAGGCTACCAGATGCGGGACGCCGGGCCAGGTTTGGAATGGAACTTCCTGGTTTTCAATCTCAACCAACTTCCCGCCAATGCCTCCACCGAGCGTAAGGCCCGCCAGTCCAACTTCCTGCGCAAGAGCTTCCGGCAGGCGGTCTCGGCCGCTATCGATCGCCAGGCGCTCGTGCGGATGGTCTACCAGGGCCTCGCTACGGCTCTGGCTACCCCCGTGGCGGGCGGGAACAAGCTGTGGATCGACCGTGACTTGCCCGCTTCCGTGCGCTCGGTCGCGCATGCCCACGAACTGCTCTCCACCGATGGCTACCGATGGGCCGGGGACAGCGCCTTGCTCGACCCGCAGGGGCGCCGTGTTGAATTTTCCATCATCGTCAGCTCGGGAAATCCCGAGCGCCTGGAATGCGCCACGCTGATCGAGGACGATCTGAAACAACTCGGCATCCAGGCGGAGATCGTGCCGCTCGAAATGCGCAGCATCCTCGATCGCGTCACCCGGACCTACGATTACGACACCGCCATGATGTCCATGAGCGCCGGCGATGCCGATCCCAACCCGGACCTCAATAGTTGGCTTTCGAGCGGCGCCAGCCACTGGTGGCATCCCTCCGAGCCAAGCCCGGCGACCGCGTGGGAGAGCCAGATCGATGCCCTCATGCGCCGGCAGTTGGTGACCCGCGCGTATCCCGATCGCAAGCGCCTCTACGACCAGGTGCAGGAACTCCTCATGGAGAACCTGCCTCTGATTCCGCTGGTGAGCCCCCACATCCTCACCGGCGCCCGCCGGCAGTTGGCCCGTTTCCGCCCCGCCGCGATGGATCATTACACGCTCTGGAACGTCGACGAGATGTACTGGGACGGGTCGGTTCCCGGAGACCGTCAATGAATCTCTTCCAGTCGCGGGAAGGGAGCAACGCGCAACTGGTGGCGGAGTGCCTGCGCGGCAGCGAACAGGCCTGGAACGCGCTGGTGGACCGCTATAAGAACCTGATCTATTCGATTCCGTTGCGCTACGGCGCGCCCCCCCAGGATGCCGCCGATATCTTCCAGGCAGTCTGCCTGGACCTTTTCAATGAGTTGCCCCGCCTGCGCGAGGCCGAAGCGCTCCAGGGCTGGCTGGTCAAGGTCACCACCCACAAGTGCTACCACTGGAAGAAGCAGCAGGTTCCCCCGGCGGCCGGGTGGGATGAGAACGCCCTGAACGGCGCGTCCAAGGATAGCCCCGCGGCCGATTGGCTGGCCGAACTGGAACAGGAGCAACTGGTTCGGGAATCCGTCAGCAGCCTGCCGGGGCGCTGCAAAGCCATGATCGAGCTGCTGTTTTTCGAACATCCGCCGCTGCCGTATTCCGAGGTGGCTCTGCGGCTCCGCCTGGCGCGCGGCTCCATCGGCTTCATCCGCGGTCGTTGTCTGAAACGGCTCAAACAGATCCTCGAGGAAAAAGGCTTTTAATGGCCGATAAGGGCCAACCCTTGCCTGGGCTCGACAGGCTGGTGGAGAACCTGGCCGCCGAACCCCGCCCGCTCCGCCGCCGGCAGATGCTGCTGGCCGCACGCGCTTGCTGGAGCCCCGAAACCGTCACCCGCCTGTACGATGAGATGATCCGGCTGGCGCGCATCGACCTGGGCCAGGCCGATCGTTTGGCGCGCGCCGCCGCCTGGCTGGCCGCGCAGATCAAAGACGACTACTCGCGGGCCACCGCCGCCCGCGCCCTCGGCCACATCGCCCAATTGCGCCGCAAATACGAACCGGCCCTCGAACACTACCAGGCCGCCTTGGGCACCTATGAGCGGCTGGGCAGGGAACTGGAAATCGGACGCACTCTGAACGGCTCCCTCCAGACCCTGGTTTACCTGGGCCGCTGGGAGGAGGCCTTCCTCGCCGCCGGCCGCGCCGAGGCCATTTTCCGCAAGCTCGGCGAACGCCGCCACCTGGCCCGCCTGGATATTGCCGTGGGTAACGTGCTGCACCGCCTGGACCGCTTCGATGAGGCTCTCGAGCGCTACCAGCGGGCCCTGGCCGTCTGCCAGGAACTCAACGACGTTCAGTACGTGGCCATTTCCCTGCGCAACATGGCCACCTGCCAGATCCAGACGTGCGACTTCCGCGAGGCCCTCGACACCTATCACCAGGCGCGAGCCTATTGCGCCGGCCACGACATGCCCCTGCTGGTCGCGGAGGCCGATTACAACATCGCTTATCTGCATTACCTGCGCGGCGAATACACCCTGGCCATCGAGATGTACCACGCCGCGCGCGAGCGTTCCACCGCGCTCGACGACCGCTTCCACCAGGCTCTCTGCGATCTCGATCAGTCGGAGATGTACCTGGAGCTGAACCTTAGCGAGGAAGGCTATCACCTGGCGCGCCGGGCGCTGCAGATGTTTCGCCAGCTCGGCATGGGCTACGAATCGGCCAAAGCGGTGACCAACATCGCCATCGCCGCCAGCCACCACGGCGATAACGGGCTGGCGCTGGCATTGCTCGCCCAGGCGCGCGAGCTTTTCACCAGCCAGCACAACGGCGCCTGGGTGGCCACCATCGATCTTTACCAGGCCATGCTCTTCTACCGCCAGGGCAAACTGGAGCAGGCCCGCAAGCTGGCCGAGAGCGCTTACGAGTTTTTCTCGGCTTCTCCGCTGGTGGGCCGCGCCGTTTGGAGCCAGTTGATCCTGGCCCGCATCCACCTGGCTTCCGGCCAGGCCGAAGTGGCCCGCGCCATCGCCATGGCCGCGCTGCAAAGCCTCGACCAGACCGAGACGCCGGCGCTCAGCTACCAGGGCTTCTTCGTGCTGGGGCTGATCGAAGAGGCGCTGGGCTGGCCCGAGCACGCCTACCAGGCCTACCGCAAGGCCCACGGGCACCTGGAGAATCTGCGCAGCCACCTGCGCGCCGAGGAAGCCAAGATCGCCTTCCTCATGGATAAGCAGGAGGTCTACGAATCGCTCATCCGCATGAGCCTCGACCGGCAAGCCTCCGGCGCGCCGGGCGCCAACCTGGAAGAGGCCTTCCGCTACATCGAGCAGGCCAAGTCGCGTAGCCTGGCCGACCTCATCGCCTTCCGCGCCCACCGCCTGCCCGCCCCCGCGGCCACCCACCGGCTGCTCGTGGAGCAGGTCCGCAACCTGCGCGAGCGCCTGAACTGGTATACCCGCGCGCTCCAGTTGCAGGAGGGGCGCGCGGCCCATCCGCACGACCCGCAAACCGAGAAGCTGCGCCGCGCGGCCCGCGATTGCGAGCAGAAACTGGTCGCCGGGATGACCACTCTGCGGGTCGAAGACCGGGAATTCGCCAGCCTCCAATCGGCCGGCGCGATCGACCTCGACGCCATCCGCTCGGCGCTCCCCGAAGAGGCCATGCTGGTGGAATTCTACCGCGCCGGCGAAACCTTTCAGGTGTGCCTGGTTTCCCGCCGTGTGCTGAAGATCGTGCCCCTGGGCCGGGTGGCCGATCTGCGGCGCGCCATGCAGTTGCTCCGCTTCCAGTTGTCCAAATTCCGCCTCGATCCCCAGTTCGTGGCCACCTTTCACGATCGCATGCGGGAGGCCACCGACGCCCACCTGCAGGAGTTTTACAACCAGTTGATCGCGCCCATCCAAAAGGATTTGCGGGCCGCCGCCCACCTGGTAATCGCCCCGCACGATTTCCTGCACTACCTGCCGTTTCACGCCCTCTGGGACGGCAGCCAATACCTTCACTGCCGCTACTCGATTTCCTATACTCCCAGCGCCAGCGTATATTACCTTTGCTGCACCAAGCCCGCCTCGCGAGCCGGCCGTTCGCTGGTATTGGGCGTGCCCGACCCCGCCGCGCCGCGGATCCTCGACGAAATCGAAGCGGTGGCCTCGGTCTTACCGGATGCGGATGTGTACATCGGGCCCGAGGCCACCCACCGGGTGCTGGAAGAGAAGGGTTCCCAGAGCCGCTTCGTCCACATTGCCACGCACGGCTGGTTCCGGCAGGACAACCCCATGTTCTCTTCGATCACGCTGGGCAACTCCCAATTGAGCCTCTTCGACCTGTACCAGTTGAATCTGCCCGCCGAGCTGGTCACCTTGAGCGGCTGTGGCACCGGCCTGAACGTGGTGGTGGGTGGCGACGAGCAGATGGGCCTCAAGCGCGGCCTGCTCTACGCCGGCGCTCAGGGACTTCTGCTGACCCTGTGGGACGTCAACGACCGGTCAACCGCCGAGTTCATGCGCCTGTTCTATCGGCGCCTGATGGTCAATCCCAACAAAGCGAAGGCTTTACAGTATGCCATGGAAGAGGTGCGGCAAGCCTGGCCCCATCCTTTCTATTGGGCCCCGTTTGTCCTGGTGGGCAAATATTGTTAATTCGTTCTCGGGACTCTGGTTAACCTTTGAATACTAGTAGTACTATTACGAGACCGCTTATGATGAAATTCTCATGCCGCCCTATATCTTCACTGCGCGTTCGCCACCCTTATCTCCCAGAGCCGATAGTTATGGCGAAGCTACGGGCAATACCCGTAGTTCGGGGGAGAACGATATGAAGCATTACGGGATCGCGCAATGGATCGACTTCATGAGAGGCCTGGTCCCCGTGCAGCACCGCAGCCAGATGCAGGAACATCTTGCCGGCGGCTGCGCTCCTTGCCAGGCGACTGTGGATTTCTGCAACAAACTGGCTCTTACGTGCCGCCGGATGGCCGATTCCTTGGTCCCCGAGGAGGCCGTGCGGAACGCCCGCGCGATATTTCCGGTCCAGCTGCCGGAACGGCCCAGGCGCGCACTGCGCATTCCCGTCGAGCTGATCTACGATAGCTTTCTGGTTCCCTCGCCCGCCGGTCTGCGCTCCACCTGGCAGGTCGGCTGGCAGGCGCTGTTTCACGCCGGCGACTGCTCGGTGGATTTGCGCGTGGAACCGGAATTGCGATCGTCCAAAGCTGCCGTGGTCGGGCAAATTTCCAATCACGTTTTGCCGGGCACACAGATGAGCGACCTCCCGGTTTATCTGAAAGCCGGCAAACTGGTGGTGGCCGAGACCCGCAGCAACCGTTTTGGCGAGTTCCAGATGGAATACGAGCAGCAGGGGCGGCTGCTGCTGTGCATCTATCTGGACCGCGGCGCCCGGTGCATCCAGGTGCCTTTGAAGAAGTTGGCGTCCGATAAGTCTTCCGGTGGCGCGCGCCCGAGCCAGTCGCCCGGCCGGAAATCAGGAGGGGGAGAACCACTGTAACTGTTTCAAACAGGAGACGGTTTATGAAAAAAGATCTGATTTTCCGCGCCTGCCTCCTGGCGGCGTGCCTGGTCCTGCCCGGCTTTGCGGACGACCACTATATTGTCAGGTTGTCGAACGCTGCCAGTATCGGGCAGGTAGCCAGCCAGCACGGTGTGAACGTGGTCAAGGCCCTGACCGGTTCCGCCGCGGGCCTGTTTGTGGTCGACGTTCCCCGTGGACCGCTTTCCACTTCGATCCTGCGATCGCTGATGGCCGACCCGATGGTGGCAGCGGTCGAAGCCGACAGCCAGGTTTCTCTTCCGGAGTTGGCCGGCGAGCCGGTTCGCCCGGCGGGGCAAGCCACCCTTCCGCCCCTCTTTGACACCCAGAACACCTCGTATTACGGCGCCACGGTTTGGGATCCCTACGTGAATCAGCCGGCCACCTGGATGATCGGCGTGGAAATGGCGCAGTGGGCTTCCACCGGGCAGGGGGTGGTGGTGGCCGTGATCGATACCGGGGTAGACCCCAACAACCTGGTCCTTCAACCCGTCCTCACGGGCGGCTACGATTTCACCCGCAATGTCTCCGGCGGCTCGGAAATGGCCGATGTCAGCCAGTCCACTACGGAAGTCCTGGATCAATCCACCACCGAAGTCCTGGATTACGTCAATGCCGTGATTCTGACCCTCAATCAATCCACCACCGAGGTATTGGACCAATCCACGACTGAAGTCCTCGACCAATCCACCACCGAGGTTTTAGATCAGACTCCGCCCCCGGCGGCCTTCGGCCATGGCACTATGACTGCCGGCCTGGTGCACCTGGTCGCCCCGCAAGCCCAGTTGATGCCCCTCAAAGCCTTCAGCGGCAGCGGCACCGCCGATCTCTCGGCGGTGGTCCAGGCCATTTACTACGCCGTGGATAATGGCGCCGACGTCATCAGCATGAGCTTCAGCGCAACGGAGAGTTCGCAAACCCTCCAGGCGGCGGTGCAATTTGCCGTCCAGCAAGGCGTCCTCCCGGTGGCGGCCGTCGGCAATGCGGGGATCCAAACCAACCAGATCTACCCTGCCGGCTATCCCAGCGTGGTGGCGGTGGCTTCGGTCAACGACCAGGATCAGCGCAGCACCTTCTCGAACTACGGCAACACCCTGGTAACGTTGGCGGCGCCCGGCGAAGGCGTCATCACCACCTATCCCGGCACCAACAATTACGCCGCCGGCTGGGGAACCTCGTTCAGCACACCGCTGGTGGCGGGAGGCGCGGCCCTCCTGTATCAATTGAACCCCACCGCCGGCTTGTCGGTTGTGGAGTCGGCCTTGACCAATGGCGCGATGAACATTGGACAGGGGTTGGGCGCGGGCTTGGTCAATCTGCCGTGCAGCCTGTGGAACTTCGAAAGCCATCGCTAGGGAGAGCGGCGCGGAAGTAGCAGGGGGATTGGGTCGAATGACTGGCAATAAACACGAACCTCAGCCTGACAGGATGCACAGCGGCCTCGGGCGGGTCCCGGCAGATTCCGTGCGGGGCCTGGATGGCGCCGATCGAACCTCGCGCTTTGAGGTGCGCCGGACCCTCATACCGGCCAGTCCCCTGGCGGGCTTCGGCGGCCCGGCGGGCGCCGGCATCCAATCGCCCCCCGCCGCGGTCCCCATCTGGTTCGCGGCGCTCTGGGCCTCCCACTGCCAGGCCAAGGCCAAGGGGGAAGATCGCAGCGTAAGTTGGGATTGCGTCTCGGGACGCGCCATTTACACCAACCGCGGCGCCGAAGAAGAAACCATCGAACCACTGGGTGTGCGCCTCCAAAAAGGACACACCGTGGCAGTCTCGTGGAACCCGGGCGAAACGGCTTACACCGTGGAGATTTTCCGCCAGTTCGATTGCATGGCTTAGCCCCGGCGCCGGCCTCCGGCGTTCCAGGGCCTCTTGCGCCACCCGCCGGTCTACACCAGCGGCTCGCCAATCAGCGCCACCTCCACCGTCTCGCTTTCGGCGCCGTCCAGCGCCAGGGCCACTTTGACCCTGCCGGGCGGAATGCCCGGCGGCAGCAGGGCGTTGATCTGTCGCAGCCCGCCGGCCAGGGGCGCGGATACCCAGGTAGCGGGCAGATCGGTGCCATCCAGGCGTAGCGAGAGTCTCCCGGTGGTCACGGAGTCGAGCAGGCCGGCGGCCCACATGCTGATGCAGGCGTCCTCGCCGGTCCGCACCAGCGACTCCGCAAACGTCCGCCCATCGGTCACCGAATGGATGCGCAGGCCTTCGGCGCGCGGCCCGGCCGGCAGGCGGCGCTTCTCCACCGGCAGATCCACGGCGATCCGCACCCCGTTGCTGAAGGCGCTCTCGCGCACGCTCACGCGGGCGGTATGCCAGCCCGCGTCCAGGCCCGGCGCCAGCTTGCAACTCACCAGCCAGCCCTCGGCCGAAGACCGGTGGACCTCGGAAGGCCGCACGCCATACCCGCCAATCTCCGGGAAAACCGTCTCGGGCGTCAGGTCGCTCTCGCTGCTGCCAACCCAGAAGGAGACGTAATCGTCCGCCGCCGCCGAGAATTCATGATCCCGCGAAACGCTGTTCTCCACGCAAATCAGGCTGGGCGCGGCGGTCCCGCCGGTACCCGCGCCCACTGTCCGGGGCCACTTCCGGTAGCAGGCTACGTGGGCCCGGTGGGCGATCACGCTGCGCAGCTCCACCCGCGCGAAACCCGCCGTGCGGCACATCGCCAGCAGGCAGGAGGTGTTCGGCCCCACCCAGTTGTCGAACTGGCCCGTCAGCTCGGTGGTTTCGTAAAACTCCATCACCGGCGGCGCATTGGGCCGGGAGCCGTCGTCGGTGACGTAGGATTCCACCAGCACCAGGTCGGTTGCCAGTTCGCACACCGTTTCGAGCGCCCGCATGGGGTGCTTCAGATGGTACAGCACGCCGAAAAAAAGCACCACGTCGAAGCGGCCCAGGTCGCCCGCGGCGGCGCGGCAGATGTCCGCGATCCGGTAATCCACGCGCGAGCCGAGCAGCTCCCGGGCTTTCAGAAAACGCGTGCGCCGGGCGTTGTCGATGGCCAGCACGCGCGCCCCGCGCCGCTCCATTTCGAAGCTGAACCACCCGTCCCAGGCGCCGATATCGAGCACCCGCTTGCCGCTAAGATCCTCAGGGATGGGATACTGCGCCAGGCGATGGCGGAGTTGCGGCAAGGTCTGAATGCCTTCGATGACCTCGCCCGAGGGGAGCTGGATGCTGTGATACCAGCCCAGCCGCCGCAGATCTTCGATCAGCTTGCGCACATCCTCGGTGTCAACAGGATTTCGCGCTTCCATCTCATTCGACTCCCACGGAAACGGAAGCGGAGGCCACCCCGCCGCACTCGATGCGGAAGGGCTGATCGCCGCGCGGCGCTTCCGAAGGCAGCGCGGTGTTCACCTGCCGGAAGCCATCCGCGCCAGGTTCGCCGATAAACGTGACGGCCAGCCGCGTGCTCCCCAGGAAGCCGCGCACGTTGTGGCAGTCGCAGTTTTCGGGCAGCCCGGCCACCCAGCAGCTTGCCGCGCCCGACTGGATGCGGCGCGGCGTCCAGGTATGCCCGTCGGCGACGTCTTTCACGGCGATGAACTGAACCACCAGCGGCAGGTCGATGGCGATGCGCCGCGGCGGGCCGAAGCGGCTTTCCGAAAGCCGCAGGCGCACCCCATTCCAGCCCGCATCGGCGCCCGGCGGTATGCGGAAGGTGCCGCGCCACGCGCCCGTGTCTTCGCGCTGGAGATGCACGGCGGGCGCGCCGAAGCGGCCGATTTCCAGGTGCAGCCGCTCTTTGCTGAGATCCGCGGCGGGCGTTCGCAGCCACACCGCCAGGTACTGGTCGCGGCGCGAATTGAAGTTGATGCCGTAGGTGTTGACGTTGGCCAGGGCCACCACTTCGGGCGGGTCGAGCGTGGGAATTTCGGGCTCGGGCTCCCAGTGCCGGTAGCACGCCACCAGGGCGCTCGAGCGATCCACCGCCAGGCGCTCCACGCGCGCGAAACCGGCCGCCCGGCACAGAGCCTCCAGCGCACCCACGCTGGGGCCGAACCAGTTGTCGAACTGCCCGTTCAGCTCGTCGGTCTCGTAGAACTCCAGCATGGGGATCTCCCCGCGGTGGTCGCGCCAGGTGGGGCCGTCGATGACGAAGCTCTCCACCACCGCCACATCGGTGGCCAGCCCGCAGACGATTTCCAAACCCAGGAACGGGTACTTCAAGTGGTACAGCACTCCCAGGAACAGCACGATGTCGAAGCGGCCCAACCCGGCGGCCGGAATTTCGTAGAGATCCAGGTTGCGGAACTCCGCGCGCGAACCGAGGCGCTCGTGAATCTGGCGGTAGCTGGGAGAGTCCACGCAATCCACCGAGGTGACGGAGGCGCCGCGGCGCTCGGCTTCGAAGCTGAACCAGCCGTCCCACGCGCCGATATCCAGCACCCGCTTGCCCGTCAAATCGGCCGCCAGGGGGAAGCGCGACCAGCGCTCGCGCTGCCAGGCCAGCGGCATGCAGCCGTCTATCTGCGTGCCATCGGGAAGTTCGAAGCTGTGGAACCAGCCTTTTTCGCCCAGCTCGCGCGTGAAATCGTTCTGCCGCCGGCGCAACTCGCGCAGGCTGGAGGGCGTTACATCGGCCTGCGGCGGGTTCATCGGGCGAAGGACAAGTGCAGGCCCGTGGATAGCAGCAGGTCGTTGGGAACCTTGCCCAGGACGGGGTCGCTCAGGTAGTGGTCGCTGACGGTGACGTGCCACGCCAGCCACTTTTTGATGGCGGTTACCATCGAGAGATCGAAGTTCATGCGATATTGCCCGGTGTAGCTGAGGTTCGGAAAGAAGGTCAGATCCTGGTTGATGCTGGTCGCCGCGGAGAGCTTATAGGCGAAAATGTCGCCGAAATTCGCCTCCGCCGAATTGCGCTGCAGAACCGTAAAGTTTTCGCGCTCGTAGTCGCCGCCGCCGTTGAAGCTGAGGGTGGCCTTGCCGTGCTTGATGGCGTTCACCCCGAAGCCCCCGCCGGCCACGAATCGCAGCCGCAGATCCTGAAACTGGTCGTGCGCGTAGCTGTTCAGGGTGTTGACGAAGAATCGCGGGGTGAGATCGCGGCTATAGGTCCATGCGCCGTTGATGGCGTTGGCCGTGGCGCCGTTGACGTTGTTCACCAATGCCGTCGCATAGATCTGGTTCAGCACCACGGTGATCTTGTCGTGCTTGGTGGTGCGGCTGGCGTTGAACGTGTCGGTAAGAGTGGCGGTGTGGGCGTTGCCGCGCGCCAGAGCCAGGCCGGTATCGAAGAAGCCGGTCCACAACTCCATGATGCCGGGATGCTCCAGGCGCTCGAAATTGTGCTCCTCGGCCGCGTTGCGGACCGCATCCACCGTGGCCAGCGGCGTGCTGCGGGTAGCCGTCGGGGTGGCCACTTCAAGGGTCTCGCCGGCGGTGGAGAGTTTGCCCAGAACCGATTCGCCGCCCGGCAGCACCACGGTCAGCGGCTGATCGGATTTCAGACTCTTCACGGCGGACCAGGGCATCGTCACATCGCCCAGGAACTCGCTGTGCAGGGTGAGCTTGGCGCCATCTTTTTTTACCACGCTCCCGGTTATGGTGTCGCCGTTCTTGAGCACCACCTGGTCCGCAAACACCGCCGCCGGGAGAAGGCAGAGGAAGCACAGAGATCGCCTGATTTGTATGAACACGAACATACGCTCCTTAAATTGGACTCTCCCTATTATCAACCGGAAGGTGCGATTTTCAACCGGGCCCGATGTAGGTCCCCGACCGCATAATTCGCTTCCCTGAAGACGCGCCTGTCACACCATGATGCGTGAGGCAT
>JASHSS010000656.1 GCA_030038565.1 Bryobacteraceae bacterium
GCATAGCCGCGGCGACATGTGGACGAAAAACGTGAAGGAATTCCGGCTCTACCAGAAGTTTTCCGCCGACGCCGTGATCAAATTTGACGGCCAGGAACTTCCTCCGCTGCCCGACGACAAGACCAGGGAACAGGCGCCACGGAAATCAAAGTGAACCGGGCGTACTGCGCCGCCAGCCCCCACTACCGCCATCGGAACTTCCGCTGGATTCGGAAGTCTCATCGGCAATTAACCCTTTGCTTTCGTTAAAAGCCAGATTTCTTTGTTTTTATCTTCTAACGCAAATAAACGAAGGTTTTGGCTTGTGATCGCTTTCCTTCGGTGTTAGCATCAGGGCGTTACCGAAATGGCGATTCCCGATCCCGCCGTCGAAGCCTGGCTCTCCGCTCTGAAGAGCCAGGAGGAGTTCGGCCGGCTTCTGACTCCGACTCCCCACGAACGGGAAGCCGCCGGCTACGGCGATACCCTCCTGGAGATCTGCCACCAGCCGCTGCTCTGGGCCGATACCGCCGGGCGCGTCGCCGCCCTCGCCGCCCGCCTCGCCGGCTCTCTCCAAGGGCTGGCGTGGATGGCGCTCACCGGGTCGGGCAGTTCGCTGTATGCCTGTGAATGCGTGGCCCCCGTGCTGGCATCGGAAACCGGCCTGCCCGTCTGGGCCTACGGCGGAGGATGGCTGCTGGTAGAGGGCGCCCGTAGCCTCCCGGCGGCAAGGCCGGGATTGCTGGTCTCCATCGCCCGCTCCGGCGATAGCCCGGAAAGCGCCGCTGTGGTGGAGCACTTCCTGAAAACCGAGCCGGCCGTGCGGCATCTGATCCTCACCTGCAACCCCGAGGGCAAGCTGGCCACGTGCTTCCGCGACCATCCGCGGGTCATCGTTTTGCTTCTCGACCGGCGCACCAACGATCGCAGCCTGGTGATGACCAGCAGCTTCACCAACCTGGTTCTGGCCGCCCGCGGATTGGTTCTCGCCGGCCGGCCCGGCGCTCTCGAAAGCATGACGGAGCAACTCGCTTGCGCGGCTCGGAATCTGCTTCTCAAAAGCGCCGGAGATCTCGCGGCCGTAGCCCGCGGGCGCTATACCAGGGCGGTCTACCTGGCCAGCGGCTGCCGTTTCGGCGCGGCTCGCGAGTCGGCCTTGAAGATGCTCGAAATGAATGCCGGCCGGATCCCCACCATGGCGGAGACCTACCTCGGCGTGCGCCACGGACCCATGTGCGCCATCGATCCCGACACGCTGGTGGTGTGCTTTCTCGCCTCCCACCCCGTAACCCGCGCCTATGAGGAAGATCTCATCCTGGAGCTGAACTACAAAGCTCTCGGCGCCCGGAAGTTGATCGTCGGCGAGGGGATTCCACCCTCCCTGCTCACCGGCAACGACCTGGCTCTGGAGATTCCCGGCCTGGCCGCTCTGGGCGACAGCAACGTCCCCGTGCTGGATACCATGGTGGGACAGTTGCTGGCTTTCTTCCGGTGCCTGGCGGGAGGCTTGCGGCCGGACCAGCCTTCTACCGGCGTCATCAGCCGGGTCGTCACCGGCTTCCGCATTCATCGTCCTGAAACCAGCGAGGCCCGCCAATGAAACCCATCCTGGTGGTCGGTGAACTCAATCCCGATCTCATCCTGTCCGGCTACCGCTCCTTCCCGCGCCTGGGCCAGGAAGTGCTCGTGGATGACTGGACGCTCACCCTGGGCAGCGCCTCCGCCATCGCGGCCGTGGGCCTGGCGCGGCTGGGAAACCCGGTGCGTTTCGCCGGTCAGACGGGCTGCGATCCGTGGGCGGACTTCTGCTCGCAGGCGCTGGAGACCGCCGGCATAGATGTCTCGCACCTGAAACGCGATCCCGCCGTGAAAACCGGCCTCACGGTCTCAATCACCTCGGCCTCGGATCGCGCTTTGGTCACCTGCCTTGGCGCCATCGCCTCGTTTCGCGCCGAAGATGTCCCTGGGGCCGCGCTGGAGGGCTGCGGCCATCTCCACATCTCCTCTTATTTTCTTCAGACGGGCCTGCGGCCGGGCTGCCGGAACCTGTTGGCCCAGGCGCACGCCCGCGGGTTGACCACCTCGCTCGACCCCGGCTTTGACCCTTCCGAACAGTGGGACGATGGCCTGCGCGAAACCCTCCGCGAAGTGGACGTCTTTTTTCCCAATGAAGTCGAACTGCGCGGTTTGGGCGGAGCCGAGGATCCGGTGGAGTGCATCCGCCGCCTGGAAAACGGCCGCACCCTGGTAGTGGCCAAGCTGGGCGCGGCCGGCTGCCTGGCGCTGGAACACGGGCGCCCCCTCTACGTACCGGCGTTCCCTGTCGAGCCGGTCGATACCACCGGCGCGGGCGACTCGTTCAATGCCGGCTTTCTGCACGCCTGGCTGCGCGCGCAACCTTTGATCGAGGCGCTGCGTTTTGCCGCCGCCTGCGGGGCCCTATCCACCCGCGCCATGGGCGGCGCCGGGCGCCAGGCCAGCGCCGCCGAAGCCGAGGCCCTGGTTTGCGGGTCCGGGCCGGCCCGAAGGGTTCCGCAGGAGGCCAATGCCCAATGAAGCTATTCGAAACCCCCGGAAAACAAGCCGCCGTGCCGCCCGGAGCCGCTTTCGGGCAGCCGCAGGCGCCGCTCACCGATGGACTTACTTTGACTTCCGCCACTCCCACCCGCCTGCTTTCCGAAGAACGCCGGCGAAAGATCCTCGACCTGCTGGAAAAAGAAGGCCGCGTCACCGTGAACAGCCTGGTCGAGCGCCTGGGCGTTTCGGCCGTGACGGCGCGCGCCGATCTGGACATCCTGGCCAAAAGCGGCGCCTTGCTCCGCTCCCATGGAGGCGCGGTCAGCCGCCTGGACCCAGCCCAGGACTACCCGGTCAGCCTCAAGGAAACCCTCCATCACGCCCAGAAAGTGCGTATCGGGCAGGCCGCCGCCAAACTGGTCAACTCCTACCAGACCATCCTCATCGATTCCGGAACCACCACTCTCCAGGTGGCGCGCCAGATCAAGCTGCGGAAACTGAAAAGCCTCACCGTGGTCACCAACGCCCTGAACATCGCCAACGAACTGGCCGACGTCGCGGATCTCTCGCTGATCATGATCGGTGGGATCCTGCGCCAGATGTCCAGGTCTTTCGTCGGTCCGCAGGCCGAGCGGATGCTCGGCGAACTGCACGCCGACCACTGTTTTCTGGCCGTTGACGGTCTGGACGTGGATGCCGGCCCCACCACCCCGGATGTCTTCGAGGCGCAGCTCAACCATCGGATGATCGAGGTATCGACGGAAATCACCGTGGTCGCCGACGCCAGCAAAATCGGCCGGCGCAGCCTGTCCCCCATCGGCAGTCTCTCCTCCATCCGGCGGTTGATCACCGACGATTCCATTTCCCCCGAGATGGCCCGCCGCTTCCGTGAAAAGGGCCTGGAGCTGATCGTGGTCTGAAAACCGGCGGGTTCCGATCCTCCTGGATCCACAATGCCACTTACCATCGAAACCCTGAATGAGCAGCTTTCCCGCCCTTCACAAGCCGATATCGACTTCATGCGGCGGCTCCCTGGCGACTTCCTGGTTCTGGGAGGCGGCGGAAAAATGGGGCCCTCGCTAGCCCGCCTGGCGCGCCGGGCGACGGACGCTGCGGGAATCTCGCGGCGCGTGGTGGCGGTTTCGCGCGGCCCGGACGCGGAGCGCCAGAGGCAGTTCGCCGAATGGGGAGTGGAGAGCCTGAGCTGCGATCTGCTGGATCGCCGCCAGGTGGAACGCCTGCCGCAATGCCCCAACGTGTTGTTCCTGGCCGGCCGCAAGTTCGGCTCCACGGACAATCAGCCGCTCA
The DNA here is from genome assembly GCA_030038565.1 of Bryobacteraceae bacterium. GTDB lineage: Bacteria > Acidobacteriota > Terriglobia > Bryobacterales > Bryobacteraceae > JOPF133. The sequence goes on from JASHSS010000656.1 coordinate 3,805, forward strand.
CCTGGGCCACCAACGCGCTGGTTCCGGCGCTGGCCGCCGAGCGTTTCGAGCGCTGCCGCATCGTGGCGCTCTCCAGCGGGAATGTCTACCCGCTCGCGGCGACTCCCGCCACCGAGCACACCGCGCCCGCGCCGGTCGGTGAATATGCCCAATCGGTTCTGGCCCGCGAGCGCATTTTCGAATTCTATTCCGCCCGTAACGGAACGCCCGTCACGCTGGTGCGGTTGAACTACGCCATCGACGCCCGCTATGGCGTGCTCCTCGATATCGGGCAGCGCGTCTGGGAGCGGCGCCCGGTCAGCCTGGCGATGGGGCGCGTGAACGTGATCTGGCAGGGCGACGCCAATTCCATGTGTCTGCGGGCGCTGGACTTGGCCAACACCCCGCCGTTTCTGCTGAACGTCACCGGACCGGAGGCATTAGAAGTTCGCTGGATCGCCGAGCGTTTCGGCCAGGCTCTCGATCGCCAGCCGCTGTGGCAGGGGGTCGAGGCGGAAACCGCCCTGCTGAGCGACGCTTCGCTGGCCTGCCGGCTGCTCGGGCCGCCCCGCGTCGGCCCGGAAGAGATGATCGAAGCCATCGCCGGGTGGATTCGCGAGGGTCGGCCCACCTTGCACAAACCCACGCATTTTGAGGTCCGCGATGGCCGCTTTTGACTGGCGCCGGCGCCTCGCCGAAGGAATTGTCATCCCGGCCCATCCGCTGGCCCTCACTGCCGCCCGAAAAATGGATGAGCGCCGGCAGCGGGCCTTGACCCGCTACTACCTGGATGCCGGCGCCGGCGGTATCGCCGTAGGGGTCCACACCACGCAATTCGCCATCCGGCAACACGGCCTCTACGAACCGGTCCTGGCCCTGGCGGCCGAGGAGACCGGCGGGCACCCGGTCGTCCGCATCGCGGGAGTCATGGGCGACCGGCGCCAGGCGTTGGCCGAAGCCGCGTGCGCCGCCCGCCTGGGCTTCCAGGCCGCGCTGCTGAGCTTCGCGGCCCTGCCGGATGCCGATACCGATGAACTGCTCTCGCTCGCCGCCGCGGTTGGCGAGGTGCTGCCGGTATTCGGCTTTTACCTGCAGCCGGCGGTGGGCGGGCGCGTTCTGGGAAGAGAGTTCTGGCGCCGGTTTGCCGCGCTCGAATGCGTGGTGGCGATCAAGGTTGCGCCGTTCGACCGCTACCGCGCCCTGGACGTGCTGAACGGCGTGGCGGATTCCGGCCGCGCGGCCGAAATCGCGCTCTACACCGGCAACGACGACCACATCGTCTTCGACCTCATCGGCGAGTTCCGCGGCCTGCGGTTCGTGGGAGGGTTGCTGGGGCAGTGGGCCGTGTGGACCAGGCGCGCGGTGGAGATGCTGGAGGGCTTGCACAGCGATCCCGCGGCCGCCCAATGGCGCACCCTGGCGCAGCACATTACCGACGCCAACGGGGCGGTCTTCGATGTCGCCCACGGTTTCCACGGCTGCATCGCCGGAATCCACGAAGTGCTCCGCGGGCAAGGTCTGCTCGAAGGCGCCTGGTGCCTGGACCCGGACGAAGGCCTGTCGCCCGGGCAGGCGGAAGAGATTGCGCGGGTCCGGGCGGCCTACCCGCACCTTCTGGACGATGAATTCGTGAAGCGGAATCGGGACCGCTGGCTGCGCTAAGTCCCTGCTCACCGCCCTCCGCGATAAACCGCCCCTCCCAGCCCGCGCATCATCTTGCCCCACAGGGATTGGTCCAACTCATCGGCATCGTCCGGGTCCACGGGCGTCACTTCCACGTGCAGGCCGGCCATTTCATCGGTGCTCGCCGGTCCCCACACCACCCGCCGGGGCGGATGGTTCGGATTGCGCAGATTGGCGGCGGAGTTGTCGTAGGTGAATTCCATTTCCAGCCGCGTCCCTTCCGGAAGCCGCACGGGCGTGGCGTAGGTGTACTGCTGCTGCCAGTCGAAATCCCAGTGCGGAATGTGGATCAGGATGCGCCGCGAGCCATCCGGCAGCACCGCGTAACCGTACATCTCCCGGCAGATGTAATGCGCGTGGGGATTGATGGCGATCACATCCACGGTCACCGGGAGGGTGAAATGGTCGGTCACCTTGTAGTCGCGCGCCCCCGCGGGGATGTCGATGCGGTTCGAGCCGAGGGGCACATCCATGATCGTCCGCCGCGGCTTCTGGTCCGTGAAGTACAGTGCCACGCTGGTGAGATCGGTTTCGGCGCGGCCGATAGGATGATAGTGAACCTGCAGCACCAGGGTCGCATTGCCGTGCAGCAATTCGGGCGCGTCGGCGGGCGTCTGGAAAGGAATCGCGCCCGGGGTCCAGCCGCCCAGGCCGCGCGCGGGTAGAAAGCCTGGCGTCCCGAAACACGGATAGCCCGCGCCGTTGTTGCGCTTCCAGGCGGTGCCGGTGATGTCCTGAAACAGCAGGGCGTGGTGCACCACCTTGGGATTTCCAGGCCGGATGTCCAGCGCGCGCACCCACCGGTTGGGACCGGCCGGTGAAGGGAGCGGGAAGCACTGGTAGAGGTCCGGCCCCTCCGCCGGCACGGCAAACGCGGTTCGCATCCGGGCGATCAGATCGGGCTTCCCCAATTGCCAGCCATCGCGGAACACCGGAGGCGCGGGCGTCTCGGCCGGATTGCCTTCAGCCGCCCCGCTGGCCGCCCAGCGCGCCAGAGTGGAGATTTGGGCGGCGGTGAGCCTGCGGGCGTGCGCGAATTCCGGCTCCGAGGGCAGCCACGGCGGCATGTAGCGCTTGGTCGTCACGGTCGCGAGCAGCGCAGCGCGCTTGGCGGCATCCTGGTACGTCGTCAGGGAAAACGGCGCCACGCCGCCCGGCCGGTGGCAGACCACGCACTGGCTATAAAGAATGGGCGCCACGTCATGCGAAAATGTCACACCGGTCTGCCCCGCGAAGAACGCCGCCAGCAGTCCCCAGAGACCCACTTCTTTATTGTGCCCGATTTCGCAGGGCCATCCCGAGCCGGGTGAAAAGCAGCCACTCTTCAGAAATCGCGGACGCCGGATCGTGAACCCGGCTAAAGGGTCCCCGCATAGACCTTGGTCGAATAGCGGAATGCCACCAGGCCCTCCTCCTGGTTCTCGGCGAACACGCGCGCTACTTCCTGGTTCACGGCGTGGTAGGCCTCCGAACCCGCGGGCGGCGCATAGGAAGACGAGTGCATGCGGCCGAGAAGGCTTTCCAGGTTGAAGCGCTGTTCGTTCGGGAAAGCCGCCTCCTTCCAGCGCCCCGCGCCGAAAAACTCCTCCATCACGCCGGCATCCATGCGCCTGTGATCCACGGCTTGATAGTCGGCGGAATAGCGCTGCAAAATGGCTTCGTAGGCCTCCAGAAACGGGCCCTCCACCAGCCGCTCGTTCCACGCCAGCACTACCCAGGCCGGTGCGCGGAGGATGCGGCGAAACTCCTCGCGGGCGGCCGGGCGGTCGAACCAGTGGAAGGCCTGGCCGGCCACCACGAAGTCCACGGCCTGATCGGCCAGGCCGGTTTGCTCGGCGCGGCCTTCGCAGCTTCGAAAGCGCGGCTCCTGGGCCAGAATACGCGCGCCTTCTTCGCGCATCTCGCGGTTGGGTTCCACGCCGAACACCTGGCAGCCGAAGCGCAGAAACAGCACGGCGAAGAATCCCGTGCCCGAGCCGATATCGGCCACCACGGATTGCGGCGTGAGTCCGCACCCGGCCGCCAGCCAGGGCGCCAGCTCGGGCGGGTAGGACGGCCTGTAGCGCACGTAGTCCGCCACCCGCGAAGAGAATCGTTTGGCCGGATCAGTCTCCATGTTCCAATGATTCCATGAATCGGCCGCCCACTTCGCGGCGTCCGGCTCGGGGCATTGGGTCAACCCCAACCGGCCGATGGTCGCCAATTCCCGCCGGTTCCGGCACGAGCTCGGGTCCGTTCCGTGTTTCAATAATTTCATGAATCGTTCGCCCCACATCGTCGTGGTCGGCAGCGCCAACGTCGATCTGACCACCTTGACGGATGCTTTCCCGCGCCCGGGAGAGACCATTTTCGGCCGCGAATTTCATCTCGGCTTCGGCGGTAAAGGCGCCAACCAGGCGGTGGCGGCGCGGCTGTGCGGCGCGCGCGTCTCTATGGTGGCGCGCGTCGGCGACGATCTGTTCGGCCCCGCCACCATCGCCAATTTCCGCGCCCGCGGCGTCGAGGCCGAGCACGTCTGGATCACGCCGGGTGTTTCCAGCGGCGTAGCCCCCATCTTCGTGGACGCCGCCGGGCAGAACCGCATCCTGGTGGTGAAGGGCGCCAACGACCGCCTGCTGCCCGCCGACGTGGATGCCGCGGCCGGCCTGCTGCGCTCGGCCGATTGCCTGGTGCTGCAACTCGAAATTCCCGTGGAGACGGTCTATCACGTGCTGCGTTTTGCCCGCCGCGAACGCATCCGCGCGATTCTCAACCCGGCGCCCGGCCAGCCGCTCGACTTGGCCGAGCTGGCCCACCTGGACTACCTGATCCCCAACGAGAGCGAAGCCGAGGCCATCGGCGGCATGCCGGTGCGCAACCTGGAGGAAGCTCGCGCCTGCGCCGCCGCCCTGGTGGAGCGAGGCGTGCCGCGGGTGATCGTGACTCTGGGCGCCAATGGCGCGTTGTCGGCCGGCGCCGATGGAGCGACACACATACCCGCGCATCCCGTAACGCCCGTTGACACCACCGGCGCGGGCGACGCCTTCATCGGGAGCTTCGCCTGTTTCCTCGCGTCGGGATGCGGTGAGGCCGAAGCCATTCGGCGGGCCAACGTCTACGCCGCGCTCTCCACGTTGGCCGTCGGCACGCAACGGTCGTTTGCGACTGCCGAGCGGTTCGAGGCGGAGTGGGCGGGCAGGGGGTGAACTGCTCGACACGCTCTGCTGCGGCCCCTACCTCCGCTCGAGCGCCGGGCGGCCGGCCGCCAGGTGCTCGATCCAGCGCCGTTGGTCGGGGGTCTCGGGAACCTCCAGGCGGCGGGCCGCGCTGACGGCGCGGAGAGCGCCGGCGGCATCCATGCCGGCTATGATCAGCGCTCCGGCTGCGATCAGGCCCGACCGCCCCACGCTCTGCCGGCAGTGTACCGCTACGTTCCGGCCGCCTTCCAGATCGCGGTTGAGGTTCTGCACCAGGAACGCGGCGGCCGTGCGGGAGGGCGGCAGGCCAAGGTCGGGAATGGGGAAGGAAACGAAGCGCAGGCCCGCGGCTTCCACCAGCCGGGCTTCGTCCTCCAGTCCCAGTTCCGTTTGTTCGGCGGGCTCGAGCAGCGAAACCACCACGTTCACGGCGGCGCGATGCCAGGCGCGCACCTCATCCTCCAGCCAGTCTCCTCCGCGAGGCCGGCTCGACATAGCCAGTCGTCCCGGCCAGGGTCCCGGTATCCAGAACAATTCGGAAGCCATGTGGATTTCGGCCCGGATGCGAGGCTACCCCAGCACGGTCTTGCAGTACTGGTAACACTTTTTCACTTCCGCCACCGCGTCCGATCCCGGCCCGCCGTATTCATACTCGATGTTCGCGGGAATCGCGTACCGGTTGTCCCGCAACATTACCAGGACCTCGCGGATGGGCGTCTCGCCTTCGCCGAAAGGCGTCCCGGGGCCGTGATTCCTTTTGCGATCCTTGATGTGCAGCACCAGGATCTTCTCGTGCATCTGCTGGATGTACTGCACCGGATCGTAGCCGGCGGCGAAGAAGTGGCCGATATCGAGATTGATGTAGAACTGCTTGGACATCTGGAGACCCTGAGCGAAGCTCTCGGGCTTGGCGAACTGGTTGGGATCGGTCACGTTGTCGTGGCCGTGCAGCGCCACGCGGACCTTGTGCTTCTCGGCCATGGGGGCCAGCCGCCGGGCGCAGGTAATGGTGGTCGAGGTGGTCATCAGGTCGAGGCCCATGGCCTTGGTCATCTCAAAGCCGCGGTTCAGCTCGGCGTCCGTGAAACTGTCGTTGAAATTCAGACAGAAGGCCGAAAGGCTGATTCCGGCGTCGGTGAACTTCCGCGCCACGCCCCTGAAATAATCGAGGGGCGTTTCGAGGCGCCATTTCCTGAGCACTTCGCGGGTCTCCGGATCGGTGGCGGTCAGCGGCTCGACGTGTCCCTGGGATAGCTCGGCCTCGTTCAGCCCCACTTCCACCAGGGCTTTGATGCAATTCTCCAGCACCATGTCGCGAAAACTGTAGGTTTGCGCGCCGATCTGCACGCCGTGGATTTTCGAATCGAGTCTGGCCGCTCGGGCGGCGGCCAGCGGAAGCGCCGCCAAGGCGACCTTTCCGAATTGCCGTCTCGAATACATCCGCCTTACCTCCTTCGCATTCACGCCCGCCGCTCGCGCAACCCCAGGCGATAAACCAGGGCGCCCACGCCCACGGTGGCAAAAGCGGTCAGAGACGCCACCGGGTGTTTCACCACACCGTACGTCATCATACATGCCCCTACTACAATATACGAAGCTGGGATCAGAGGCCAGGCGAAATTCAGCGCGTGCAGGCGCTGCCACCCCGGGCGCTTGTGGCGAAAAATCACCAGCGACGCCACCGTGAGGACGCTGAACAGAGTCAGGCTGAGGCCGATGTAAATCACCAGGGCGGGAAACGGGGTGAGGGTCATCAGGATGGCGCACAGCCCCTGGCTCACGATCGCCACCACCGGCGTGTGCCAGCGCGGATGCACGCTGGCGGCGGCGTGCAGGAAGGCTTTGTTCTTGGCCATGGCATAGTACACGCGCGGCCCCACCGTCACCATGGCGTTGACCGAGGATACGATGGCCAGGGCCATCAAACCGGAAAAAACGCCCGAGATGCGCGGCCCGAACAGGCTCAGCGCAGCTTCCGAGCCGATGGCGATCTCGCCGTGGGTGGCCCCTTGGGCCAGGGCAGAGATGGGCGCGGCATACAGGAAGACCACGTTAAGCCCCAGGTACAACAGCGCTACGATGGCCGCGCCGGCCGCCAGCGCCGATGGCAGAGTGCGCTCCGGGTTGCGGACTTCCTCGGCCACGTAGGTCGCGGCGTTCCAGCCGCTGTAAGCCCACACCACCCACAAGAGGCTCACGAAAAACTGCATCGGCACATTTTCGCCCGCCGGCGCCGCTTCCGTGAAGTGGCTCCAATTGCCGCTGCCGGCCGCCAGGCCCATCACCACGAAGCCCACCAGTACCACCAGCTTGGTGGAAGTCAGCACGTTCTGCACTTTGGCGGTGCGGCCAACCCCCAGGCAATTCAGCAGCGTGAAGGCCGCAATCAGGAGGGAAGCCACCACCTCGGCGCCTCCCACACGCAGCGAAAAGCCCCCCGCGCCGATCTCGGTGCCGAGGTGGGCAATGTGCAACGCGGGTACGAAATGGCCCAGGTAATCCGAAAACGTCAGTGCCGCCGCGGCGATGGGCGCCGAAAAACCGGCGAAGAACGAGACCCAGCCGGTCATGAAGCCCCATTCCGGCCCGAAAGCGTGGGTGAGGTAGACGTACTCGCCGCCGGAACTCGGGAAGTTGATGCCCAACTCCGAATAGCTCAGCGCGCCGGCGAAGGCGAACAGTGCGCCCACCCCCCAGCACAGCAGAATCAGGCGGGCGCTGCCCAGGTTGCCGGCCAGAAAGCCGGTGGTGGAAAAAATGCCCGCGCCGACCATATTGGAGATCACCAGCGCGGTGGCGCTGAAGAAACCAAGCTGGCGCAGAAGTCCCGGCTTCACGCTTTGCAGGACAAGTCTGGGCATCGGCTCTACAGCTATTCTAAACGCGCTGGCGGAAGGCGGAGCCGGATATCGCGCGCAGGCCGGGAGCTGTGAGGACGCCGCCCGCCCGCGGCCGGAAAGTTTCTGTTCCCCTGAACGCCGAGACCCTCGACGCGAACGCTCCGCGGTGAAGGAGTCCCGGGGGGGCGAATCACACCACGTACGGCTTGCGGTAAACCTCGCGGGTTTGCAGCTTGTTGGCTTCGGAATCACCCGCGAACTTCGGCCCGGGTTCAATGGTCAGCTTATGGCCCGAGCGGTAGCTGATGTTCGCCAGGTGACACATGCAGGCGCTCAGATAAGCATTGCCGATCTCGTCGTGCAGCTCCTTATAATTGCGCGAGTGGCAGGCGGAGAGAAAATTCTTCATGTGCAGAACCGTGGGGTCGCCGATGGCGCGGTCGGGGCGTTCTTCCATGATCAGTTCGCTCGATTCGCCCTTATAGGCCTGGAACCCGGCGTCGCTCATGGCCGCCCAACCTTCCGTGCCATAGAACAGGTTGCCGATGG
>JASHSS010000657.1 GCA_030038565.1 Bryobacteraceae bacterium
CTGCCCATAAAGCGGCGCTGCGCACAGGCTGAGCGTGATCGCCCAGGCGGGAATCATTCTCCGCATTACTCACCCCCTTCTTAACGCCGGGCCTGTTCCCGGCAACGACACCCCCGCCGTTCCCCAACGGCTTGGCTCGCCCGCTACCGCCCCAGCTGCTTATTGGTTGCCGGGGTATCCTCTAAGATACAGCGAAAGCCGACGGCGTTACCCGTGGCGCCTTCCTTCCGCACCGAAATCCGCAGATGGATATCCGGCAGGCTGTCGAAGGATCCGCCGCGCATGACGTGGCCCTTGCCCGTCTTCGGACCTTGTGGGTCGGTGGCGGGCGATTCGCGATAGTAGTCGCTGCTGTAAATGTCCGACACCCATTCCCACACGTTGCCGGCCATATCGTTCAGGCCCCAGTCATTGGGGGTGAAGCTATGCACCGGCGCCACATACTCGAAGATGTCGTTGCCCTGCTTGCCGGCGAAATTGGCCTTGTCCCGGCTGTTGGGGCCGTCGAACGGCAAAATAGCGTCCTTACCGGCGCGCGCGGCGTATTCCCACTCCGCTTCGGTTGGCAGGCGGCCGCCGGCCCAGGCGCAATACCCTTGGGCATCCTGCCAGCTCACATTGACCATCGGGTAAGGGTAGTCGGGAGTCTTCCACTTGTGATAAAACCCGGGCGCCTCGGGCATGCTGATTTTTTTCTTCTTGCCCTCGGATTGGGCTTGCACATAGCGCTCGTAAGAGCTGACCTGCACCTCGTTGCGGCCCATCCAGAATCCCTTGGTGATGGCGACTTCGTGCTGCGGTAGTTCGTTGGGCAGGCAGCGCTGGTCGCCGGGAACGCAGCCCATCTTGAAACTACCGGCCGGAATCCATCGGTAGTCCTCGTGATCCTTGGAATTGGAGACGGGGAAACCGGGACGGAGCGGAGCCTCCTTGACTACCGTGATCACTTCCTTCTCAGGCGGCGGAGGGGGCGGCGGCGCCACGGGTTCGTGGAAATAAAACGAAACCGTGACGTTGTCGGACACCAGGGGAATCTGGTTGCCGGTGGCTTTGGCCACCGCCGCGCGGGCTTCCTCGAAAACCGCCCGCATGGCCAAGCCGGGCTTACCGATGTTCGCGGCGACTTCGCGGGTAAACAGTCCGATCCCCGCGGGCGACTGCACCACGTGTCCGGGCGGCGCCGCGAAAGCCAGCAGGGTCTGGTGGCTCTCGTAAGGATTGGGCTGCTGCACGCTTGCATCGGTGGCGTGGCTAATCGGCATATTCAGGGCGTAGGGAGCTTCCAGCATGATCATCTTGAGGCCCTGCGACTTCTTGTCGACGTTCTGTTGCACGGCCTTCAGGCGAACGGCGCGGGTCGCCATTTCGCCATCCGCGTTGGCATCGAAATCCACCGGCAGAAGATAGTTGTCGTCGCCGTAGACCTCCGCCGCGTAGCCTGAGAAATAGACGAATACGATATCGCCTTCGTGGACGGGTTCCAGAAACTGACGAAGTGCGTCGATGTACTCCTGGAGTTTCAGGTTTTCCCGATGCATCACGGCGAAGCCGGCGTCGCGCAGGGCGGCTTCGAGCGCACCCGTGTCCGCGACCGCTGGGGGTAGCTGGGGGAGGGGTCGATACATCGCATTGCCCACCACCAGCGCGTAACGCTCCGGCCCCTTGGGAGCGCCGCCGGTCTGCGCCCGGGCCGCCAGAGCGAGCGCCGCGGCCAACACCAATCGCCTGAACATGAGAACCGCATCCAATTCTACAACGGAAGCCGGCTACTTAATATCCCAGGTTAGAGAGAAGGAGGAAAGCGGTGCGTTGGAGACGTTGCGCACGCGCAACCGGCTGAAGTTGTTGGCGGCGGAGGGAGGTTCGACCGCAATCCCCGCCGCCGAGGTGCCCTTGGTGATGGTTACTTCGCAGCCGGGCAACTCCTGTCCAGTCCAGATTCCAGGGGCGCCGGCGACGCTCTTCAAGGTTCTGCCGAGCAATACATAGCCACCGGGGGGAAGATCGCCGTTCCAGAGCAACCCTCCGTGGTAAACTCCGAACCGTTTGCTGCAATCCACCGCCTGATCGGTGACCGGTGGGTCGGCCGGGGGCGCCACGGGCTTAGGAGGAGCAGGTGGCTCGGACTTGGCTTCCTGCTTCGATCCCGAGCCGGTCTTTGATTGGGGCGGCTCGGCGGGCGGCACTTTCGGCGGCTCGGCGGTGGCCGTCTCCACAGGCTTGGGGGGTTCCTGGACCACCAGACTCACGTGTACGTATTGGGTGGCGCCATCACCCGAAATCGTAACCGTCCCCGAATAGTTGCCCGGACCCAGGCGTTCCGGCGCCACCGAAACCGCGACGTCCGGCCCCTGTTCGTCGGGCATCCGTTGGGCCAGCAGCCAATCGTCGCTCTTGGTAAGGCTCCAGGCGCCCCCGGAGGTCACGTGGAAGTTCTTCGCGCCGGGCGGCGCGGCGCCCTCTACCCAGGTGAAGGGGATCTGGGTCGGTGTCACGGCGAGCGAAGCAGGGGTTGGCCGGCGCGAATTCCAATACAGGAAGCCGACCGCGGCGACGATGAGCAGCGACAGCGCCGCGGCCACCAGCAGCAGCCATGGCTTGTGGGCGCGTGGCGCGGTGGTGTCGGGAACCGCAATCGGCTGGTCTTTCCGCTTGAGCACGCCATCGGCCCATTTGATCAGCTCACGCAGGCGCGGCGTATCGGCCTCGGCCAGCAGGCTGGTGGCGCCGTCCTTGACTCCCTGCGCATCGCCCTTCCGGTAGAGCTTTTCCAGTTGGGCCATCTGCTTCTCGATGCGCAGGCCCTCTTCGCGCGATTTCTGGGCGGCCGCCAACGATTCGCGTTGTTCTTCGAGCGCGCGATCGTGGGGAAACAGGACCAGCAGTTCGTCCACCACGTGGATTGCCGCGTCAAATTTCAGCTGACGCCCCAGGTGCTCGGCCTCGGCCCTCCGCTCATCGTAAACCTGCTTGCACAAGGCGGCATCCTTGGCCGCGACGGCGGCGGCCAAACCTTCTTCAAGCGCCCGGTCGTGCGGGTACTCTTCCAGCAGGGCTCGGTAGCGTTTGATGGCGGCATCGAAAGAACGGGCGGCGGCCAGTTTTTCCGCTTCGCCGCGGGCGCGCTCGTAGGCCTGTTTGCGCTCCTCGGCGGCGCGGGCGGCCTTGACTTCCGCCAGGCCTTCCATCAGGAGACGGTCGCCCGGATACTCCTTCAACAAATCCTCGTAGCGGCGGATGGCGGCTTCGTACGATCGCCGGGCGCCCAGTTCCTCGGCTTCCCGGCGCCCGGTGGTGAGGGCCAGGGTGCGCTGGCTCCGGTCGCGAGCTTCCACGGCTGCGCGCAAGTCGTCGGCCAGAAGGATATCCTCTGGAAATTTCTTGACCAGAGTCTCCAGCAAGGCGATCGCCTCTTGGACTTTCCGTTCTTGCATCAGCCGTTCCACCGCGCCGCGGCCCTGGGCGGCTTCGCGCTTGCGCCGATACTGCTCGCCGGCCGCGATGGCGGCTTTCAGGGCATCCCGCAGAAATAGATCGTTGGGGAACTGCTGTTCCAGTTGGTGGTATTTGGCGATGGCGCCCTGGAAATCGAGCGCCGCCAGCAGACGCTCGGCGGCAGCCCGTCCTTCCGCATAGGCTTGCTTGTTTTCGTACTCCTGCTTGAGGGCCTGGGCGTTTTTGAGGTCTTCTCCGATGGCGACCTCTTCGGGAAAACGCTGTTGCAGCCCTTCCAGCAGTTGGATGGCTTCCGTGAGGTTCCGGGCGCGCAGGGCCTCCTCGACGGCTTTGCGCCCGCGCGCGTAGATCTGTTTGCGCTCAGCGGCGTCGCGCGCCGCGGTCACGGCCGCCAGGCCCTCCTCGAGCGCGGTGTCGCGTGGGTATTGCTGCAGAAGGGCGCGGTAGCAATCGGCGGCGGCATCGAAGGAACGGGCCGCGGCCAGCCGTTCCGCTTCGGCCCGCCCACGCGAATAGGCATGCAGGCGTTCCTCCGCGGCTTGCGCGGTTTCGACCGCTGCGAGACCTTCGGCCAGGGCCCGGTCGCCAGGATACTCTTTCAACAGCTCCTGGTAGCGGCGGATGGCGGCCGGGTAAGCCCGCTGGGCGGCCAGTTCTTCGGCTTCGGCGCGCCCGGCAATGAGGGCCCGGTTGCGCCGGGTTTCCTCGGCCGCGCGCTGGGTCTCCAGGGCTGTGCGGAGGAGATCGGCCAGCGCCACATCCTCGGAGAACTTCTCGACCAGGGTTTGCAGCAGGGCGACGGCTTCGGGAACTTTCCGTTCGCGCAACAGGCGTTGGGCTTCGGCGCGGCCTTCTCCGGCTTCCTTTTCCCGAAGGTGCTGCTCCTGGGCGGCCTGGGCCGCTTTCAAGGCGTCCTGCCAAGACGGATCGTTGGGAAATTGCCGCCCCAGGGACTGGTATTGAGCGATGGCGCCGGGGAAGTCGCGCGCCGCCATCAGGCGTTCGGCTTCGGCGCGCCCGGCGATGAGGGCCCGGTTGCGCTGGGTCTCCTGGGCCGCGCGTTGGGTCTCCTGGGCCGTACGCAGCAGGTCGGCCAGCGCCAGATCCTCGGGGAACTTCTGGATCAAGGTTTGCAGCAGGGCAATCGCTTCCGGGACTTTCCGCTCGCGCAATAGGCGTTGGGCTTCAGCGCGGCCCTCCCCGGCCTCTTTTTTCCGAAGGTGCAGCTCCTGTGCGGCGAGGGCCGCTTTCAGAGCGTCCTGCAAAAACGGATCGTTGGGAAATTGCTGCTCGAGCGACTGGTATTGAGCAATCGCGCCGGGAAAGTCGCGCGCCGCCAACAGGCGCTCGGCCTCGTCGCGCCCGGCGGCGTAAGCCTGTTTGCGCTCATAATCCTCCGCGGCGGCGTGGGCGGATTTGAGGTCTTCGGCGATGATCGGTTCCTCGGGGAACCGTTTTTGCAGTTCTTCCAGCAGCCAGATGGCTTTGGCGAAGTTCTTGGCGCGCAGCAGTTCGTCGGCCGCGACGCGCCCGCGAGCCACGGTCTCGCCGCGGGCGGCGCGCTCGCGGGCCTCGCGCGCCACGCGAAGCTCTTCCTGGACCAGCGGATCCGCGGGAAAATCGGCCAGCAGCGTCTCGAGTGCCCTCACGGCGTCGTCGAACTGGCGTTCGCGCAGCAGGCGCCCGGCCTCGGCGCGCCCGGCGTCGTATTTCTGTTTGCGCTCGTCGGCGGTCCGCTGGCGGTGCAGTTTCTCCAGCAGATCGCGAGCCGGCAGGTCGCGCGAGTCGCGATCGAGGATGGCCCGCAACTCGCGTTCCGCCTCCGCCAGGGAGCCATCGCGGATTTTGTCCTGGGCCGCGCGAAAGTGCTCCTGCCGGAAGGTGGCCTGCTGCAACTCCTTCTCGATGGCGTCGAAGCGCGCGTCCGGCTGGCACTGGCGGCGCGCCTGGGCCAGGCGTTTGGCGGCGGCGTCCAATTGCCCCGCCGCCAGGCCGCGACGAACTTCCTCGCAGGCGGACTCGATTTCCTGCAGGCTGTCGGCCTCGGCCTTCTTCCGGCGCATGTAATCCGCGGCTTCCTTGAGCTTGGCCGCGGTGGGATAGCGTCGCAGGCCGTCTTCCGCCGTCTTCAGGGCGCCGGCCCAGTCGGAGCCGTCGGCCCGCCGCATGGTTTCCGCCAGCAGGTTGGATATTTCCCGCTGGGCGGCGGCTTCCCGCTCGGCGGCCAGCCGGCGTTCTTCGGCCTGCCGTTGATCGCGCTGCAACTCCTCGCGCAGCCGCGCCAATTCCGGGTCGCCGGGATGGTCGCGTTCGAACGCCGCGCAAAGCTCCAGGGCTTCCTGGAAGGCGCCCTGTTCGCGCAAACGGCGGGCGCGCCCCAGGGTCTCCTGCAGGCCGCGGGCTTTCTCGTCCTCGGCCTTGGCGGCCAGGACGGCCTGCATCATGCGCAGCAGGCTTTCCTCGCCGGGACTGGACGCGAGACCCTCTTCGATGGCGCGGATAGCTCCTTCGAAATCGCGATTCTGAGCCCGCGTACGGGCATCCCGGATCAATCGGTCGACGGCCGCGGCGCGCTCCTCGGAGGCCCGTTCCTCGCGCGCAAACCCCAAGAGGCCGGCCAACTCGGTGTCGGCCGGGAATTCGCGCTGTAGAGCCTCCAGGCCGGCGATGGCTTCGGCGAACGACCTCTTCTTGAGAAGGCCGCGGGCTATGGCGATTCCGGCCGCCACTCTCTCGCGAGCCTCTTTGTCGGCTTTCTGCCGCTGGGTCTGCCGCAGGAGCTCTTCGAGGCGCTCGGAACCGGGGTAATCTTCGGCCGCCTTGCGCAGCAATTCCAGGGCTTCGTCAAATACCTCCATCACCAGCAGGCCCTTGGCGCGATTGATGGCCCGCTGGATATTGCGTTCCCGGTCGCGCTGGGCGAGTTCGCGCTGGATATTGTCCAGCAGTTGGGCGGCCTCCGGGGCGCCCGGGTCGGCGTTCACGGCGTTGGTAGCCTGTTTGAAAGCTTCGGTGAAGTTCTGCAACTCCACCTGGTGGCGCGCCTCGGAAAGGCAACGCTGGGCCATGTCGCTCTGTTGTTGTTTGGCGCGGAGGGCTTCCATGCGCTGGGGCAGGGAAGCGTCTGCCGGATCGAGAGCACGGGCCTTTTGCAGGGCGTCTATGGCGGCCCGATAGTTGCGCGCGGCTGCCTGGGTCTCGACGGTCTCCAGCAGCTTGTCCACTTTGGGCCGCACCAACTGGCGCTTGCGGGCCTGCCCCAGCCTTTCGCGCAGTCGAGCTCCCTCACCGTTGCCGGGATCGAGATCCAGAATCGACCGGATCAGCGGCTCGGCGTCGTCATACCGGCCGTCATCCACCAGGGAGGCTGCCTGCCCAAGCAGTCCGGCGGCCTGCTGGCGCTTGAGTTCGCGCAGCACGGGGAGCGCGTCGTACTGGAGTTCCGCCAGGCTCTGATAGCGGTTCTCGCGCTGCTTCGCCAGGAGGCGCATGACGATCCGCTCCAACGCCTCGGGACACTCCGGCGCGATGGACGTGATACGCTCCGGGTCCTGGTTCATGATGCGGTACATCACCGATCCGGTGTCTTGACCCGAGGCGAAGGGATGGCGTCCGGTCAGAATCTCGTAGTACATCACTCCATACGACCAGATGTCCGACAAGGCATCCACCGAGCCGTCGCTGAGCTGGTCGGGAGACATGTAGAGCACCGTGCCCACCAGAAACCCGCTTCGGGTAAGGCGGGTGGCGTCGCGTTCGGTGAGCCGGGCAATTCCGAAATCCAGGATTTTCACGGTCCCGTCGCGCATCACAATCACGTTGGCGGGCTTCACGTCGCGATGCACCACGCCGGACTGGTGGGCGCAGTAAAGACCCTCGGCGATCTGGGACATGATATCGACCTTCTGCCACAGCGCCAAAGGTTCATTGCTGGACATCAGATGTTGCAGGTCGCTTCCGTCCAGATACTCCATCACCAGGTAGTGCCTCGGGCCGTCTTCTCCGAAATCGTAGATGGTTACGATGTTCCGGTGGTGGAGATTGCCCGCGGCGATGGCTTCGGTTCGGAAGCGCGCGATTAGACTGGGGTCGTCCAACTGCGTCAGAACCTTGACCGCTACCTTGCGGTCCATCACCGGGTCATAGGCCAGATAAACGTGCCCGAACCCGCCCCTGCCGATTTCGCGTTCAATCCGGTATCTGCCAATCTGCTCTGCCATGGTCCGCTGGTCCGCGTCGGCATTTCGCATTATAAGCTAACGGGGCTTGGCCCGGCGCCGGATCATCAGAGCCGGTGGTCCGGAAATCGCCTTCCGAGCCTGGCCTCGTCGGCCGTCTCTTTGAGCGCTGCCTGATCAGGGAATCTTGCCGCCGCGCAGGCAAGGGAGGGACCATCTGGGGGAAGCGACGCTCGCCCTCGGGAAGGCCGGGATGGCGTTTTTCACCAGTTTCGCCGGGCGGCGGGTAAGGCCTGGCGCGAATGGTGTCCCTACCCATGGACAATTTGCGCTTCCTATTACAGAATGTGTACTGCCATGTGGACACGTACTTTGCTGTTAGTATCGTTCGGTTGCGCCGCTTATGCCCAGGGAATCATCACCACCGTGGCGGGAACAGACCTGGTTTTTCAAGGCAACGGAAACCCCGCCGTGAGCGCGCCGCTGGGGCGCATTTCGCGCGCCGCGGTGGATCCCACGGGCCGGGTGGTTTTCGCCGATCCCAATTATCACCTGGTCTTTCGGGTGGAAACCAGCGGGTCGCTGACGGTCATTGCCGGCAACAACGTGCAGGGGCTGGCGGGCGGGCAAACCCTGTTCGGGGGATCGGGCGGCGGCTTTTCGGGTGATAGCGGTCCGGCCATTTACGCCGCTCTCAATCGTCCCATCGGGGTGGCCTACGACGCGAGCGGCAACCTGTACATTGCCGACACGGCCAATGCCCGCATCCGCATGGTCAATCCCCAGGGCATCATTACCACCTTCGCCGGCAACGGGACGCCGGGTTTCGGGGGCGACAACGGTCCGGCGACCACCGCGGAGCTGAATTATCCGACCGACGTGGCCGTGGATGCCGCCGGCAACGTATATGTCAACGACAACCAGAATTACCGTATCCGCAAGATCAATACTCAGGGCATCATTACTACCATCGCGGGAACCGGGGTGGAGGGAGTTTCGAGCGACAACGTGCCGGCCGCGCAATCGCCCATTGGCGACGTGGAGGCGCTGGCGCTGGATGCCCAGGGCGATGTTTACTTCGCCGAGTTTTCCACCAGCCGCGTGCGCCTCATTTCCAGCGGCACTCTGACCACCGTGGCGGGAACGGGCACGGCAGGTTTCAGCCCGGATGGACCGGTGGCGGGCGTGCAGCTCAATTCTCCCGCCGGCGTGGCCGTGGAGGCCAACGGCACGGTGCTGATTTCCGATACCGGGAACCAGCGCATCATGAAACTGGCAGGCGGAACCCTGACCACCATTGCGGGCAACCACCAGGCGGGTTTTTCCGGCGATGGCGGGCCGGGAACTTCGGCCAGCCTGCACAATCCGTTCGGCCTGGCTGTGGCGCCCACACTGGATGTATACATTGCCGATCGTGACAATTTCCGCATCCGCCATCTCACCTCGCAAAACGTGATCTCGACGGCGGCGGGCAACGGCCAGTTGATCGCGGGGCAGAACGGCGTGCCGGCGGGGCTGGCCACGTTTCTGGACCCTTACGGCGTGAGCTTCAATGAGCAGGGCAATCTGCTGATCGCCGACACCGACAACAACATCGTGCGCCAATCGAGCGCGAACGGCACTCTGGCTACCATCGCGGGCACGGGCGCGCAGGAAACTACCGGCGATGGAGGACAGGCTACCCTGGCCGGCCTGTTTGGTCCCTTCAGCGCGACCGCCGACCTGGCGGGCAATCTGTTCCTGGCCATGGCCGATTCCAATAGCGTCCGGAAGGTGGCCGGCAATGGTTCGATCTCCACCGTGCTCCCTGTGGCCTCGGTTGCGGGATCGAGCCTCAGCCTGCCGACACAGGCTGTCGAGGATTCTTCGGGGAATTTATATGTTGCCGATTTCTTCAATAATCGGATCGTGCGCCTCGGGGCGAATGGCGCGCTGACGCAATTCCCGACGGCCTTCGACGAGCCTGGCGGACTGGCGCTGGACAACGCCGGTAACCTGTATGTGACGGAATTTGGCGGCGGCCGGGTAGATCGCGTGTCGCTATCGAATGGCGCGCCGACGATCGTGGCCGGCGGAGGGACTCTGGCGGGCACTGCGGCCGATGGCAGCGCGGCCACCAGCGCGAACTTGGTGCACCCCGCGGGGGTGGCCCTGGACAGTGCCGGCAACCTGTATTTTTCGGATTTCGGAGCCGCCACGGTGCGCAAAGTGGCCCCCAATGGGACTATTTCAACGGTGGCGGGCAACGGACTGGCGCGATTTTTCGGGGACGGCGGGCTGGCCACGAGCGCCTCCCTGAACGGCCCGTGGGGCCTGGCATTCGACTCCTCCGGAGCTTTGTACATTGCGGACGTGGTCAATAACCGCATCCGCAAAATTCTGAACACCGCGCCCACCTTCACCGCCGGGCCGGCGAGCTTGTCCTTTACCGCGGCCAGCAACGCAGCCGTGGCTTCGCCGCAAACGCTGACCCTCTCCAGTTCGCTGAGCGGCCTGGTGTTCGCCATCTCGTCGGATTCGCCCTGGCTCGCGGCGACTCCAGCGGGCGGGTCCATGCCGCAACAGGTGCAGGTGACGGCCGATCCCACCGGAATGCCGCCCGGCCCGTATACCGGAAACATCACCATCGCCGCGGCCGGCGCCAATCCCACGGCCATCACCGTGGCGGTTACCTTCACGGTCACGGCGGCTGTGCCGGCGTCGCTGGGAGTCGGTTCCGGCTTGACGTTCTCGTTTGTCACGGGGGCGGCGCCGGTAAGCCAACCGCTCACCATCAGCAACCTGGGCAGCGGAACCCTGAATTACTCAATCGCGGCGTGCTCGTCGGGGGGGCCCTGGCTGGCCGTATCACCGGCCAGCGGGACGGCCACGGCCAACACTCCCGGAACCGTTAACCTCACCATTACTCCGGGGCAGCTTTCCCCGGGAACCTACATTTGCGCCCTGACGGTGACGGGCAGCGGGGCGGCCAACAGCCCGCAAACCATCCCTGTTTCGGTGCTGGTGACCGCGCCGGCCACGCAACTGGTGCTGTCGCAGGCAGGCCTTAGCTTTCAATCCGTGGCGGGAGGCGGCGCACCCCTGGCGCGAAGCTTCGGGATTCTCAACCAGGGGCAGGGCTCGATGAGCTGGAGTGCGCAGGCCTCCACCTTATCGGGCGGGGCGTGGCTGAGCATCAGCCCGTCGCAGGGTTCCGTGAGTACGCCGTTCACGGACGTTTCGCAGGTGAGCGCGAGCGTGAATCCGGCCGGATTGGCGGCCGGCGTTTACTACGGCCTGGTGACCGTGACCACCGCCGGCAACCCGGCGCAGACGGTGACCGTCGCCTTGAACGTTTTAGCTTCCGCCAGCGCAGCCAAACCGGATGTGTATCCCTCGGGACTGGTTTTCAGCGGCCAGACCGGAACGAATCCGGGGTCGCAGTCCTTCTCGCTTGCCGACCTGGGATCGCAGACCTTGACCTTCACTTCCACTCGGCAGGTGGCGTCGGGCGATCAGCCGTGGTTCGTCCACGTGCCCACCAGCGGCACTCTGGCGCCTGGCCAACCGATCAACCTCGTGGTGCAGCCGGATTTCTCGAGCCTGCCGGAGGGCACGCACCAGGGCGGCATCACGCTGGCGTTCTCGGATGGCTCGTCGCTAAATATCGTCCTGCTGGCGATTGTGAGCACTTCGCCGTCGGCGACCGGGGCCTTCCACCCGCTGGCATCCTGCAATCCGAGTCCCGTCGGGATCACCGTGACTGGATCGCAGACGCCTCTGTCGGCCATCCTCGACCAGGCCACCACGATTCAGGTCGTGATGACGGATAATTGCCACAATCCCGTGACGGGCGCCAACGGGTCGGCCGCGGTGAAGTTCACCAACGGGGATCCATCGATTACGCTGACGCCGCTTCCCTCGCCGCCGGGAACCTGGACCGGCTCCTGGACGCCCCATAACGCCGGCGCCGTCACGCTTCACATTTCCGGGCAGGAGACCACTCCCTCGTACGCCCTGGGCAACCTGGATGTCACCGGCAACGTGCTCACGCCGGGAGTGCAGGCGCCCTTGATTGCGCCGGGGCAGATCGTGAACGCCGCCAGTTTCCAGACGGGAACACCGGTGGCTCCGGGCGCCCTGATCACGATTTTCGGAAGCGCGTTGGCGGCCAGTACGGCTATAAACACCACGACTCCGCTATCCACCACGCTGGCCGGCACCCAAGTCACGCTGGCCGGCACGCCGCTGCCGCTGCTTTACGCCAGCAACGGCCAGTTGAACGCGCAGGTGCCCTCGGTTTTGCCGGTGAACACGCAGCAGCAGATTCAGGTGATCAGCGGCAATGCCGCCTCGGTGGCCACCCAGTTAGGGATCGCCCCGGCTTCACCGGCGATATTCGCAGC
>JASHSS010000658.1 GCA_030038565.1 Bryobacteraceae bacterium
GTGCGCTGCCTGTGGGCGATTCTGCCGGCGGCCTTGCTGTGGGGGGCCAGTTTTCCGCTGGCCCTGGCGGCCGCGGCAGGCGGTCCGGGCGAAGACTCCGCCCACCTGGTGGGCAGCGTCTACGCCGCCAATACCGCGGGCGCCATCGCGGGCGCGCTCAGCTTCAGTCTGATCCTGGTGCCCTGGATCGGCACGCAGGGATGCGAGCGGGTGCTGATTGTGCTTTCGGCCATCGCCGCGGCCTGCGTGCTGACTCCGGTGGTGTTCTCGGCGCGGACCATGGTGGGCGCGGTGGGGCTGGCCGCGGCGCTGGCGGTGGCCGGTTGGCTGGCGGCCGGGGTATCCGGCGTGCCGCCCATGCTGATCGCTTACGGACGGCGCATCGCCACCTCCATGAACCGCTCGAAGATCCTCTACTGGGGCGAGGGGATCAACTCCTCGATCGCCATTTCGCAGTGGGACGACGGCGCCGTGCAGTTCCACGTGAGCGGCAAAGTGGAGGCTTCGAGCGAGCCTTACGATATGCGCCTGCAGCGCATGCTGGGGCACCTGCCCGCGCTGATTCACCCCAATCCGGAATCGGTGCTGGTGGTGGGCTTCGGCGCGGGGGTGACGGCGGGGACGTTCGTGGTGCACCCGGAGGTGAAGCGCATCGTGATCTGCGAAATGGAGCCGCTGATTCCGCCGGCGGCCACGCGCTTCTTCTCGAAGGAGAATTACAACGTGCTGCACGACCCGCGCGTGGAGATCGTCTACGACGACGCGCGCCACTACGTGCTCACCACGCAGGAGAAGTTCGACATCATCACCTCCGATCCGATCCATCCCTGGGTCAAAGGCAGCGCCACGCTCTATTCGAAGGAATATTTCGAGCTGGTGAAGGAGCACCTGAAGCCGGGAGGGATTGTGACCCAGTGGGTGCCGCTTTATGAGAGCGACCTGCCCACGGTGAAAAGCGAGCTGGCCACCTTCTTCGACGTCTTCCCGAATGGCACGATCTGGGGAAACGAGAACGGCGGCGGATACGACACCGTGGTGCTGGGGCAGGTGGAGCCGGCGCGGATCGACGTGGACGCCATGGAGGCGCGCCTCGAGCGGCCCGAATACCAGCGGGTGACGCAGTCGCTCAACGAAGTGGGATTCAACTCGCTGGTGGGGCTGCTGGCGACTTATGGCGGGCAGGCATCCGATTTACAACCGTGGATGGCGGGGGCGGAGATCAATCGCGACGGCAACTTACGGTTGCAGTATCTGGCCGGGCTGGCGCTCAACGATAGCATGGAAGGCGCCATTTACAACGAGATCCTGAATTACCGTAAGTTTCCGAGGAATTTGTTCGTGGGATCGGAGCCGAGGCTCCAGGCGCTGGCCACGGCCATGCAGGACCTGGCCAATCAATAGGGCAAGGCAGCCCGCCATCAAGTTTCCCGCTAGCGATTGTTAACGCGCGGCGGCCTACTCTCGGGAATCCACTCTCGGGAATCTTGTAATCAAACATCCATGCGGACTATGCTTCGGGATGTCGCCCTGCGGCGCTGGTGCGCAAATACGAGCCGGGCTGCGAAAGGACCCAACGTATGGTCGAGTCACGGACTGAACCCAGGAAACAGCGAGGCGGGGTCTATTCGTTGACCTGGCGGGGCGTGGGTTCCAACACCTGCTCCGCCGAAGCGACCGGCGTGGACGTTTCCCCGAACGGCATCGGAGTGCAATGCCCCACCGAGCTGAAGGCCGGGTCGATTGTCTATGTGCAGGCCCGCGACGGCTCGTTCGAAGCGTCCTGCGAGGTGGTGCATTGCACGCGTCGCGGCGCCAAGTACCTCATCGGCCTGGAAGTCCGCGAAGAGGCGCCCAACGCGGAAAGATCGGCCGACGGGCCGGTGGATGGAGAACCGGATCACTACGAGACACTCCAGATCAGCCCTAAGGCCGATCTTCAGACCGTGCATCGGGTGTTCCGCATTATGGCTCTGCGTTTTCATCCCGACAATCCCGAAACCGGGGACGCCGAGCAGTTCCTGCGCATGAAGAAGGCCTACTCCGTGCTCTCGGACCCGGAACGGCGGGCCGAGTACGACGCCTTGCTGGAAAAGAAGCGGGGCGCCGGACCGAGGCCGATCTTCGCGCTGAAAGATTTCGTGACCGGCGTGGAGGCGGAGACCCACCGCCGCCTGGGCGTGCTCTGCATCCTCTACCACAAGCGGCAGACCAGCCCCGACAACCCGGGGGTTTCGCTGCTGGACCTGGAGCGGGAGATGGGGTTTCCGCGCGAATACCTCAGCTTCACGTTGTGGTACCTGCGCGCCAAGGAGTTCGTTTCCGCGGCCGATAACGCCGATTATGCGCTCACCGCCGCGGGCGCGGATTACGTGGAGAGGAAAGCGCTGCGGCACGAGATCATCGGCAAACTGCTGAACCCGTCCATGCGCTCGCCGAAGGGCCGTCAGAGGCCGGCCGTCCCGCCGATCCGGAAATTCCTCACGGCATAGCGGCGAGGAAACGCCCCTCCGCATTCCCCCGCCCCAGCGCCGGCCGCCTTCACGGCATTTCGGTAGTGCGCGGGGTCATCATCTGCCGGACTTCGATGGGCATGCTCAACCGCGTACCGCTCGGTCCAGGTCCGCCCGAGAGCTTCGCGGCAATCTCGTACGCCCGCTCGGGACTCTCCACATCTACGATCCAGTACCCCAGCAGAAACTCCTTGGATTCGGGAAACACGCCATCGGTTACCGGCACGCCGCCCTGGCCGGCCCGCACCACCCTGGCCTGCTCCGGCGGCCCCAGCGGGGCGGTGGCTACAAACTCGCCGGATTCGGTCAGTTCCTGGTTGAGGCGCTTCAGAAACGCGAAGTGCGCCTGGATGTCTTTCTCGGACCAGGACCGGTAGGCGTCCACGCCGCCCCGGGTGCCCGTCATCAGCAATATGTACTTCATTTCACTGGCTCCTTTCCATTGTCGCGCTCGATGGCGCGTTCACTGGTCAGTCGGAGCCGCCGCCGGATTCTCGACATCGGCCTCCAAAGGCTTGCGCGGGGCGCCGCACGCCGATTCTCCCCCGTCGCGAAGTACGGTGGAGGCGGGTTTGGTTCCGATGTTGAGCCGCCATTCCGGGATGGTAGAATGAAGCCCGAGGGCGCAATCCCTGAGGGCCAATGTGAGGGAGGGAACAGATGGCTAAGTTTGACCTGCCGAAGTCGTTTGAGGATGCGGAATGGAAGAAGAAGGAAAAGGAGATCAAGGTCTCCGACACTGGGATTGGCAAGACACTGCGCGAGCTGGAGGCGGCTGTCAAGGCCATTAACGCCGAACTGGCCGGCCACAAAGATCCGGCCAAGTTGGCAACTCTTTATAAGGCTGCCGAAGGAAAGGCGAAGGCCTCGACCACGGTGATCAACACTGCAAGGGGCGCCGCCAGCAAGAAAAAAAACCAGGCCGCTTCCGACTATCTGTTGAGCTTCTCGCGCAATATGGGCCGCTACGAGTCCGCTTTGCAAAACCTGGATGCGAAGGATCATCGCGGGATCGATTGGAACGTAGACAAGTGGAACACCTGGCATGGAGTCAAGTAGGCGCTGTTGCCGGCTTCCCGTTGCCGTGCTGTCCTGACCTTTCCTGACGGCTCTCCCGCCACTCTCAATCCAGTCACGGGCGTTGTATGCCCCACCCGCTCTGGCGGCTCGTCCCCGCCACGCGGAATGCGGCCGGCTGATCGTCGAGCGCTCTCCAACGTTCTCCTGAGCCCAGGGGCGCTGATTGCCACCTACAATGGAAAGGTCAGGAGCCGCCGTGAGGGAAGTAAACCCAGTGCACTCGCCGGCGCGCCCGGAGGATCAACCTGGCGCGGGCAATCCCGCGGATCACGGCCGCGGAAGCCGCCGGGCTGGAATGACCCTGATCGACGCGGGCAGGAAGGCCGCCGTCTACGGCTTCCGCCACTTGCTCCACAACGTCGATTACCACCTCCTGCGTGGACTGGCTGCTCCGGACAAGGTCGCCATGGTCTTGACGCATCGCTGTAACTGCCGTTGCGTAATGTGCGATCTCTGGCGCACAGCAGACGGGGACCATGAACTTCCCGCCGAACGCTGGATCGCACTGCTCGATGAATTGCACTCCTGGACGGGCGCCTTCCGCCTGCGTTTGATCGGCGGTGAGGTCCTGTTGAAGCCTGGCGTGTACGACATCATCGGCAGGGCCGTTCATCTCGGGTTGACCGTCAACCTCGTCTCGAATGGCCTGGCCCTTCAGTCGGAAAGCAACTACCGCAACCTGATGAACACCGGCCTGAGGTCCATCACCTTCTCGCTCGACGGCCAGGATGCGGCCATACACGACCGTCATCGCGGAATTCCCGGGCTCCACAACGTGGTAACCGAAGTAATTCGCCGCATGAAACGGGAGCGGCCCGCCATGTTCGTTTCGCTGATCTGTATTCTCATGCGCGAAACCGCCCCGCAGTTGGCCGAGTACACGCTGTGGGCCGAAGAACTCGGCGTAGACCGCGTTCTGTTTCAGCCCTTGGTTGAGGCCCCGGGCCGGCCGGAACAACGGCCCGGCTGGCATCGCCAAAGCGACCAGTTCGTCCGCGACCTGGAGCCTTTCGATCGCTCCATCGCCGCCTTGGACCGGCAGCGCCGGCTCGCGGCGCGCATGGAGTTGCCATTGCGTCCGCTGCGGGAGATGCGCGAATCCTTCCTCCGTCCGGAATCGTTTCAAATCAACCGGGGCCGCTGCATGCTGGGGCAGACGGACCTGCAGATCGATCCCTCGGGCATCCTCTACATGTGCGATGTCCAGCACACCGCGTTCGGGCATGTAGACGACGGTCCCGTTCGGCAAGCCTGGAGAAGCGAACGCGCCCGGGCCGTGCGTCGCGCCATCCGGGAATGCCGGCGGCCTTGCTCCTCGCTCTGCCATCGCTCGCCCGGGCTCTGGGAGAAGGCCTCAACGTTTCTGCGCTACGCACGGGCGGGCAGGCTGTAGAAAGTTTGGCGCCCCGGCCGTCGCGCTGCCGAATCAAAGCCGGGGCTTCCCGTACAATCCGGTGGACTCCCGATGCCGATCTCGTATAGACTCTGCCTATGCCCGAATTCCAGATGGAATGGCTCCCGGAGAGTGAACCGGGAATCCGCATGCTCAAGCTCTCCGGCCCGTTCACCCTCAATGCAATCTTCGAGTTTCAGGCGGCCGTGCGCCAACCCGCGCAAGCCTTCACAATCATCGACCTGACCGATGTGCCTTACATGGACTCCGCCGCGCTCGGATCGCTTCTCGGCATGCATGTTTCCTGCCAGCGCGACCAGCGCGGCTATACGCTGTTGGGCGTGTGCGACCGCCTGAAAACCCTGTTCCGTGTCTCCGGCGTAAACGGCGTACTGGTCATCACCGAGTCCCTCGATCAGGCCAAAGCCCTCAAAGCCAGGTCAGCCATGGCCTGAGGCGGCGGGGCACGCCCCTTCATTCCGCCGTCGTGGCCGCCGCCAACCTCAGGAACTGCCGATCAACACGCCCGTCAGGAATACCAGCGCGCCGCCCAACCCCACCTGCATGGCCGCGGAGAGCGGCGGCGTATCCATGTAGCGATGGCGGATCCAGGAGATGGTAGCCAGCTCAATCAGCACCACCACCACCGCGGCAACCATGGCGGCGTGGAATTCCGGGATCAGAAACGGCAGGGTGTGGCCAATGCCGCCCAGGGCCGTCATGGCGCCGCAGATCAAGCCGCGCGCCCATGGGTGGCCGCGGCCCGTCAGGCTGCCATCGTCGGACAGGGCTTCGGCAAAACCCATGCTGATGCCCGCGCCCACCGATGCGGCCAGGCCCACCAGGAAGGCGTCCCAACTCTTGTGCGTGGCGAAAGCTGCGGCGAACACCGGGGCCAGCGTGGAGACCGACCCATCCATCAGCCCGGCCAACCCCGGCTGCACGATCTGAAGAACGAACAGCCGCCGGCGGGCGTCCTCTTCCTCGCGCATGGTGTCGGGGGCCAGCTTCTCCTTCTCCAACTCGCCCGCGCGGTGCTCATGCGAGCGCTCTTCCTGCGCCAGGTCGTCCAGCAGTTTGCGCACGTGCAGATCCCGCGAGCGGGCCGCCGCGCGCTCGTAGAACTGGCGTACCTCGGCCTCCATGATGGCGGCCTGCTTGCGCACGTGATCGAGGTTCAGCGGTTGGGCCAGCCAGACCGGCTTGCGCTCTACGAACCCCTTCACATCCTGCCTGCGGATGAGCGGGATATGATCGCCGAACCGCTGGTGAAACAGTTCCATCAGCCGGCGGCGGTGGCCCGACTCCTCTTCGCGCATGCCCTCGAAAACCGCCGCCGAGGCCGGATAGTTCTCCCGCAACCCCTCCGCGAAATCGTCGTAAACGCGTTCGTCCTCCTCTTCCAGAAAGATGGCCAGGGCCAGGATCTCCCGCTCGCTCAGGCTGTCGAATGTGCGCATATCAAGACTGGTACCACATTTCGCTCTCGGAACGCTGCGCCGCATTGGCCGCAACTGGTGGAGCGATTCGCCTGCCGGTCAGCCTCTTCCTTCCCCTCGCGGTCTCTTTTTCGACTCTCGCGCGCGCTGCCGGGGCGCGGATGGCGCGCTACGTGCACTGACCAGCGGGGGGCTGGCTATGTATATCCTGGCGAATGCCAATCCGGCCGCGGAGTGCGGAACCCGCCACGGCGCCACTCAATCCCGCTGGGTGCGTTGTCGCGTACGCCTGGAAGGCGCTTTACTCACACCTGTGGCTCCCATGGCGCTGTGGCAATCCGTGATTCGCTGTTCGCGATTCGGCGATACCGAGAATAGTGTGATCCGCCGGACCAGAAGAGTGGCGGCGTCTTGATCCCGCACGATTCAGCCGGCCCCGCCCGAGCCGCTCTCCGGTGCCGAGGCCTCGGGCAGCGCCCGTAACTGTTCCAGCGCCGAACGGCTGGCTGCCAGCACAGCCTGCTTGTAAGCGCTCTCGGGCCACTCCGCCACGCATTGCAATCGATACTGCTCCCATCGGATCCACTGCCCCACCACCCTCGGCCCCCCGCTACGAACTATGCCGCCCACCCGTGCTGATAGTTTGGAGTCGCGGCCCTTTTTCGCAAGAAATTCACGCCTGCTGTCATCGGCCCGTCAAAATCGAGAATGATTTCTTGACATACGCCCATTTTTCAGTATTTGACATCTGAAACTAGAAAATGCTACAACGGAATCGAGAAGACTTTCTCGATAAGGATTTCACGAAATGGCCTTGCAGCCGCGCAACATCTCCGATGCCGGCCTCCGCCGCCTCGCCGCCTATCACAAGGTGCTACAGGAAATGCTGCTGGCCGGTACCCCCACCGTCTCTGCTACTGGCATCGCGCGCGTGCTCGCGCTCGAACCTTCTCAGGTCCGCAAGGATATCGAAGCCACCGGCATTGCCGGTAAACCCAAGGTTGGCTATCCTTTAGCGGTCCTGATACGCTGGATAGAGGACTTCCTGGGATGGAACAACACCAAGCAGGCCGTGCTGGCCGGCGCGGGCAGCCTGGGAAGCGCCCTGCTGGGGTATCAGAAGTTCCGGCAGTTGGGCATGGATATTGTTGCAGTCTTCGACAATGACCCCCTGAAGGTCGGACGAACCATTCACGGGAAACAGGTTTTTTTTCCTGATAAGCTGCCCTCCTTCGCTCTCGGCGCCCATATCCACCTGGGGGTCATCGCTACCCCCGCGAGCGCCGCGCAAGCGACTGCCGATCTGATGGTTGCCGGGGGCATCCGGGCCCTCTGGAACTTCGCTCCCGCGCACTTGCGGGTCCCGGATTTTGTGGTCGTGCGCAACGAGGACCTGTACGATTCCCTCGCCTCCCTGACCTACAAGCTCGAAAAACGCATGGCGGCGGAACGCAAAGCCGCCGCCGAAGTGTGCGCCCCGGTCGAAAGCGCCGTGGTGCTCCTGGACGCCTGCACGTGGTAGGCCGTGCGCACCGCCGGCCGGAGGACCCTGGCGCGGGAGCGCCAGTAAGCTCGCGAGGCGAATTACGCCGCGTTTTGTATAGGTTAGGCTGCCAGGGGAGTTCGTTTCGTCAACTTTGGCCGATAAGCACATTGCCGCTCCCGAGGCCG
Organism: Bryobacteraceae bacterium; assembly: GCA_030038565.1. GTDB lineage: Bacteria > Acidobacteriota > Terriglobia > Bryobacterales > Bryobacteraceae > JOPF133. Next base: position 8,094 of record JASHSS010000658.1, read on the forward strand.
ACTGCAAGCAGCCTTCCAACGAGGAATTATGCCCAAAACGATTGATGTCACCGAACTGATCCTTCGGGATGCCCACCAGAGCCTGCTGGCCACCCGCATGGCGCTGGAAGATATGGTCCCCGCCTGCGCCGACCTGGACCAGGCGGGTTACTGGTCGGTGGAGTGCTGGGGCGGCGCCACGTTCGACGCCTGCATCCGCTTCCTCAACGAGGATCCCTGGGAGCGCCTGCGCACCTTCCGCAAGCTCATGCCCCACACCCGCCTGCAGATGCTCCTGCGCGGCCAGAACCTGCTGGGGTACCGCCACTACGAAGACCACGTGGTGGATCGCTTCGTCGAAAAGGCCGCCGAAAACGGCATGGATGTCTTCCGTGTCTTCGACGCCCTCAACGACATCCGCAACCTGCGCCGCGCGGTGGACGCCGTCCGCCACACCGGCAAACATGCCCAGGGCACTATCTGCTACACCGTCAGCCCGCTGCATACCACCACCGGCTTCGTGGAAATGGCCGAGCGCCTCGTCGACCTGGGCTGCGACTCCATCTGCATCAAGGACATGGCCGCCCTGTTGAAGCCGCAACCGGCTTACGACCTGGTCAAGGGCATCAAGGAAGCCTGCGGAGAGGATGTGCGCGTGCACGTTCACGTACACGCCACCACCGGGGTCACCATGGTCAGCCTGATGAAGGCCATCGAAGCCGGCGCCGATTGCGTGGATACGGCCATCAGTTCGCTCTCGCTCGGCCCCGGCCACAATCCCACTGAAAGCCTGGTTGAGATGCTTGAGGGCACCGGCTTCACCACCCGCCTGGAGAAGCCCAGGCTGCTCGCCCTGAAGCGTTATTTCAACCAGGTGCGCCCGCGCTACCGAGAGTTTCTCTCCAACATCACGGGCGTCGAAACCGAGATCTTCGATAGCCAGATTCCCGGCGGAATGATCTCCAACATGGAGAGCCAGTTAAAGCAGCAGGGCGCCGCCGGCAAGCTCGATGAGGTGCTGGCCGAAGTTCCCCGCGTGCGCGAAGACGCCGGATTTCCGCCGCTGGTCACCCCCTCCAGCCAGATCGTGGGCACCCAGGCGGTCTTCAACGTGATGATGGGCCGCTACCACGTGATGACCGGCGAATTCGCCGATCTGATGCTCGGCTACTACGGCGAAACCATGGGCCGGCGCGACCGCAAGCTCATCATGCAAGCCACCAAGCAGACCGGCAAGGCCCTCATCAGCGGCCGCCCCGCCGACCTGCTCAAGCCCGAGTGGCAGGAATTGCGCGCCGCGGCACTCGATCTGAAAGGTTCCAACGGCTCGGACGAAGATGTGCTCACCTACGCCATGTTCCCCCAGGTGGCCCCCAAGTTCTTCGCCGCGCGCAGCCAGGGCCCCAAAAACCTGGGCAAGCCGGGTGGGGCAGGCGATTCGCCTGCCCAGCGCCCTGCAACGCCGCCCCCCGCCGCTCCGGCGGAAACTCCCGCCAACGGCAAAGGCCCCGTGCGGACGCCCATTACCTACAACGTCAAGGTCAACGGCCAGACCCACCGGGTCACGGTATCGCCGGAATAAGGAGACCCCATGCCAACCACAACCATGCCAGAAATCACCATGCAAACCAAGCTCGACGAGTTACGCAAGCGCAGCGCGGAAGTCCGCCTCGGCGGCGGCGCCGACAAGCTCGAAAAGCGGCGCCAGGCGGGCAAGCTGACCGCTCGCGAACGCATCGACGCCCTGGTCGATCCCGATAGTTTCGAGGAGCTCGGCCTGTTCGCCGAACACCGCGCCGTCCTCTTCGGTATGGCCGGAAAGAGCATGCCCGCCGATGGCGTCATCACCGGCGCCGCCTCCGTGGGCGGCCGGCTGATCCACCTGGCCAGCCAGGATTTTACGGTCGCCGGCGGGTCCGCGGGCGAAGTCCACTCCATCAAGGTGGCCGAGATCATGAGCCAGGCGCTCAAGACCGGCTCGCCCTTCGTCTTCATTAACGATTCCGGCGGCGCCCGCGTGCAGGAGGGCATCGATTCGCTGTCCGGCTACGGCAAGGTTTTTTATACCAACGTGATGCTCTCCGGGGTGGTTCCGCAGATCTCGCTGATCTGCGGCCCCTGCGCCGGGGGCGCGGCCTACAGCCCAGCGCTCACCGATTTCATCATCCAGACCCGCCAGGCCCAGATGTTCATCACCGGCCCGCAGGTTATCAAACAGGTCACCGGCGAAAAGGTCACCGCCGACGAATTGGGCGGCCCCGAAGCCCACATGCTGCGTTCCGGCGTGATTCACTTCGTGGCCGAGGACGACCGCCACGCCGCCGCGCTCTGCCGGAAGCTGCTCAGCTTCCTCCCCAACAACAACCTGGAAGATCCGCCCATCCTGGAGGGCGACCGCAACGTGGATCCCAATCCGGAACTGGACGGCATCGTGCCTCCCGAAGGCAAGCGCGCCTACGACGTGCGCGAGGTGATCGTGCGGGTGGTGGATGCGGGCGATTTCCTGGAGGTGCAATCGGGCTTCGCCCCCAACATCGTGGTGGGCTTTGCGCGCATCAACGGCCGCACCGTGGGGGTCATCGCCAACCAGCCCAACGCCAAGGCCGGCGTGCTCGATATCGACGCCTCCAACAAGGCCTCGCGCTTCATCCGCTTCTGCAACGCCTTCAACATCGCGCTGGTGACCTTCGCCGACGTGCCGGGCTTCCTGCCGGGCGTCCAGCAGGAGCACGGCGGAATCATCCGCCACGGAGCCAAGATGCTGTTCGCCTACTCCGCCGCGACGGTTCCCAAGATCACCGTGATCCTCCGGAAATGCTACGGGGGCGCCTATCTCGCCATGTGCGGTAAAGATCTGGGCGCCGACCGCGTCTTCGCCTGGCCCACCGCCGAAGTCGCCGTGATGGGCGCCGAGGGCGCCGCCGAGATCGTCTTTCGCAAGGAAATCCAGGAAGCCGAGGACCAGGCCTCCCGCCGCAAGGAGCTGATCGAGCGCTATCGCGAGGTCTTCTCCAATCCTTATGTGGCCGCCGGCCGCCGGCTGGTGGATGCCATTATCGAGCCGTCCCTCACCCGCCGCCACCTGGCCCTGGCCCTGGAATACCTGCACACCAAGCGCGAACTGCGTCCGCCCAAGAAGCACGGGCTGATGCCGCTGTAAAGGAGCCAATTGGTTTTCCCGCTGAAAGGAGAACTCATGCCACTAGTAGCCAGTCCCGAATTAGCCGAGCTGGTAGACGACCTCCGCCGTCAACTGGAGGTCCTCACCCGGCGCGTGGCTGAACTTGAAGGTCCCGCGGCGGGAGCGCGCCCGCCGGCCCCACCGCCCCAGCCCGCAACCGCGCCCCCGGCTCCCACCCCCGAAATCTCCGAGGACGAACTGATCGCCATCTCCGCCGCCGTGGCCGCCTTCCTGGGTGTCCGTGCGCACATCCGGCAGATTCGCCTGATCGGTTCGCGTGCCTGGGCGCAGGAAGGCCGCGTCTCCATTCAGGCCTCCCATCGCCTGCACAGTTAGGACATTCCCGTGAAGCTCAAAATCACCATCAACGAAAAGACCTACGAGGTCGATGTCGAAGCGGCCGAGCCGGAGGCTCCTGCCGCCCCGCCGCTGGGTTACCCGGTGGAACCCGCCCACGTGCGCCTGCCTGCAGCGCCCCCTCCGGCCACTCCCGCACCCGGCCCCCCGGTGAACGAGGAGAAGGTTTGCCGCAGCCCGGTGGCCGGGATTGTGGTCAAGGTAGTGGCGCAACCCGGCCAGACCCTCCAGGTGGGCGATATCCTTTTAGTGCTGGAGGCCATGAAAATGGAGACCAACATCACCGCGCCCGCGGCCGGCAAAGTCGCGGCCATCAAGGTGGCGGCCGGTGAGAGCGTTCAATCCGGCCAGATCGTAGCGGAGTTCGAATCATGACTCTCCGCGACTCGCTCGGCCCTCCGGAAACTCCGCCTCCTCCGGACCTCTCGCCTCGGTTTTCTCCGCGCTTGCTCCCTGCCCGGAGCACACCCCTCCGCGCCCCTCCAGAA
>JASHSS010000659.1 GCA_030038565.1 Bryobacteraceae bacterium
GCAGTTGATCCCGAAATCCAGCCACGCGGTCTTATATAGTCCCGTGGCCGGGTCGAAGTTCTTCTCCTGCTGGCTGACGTGACAGGAAAAGCAGTTCTTGTTCCAGACCTGCACCTGTACTCCGGGAGACTCTTCGGGATCGTCGATATCGAGATTGTGGAACCACTCCTTGCGCTGGATGTCCCAGCTTGGCGGCAGCACGATGACCTTCCCATCCGCCAGCCGGGTGAGGTAGTGCTGGATGCGCCGGTTGCCGAGGGTGTAATCGACGCGGTGCTCCCGCGGTTTGCCGGTGAGATAGGATTCGGTGATGTAGAACGCGCCGTTGGCCTGGCGCAGCAGGTAAGGCAGACCGCGCAGCACGATGCGCCCGCGGGCGAAATCCCCCTGCACCGCCTTGGCCGTGGCCGGCTGCACCATCCTGCTGTGGCGCGATTGCGACCACACGCGATGCGCCTCGGCGTGGCATTTGGCGCAGACCGCCGCGCCGGCATAGTCCGCGCTCCCCGCGGCGCGCGCAGACAGGGCGGCAGCCAGAATTAGAACGAAGGACCCCCCGGGCATTCGGTTTCTTCAGATTAGCACGGGGGTGATAGGATGGCGGGAAGTGGCGGAGCCGACCAAGAAGCTGCATTTCTTCATTTCGCGCGCGGGCCCGGACTCCGAGTGGGCCCAGTGGATCTCCAACGTGCTCGAGGATGCGGGCTATACCACCGGGCTTCAGGATTTCGACTTCAAACCGGGCGACAGCATTCCCCGCATGATGGAGGAGGCTTTGCAGCGGGCCGACCACGTGATCGCGGTAATCTCGCCGCACTACCTGACCAGAGAATTCACTCAATCGGAACGCTACGCCGCTTTCTTCGCCGACCCCACCGGGAAGAAGCGGTTTGTGATCCCGGTAGTCGTGGAGCCGCATGACGATTCCCGGCTGTTCGAGCAGTTCGCTTACATCAGCTTCGTCAATAAGGATGACGCCACGTGCAAGCGGCTGCTCCTGGATGGCGTCCGCGGAGAACGCCTGGTGGAACGGGTCGCCTTCCCGGGCGGCGCAACCACGTCTCTGGCGCCGAGCGCCTTCATCCGCAAGCTCCCCACGGTGGATTCGTTCCTCATCGGTCGCGACGCGCAGATGGAATGGCTCGAACAGGCGTGGACGAATCCGCATACCAACTTCGTCCAGATCATCGCTCCCGGGGGGACGGGCAAAACCGCGCTGATCACGAAGTGGTATCGCAGCCTCGGAGACGCCCGCATTTTCGGCTGGTCTTTCTACAGCCAGGGCACGAATGAGAAGAGCCAGAGCTCTTCCGACCCGTTCTTCGCCGAAGCGCTTTCCTGGTTCGGCATCACCCTCCAGCCGGCCGATTCCATCTGGGCCAAGGTAGACCGGCTGGTCGAACGCCTGCGACAGGAGCATGTGCTGCTGATCCTGGATGGCATCGAGCCGCTCCAGGACCCCGAGGGCAGCCTGCGCGATCTCGCCCTGAAAGCGCTGCTCCAGGAACTCGCGTTCCGCAATGCGGGACTGGTTCTTGCGACGACGCGCGTCCGGCTGAGCGACCTTCCGGATGAGGAACCGAACGCCCTTTCGCAAGATCTCGAAAACCTGGACCCGGCAGATGGGGCCCGATACCTGAAGCATCTCGGCGTGGACGGCTTCGAGGACGAACTGCGCGCGGCGTCCGAGGCTTACGAGGATCATGCTCTTGCCCTCACTCTGCTGGGCACGTATCTGGCCAAGTTCTGCAAAAAGGACATCCGCCGCCGGACGGATATCCGCGAGCTTCAGGTGAACGAGACCAAACCCGGGCGGCATGCGCGCAAGGTGATGGCGAGCTATGCGCGGATGTACCAGGACCAACCGGAGCTGGATATCCTGCGCGCGCTGGGGTATTTCGACCGTCCCGCTGAGCCGGAGGCGCTGAAGCTGGTGTTGCCCAACATGGACGAGCTCAAGTACCTGGCGGCGCTGGCGAACCTGCGCGATGCCCGGCTCACCCTGACATCGGACCCGGCGCAACCGCTCGATTGCCACCCGCTGGTTCGGGAACACTTCGCAGCCGAGGCGACCAGGGAGGGCCACGCGCGGCTCTACGAGCATTACAAAGCGAAGGCGTCGTATCGGCCCGACACGCTGGAGGAAATGACGCCGCTCTTTTGCGCCGTCTACCATGGCTGCCAGGCGGGCGAGCATGCCGAGTGCTGCCGCGAGGTCTACCGCGACCGCATCCTACGCGGCAACGAGGCCTACCTCAACAAGATGCTCGGAGCATTCGGGACCGACCTCTCCCTGCTCGCCAATTTCTTCGAGAACCCATGGACTAAGCCGGTTGCCGCCCTGCCACCGCCGGACCCAGCGTGGTTGTTCAATTCTGCCGGGTTCGCTCTCCGCGCCACCGGTCGGTTGGCTGAGGCGATTGGACCGATGAGGGCCGCAGCCGAAGCACGCGTGAAGCAGGGGCTATGGACCAACGCAGCCCGCGTCTACAGCAACCTGAGCGAAGCCCTGCTCACTCTCGGCAACCTGTCCGAGGCGATTGCGGCGGCCCGGCAGTCCGTCGATTTCGCCGACCGTAGCGGCGACGAGTTCCAGCGCATGGTTAACCGTACTGCCCTCGCGGACGCCCTCCATCAGTCTGGCGACACCGCCGAAGCCATGCACTTTTTTGGTGACGCCGAGCAACTCCAAGCCGAAGGGCAACCCGAGTACCCGATTCTCTACTCGCTCCAGGGCTATCGGTATTGCGACCTTCTCCTCGCTCACGGCCAGACGGCGGAAGTCATCCGCCGGGCCACCCAGACCCTGCCGATAGCGGAGCGGAACAGCTGGCTCCTCCACATCGGCCTCGACCACCTCTCGCTGGGCAGCGCCCACCCCTCCGGCTCCGCCGAAGCCGCTGAGCACCTCGACCAAGCCGTCAACTTCCTCCGCCGCGCCGGACAAATTGACTACCTTCCCCGCGCCCTGCTCGCCCGCGGCACCCCGCACGACCTCGACGAGGTCTTCCGCATCGCCACCCGCTCCGGCATGCGACTTCACCTCACCGACTACCACCTCGCCTCCGCCCGCCTCGCCCTCGCCAGCCACGACCAACCCAAAGCCCGCGAGCACTTCGAA
>JASHSS010000660.1 GCA_030038565.1 Bryobacteraceae bacterium
CCGGCCCGCATCGACAGCACCCGCGCGCCGCGCCACCGTCCCATGGACCCGCGCCCCAAGGGCAACTTCCGGCGTTACTTCCTGGAGGGCAATCAGCGCTTCATCTGGATGGGCGAACCGCTGATGATGAACCGCCGCCTGATTGCGCAGTCGGGAACATTTGCCGTGCCCGGCGTGCTGGATGTCCCCATCGAAGAGATCCTGAGGCACTCCGACTCCGACCACATCCTGGCCAAGTTGGTGCTGGCCAAGCCCGTGCGCGATGTAGGCATGCGCGAGCTTTACCGCATGAACATCACCTACGCCACGCTCTTCCCCGACCTGGACGGCCTGGCCAAATCGCTGGGTTATGAGCTGGAATTCCACTGGGGATTCAACCCGCGGACCATGGAAAACTATCAGGCCTGGATCCGTTCGCAGACTTCCCGGAATCTGTAGGCCGCGCCGCTTACGGAAAACCGGCTGCGGTTCCAGCGGCCTGGGGAGCCGGATCCGCCTGCTCAGCCACGCCGCGCCCGCCCGAGAGCACCGTCCGGATCAGATCGTACAGCGCCACTATGCCTAACGCCGCGCCGAAAGACAGCACCGGCGCATACAGCGCGCCCCAATAGAGGTTGACGGAGTGGCCGACCACCGAGAATGCGGCCAGGTAAGCCAGGACCGTCAGCAGCACGCGCCGCGCAATCGCATGGGTCCAGCCCGCCAGGCCAAGCACCGAAACCGGCAGGTAAACCGCGGTCATCCACGGAGGCAGAACCATCAGCCAGCCTACGCAGGTGGCGTGGAGCAGGAAGCCGACCCCTCCAAACTGCATCCATCCGGCGGGGTTAGTGACATCCGTGGGCAGGATGACGGAATAAACTTTCAGGGCGTGCGCCCCGAAGTAGGCCGCGTAGGCCACCAGGCCGAGTCCCAAAGCCAGAACCTCCCGCTGCCGTTTCTCGCGCCAGGCCAGCAGGCCGCACACCAGCACGTACGGCAAGGCCAGCTCACGAACAAACAGCGCCAGCAATGCCGCACCGATTCCCACCGGACGCCACTTCGCGGATTTGGTGGCGTACGCCCCCACCGAAACCGCGATCAGAGTCCCGGCCCAGTTCTCGGCAAAGAAAACCCCTACCTGGGTAAAACACACCAGCAAAGGTCCGAACATCAGCATGGTCTGGAGAATCGCCAGGGCCGCCAATTCCCCTTCGGCCATGATGTTGAAAGCCAGGATCAGCGCCAGCACCGCCAGGCCTCCCAGGATCACCTGCGCCCAGACCAGATCCGGCAGAAGCGCCACCGCCGTCAGGTGCAGCGGCGAACGCCAGTTGGCCACCGAGGTGGTGGGGCGCCTGGCCGCCCGCAGCACTCCTCCCAGCGCGCTGTAGTAGCCTTCGCCCGCGTGGACCCGCGCGACGATCTTCCGGTACAGCGCCAGGTCGCCCTGATCGGCCTTTTTCGGGTCGTAGGATTTGGGGATGAGGGTTTGCGGGGGAGCCACCGCTACGGCGTAAGCGATGAACAGGAAAAGGGCGGCGAGGACGAGGGCAGCCTGTTGACGCGTCAAGCACGCGTAGCGCGTCAGGCCGCTCTGCATGCTGCCATTCCTCCGCCGCCGAAGCGTCTCTTTAAAAGCAGGCGCAAGGTAGCTTTGATGGTCTTCATCGCGGGCAGCTTGCTGGGCCCTTTCTTCAGGTCGTAGCGCAGGACCAGCGGCACCTCCCCGAATACCAGCGGCAGCCGGCGCATCTTGAGGAGGATGTCGATGGTGCACTGAAACCCCGTCTGATCGACGAATGCGGGTCCGTACTCGTGATACGCCAGGCGCAGCGCACTGCCGGAAAACGCCCGAAATCCACTGGTGTAGTCGCGGACTCCCTGGATGGGGAATATCGCCTTGCTCACCATCGCGGCCACGTAGCTCATGGCGCAGCGCCGGAACGAAATCCCGCAAAGATGCGAATTCTGCCGGTATCGGGATGCGATCACCACATCGCGGCCTTCGCGAATCGCCTGGAACATCCTGGGGATCAAGCCCGGGGGATGGGTCTCATCGGCGTCCATGGTCACGACAACGTCCTCGTCGCCGGCGATCTCGACCGCCGCGGCGAGTCCATCCGCGATGGAGCGTCCCAGCCCCTGGTTTACCGGGTGGCGGATCGCGGTCAAGGGTAGAATCTTGCGGAAAGCCTCGATGGTCTCCCAGGTGCGGTCGCTGCTGCCGTCATCCACCACGATCACGTGAAAGGGAAGCCCCATTTCACAGGACTGTCCGTTGATCTTCTGCAACAGGGGACCCAGGTTTTGCTCCTCGTTGAAAGCCGCCAACACCATGACAATCTGGGCCGCGCCGTGCCGCGAGGACACGGAAGCCGCAGGCCGCCGGGGGGTCTCTATTGCCAACAATGCGGAAGATGACACACATTGATTGTCCTGGGAGTGGTGGGGCCTCGATCAAGACAGCAGTGGTAAGCACTGGATTGGTAACGATAGTTATTAACGGCTCCCGCCGCGCCGCGGGGCTCCCGCCGGGCCCCTATAGACCCGCGGCTGCCGGACCGCGCTCCCAGGCGATGGTGCGCGCGATGGCCACCTCGCGCGGGACTACTTCGGTGTATCCCAGTTCGCGGCGGATGCGAGTGGTGTCGACGGCCAGGTGCTGGGAGAAATCCAGGGCCGTGCGCTCGTTCTCGGGAAGCGCGTCCGCTGCCACCGGTACGATGCGCCCGCGCCATCCGGCCACCTGCGCCCACTCGCCCAGGCGCTCCTCCCAGGTGGGGGTGATGGCCTCGCCCACGTTGTAGGTGCGGCCCGCCCCGGCATCCCGCGTCACCGCCAGCACCACCGCCTCGGCCACGTTCTCGACGAAGCCGTGGGTCCAGCGCCAGCGCGCGAAATCGTCCTGCAGTTTGATCTCGTCGTTGGCCGGAACCAGCTTTTGCACCCACGGCCGGAAGCGGTGATAATCGTGCGGGCCATAGACCGCGGGAAATCGCAGGATGGTGACGGGCAGATGGCTCTGGCCGCGCAGGGCCGCCTCCACCAGCACCTTGTCGTACTCGTCCGGAATCTCCACCGGGCCTTTGCGGTTGCGGTAGGGGTAGCGCGACTCGCGCAGGGGCGCATCCTCGCCCAGCGGAACCGGCCCCGCGCTCCCGCCGGATTCCAGACGCTGCAGCCGCCCGTAGTTGCGGTAGACATCGCCGCTGGAAATCACCACCGCGCGTCCGGCCGCGCCGCGGAACAGTTCCAGGAAGCGGACCGCGCCGGCCTCGGTGAGGGCCCACATGTGCACCACCACGTCGGGAGCGGGGCAGCGCAGATCGGCGGGCGGTTGGCTGAAATCGCCATGCACGTGACGCACGCCCTCGGGCAGGTCGGCTTCGTGCTCCCCGCGGTGGAAGACGGTCACCTGGTGGCCCAGAGCGTTCAGGCGGCGCACCACGAACGGCCCGGTCAGACTCGTCCCGCCCAACACCAGCACCCGCATACCCCCATGATACAATTCGGAAGAATCCACTCTGATTTTGCGAGGTTGCCTTCATGGCAGAGCAGACTGACCTGTCACGCCGCGATTTATTGAAAGCTGCGGGGGCCGTAACGGCTGCCGCCACCGTCGTCCCCGCGATCCAGGGCGCGCCCGCTATCCAGAAGGTCCGCGCCGCCAACGAGCAGGTGCAGTTCGGCATGATCGGCACCGGAAGCCGCGGCACGTATCTTTTAAAACATCTCAAGAACATCGACAACGGCCGATGCGTGGCGCTTTGCGACATCAACCAGGAGAACCTGGGCCACGGCGTCACCACCATCGCCAACAACCCCAAGACGTTCAAGGACTATCGCGAGCTGCTAACCCAGAAGGACGTGGACGCGGTCTTCGTCACCGTCCCGCTGTTCGTGCACTTTCCGATCACCCGCGACGCGCTGATGGCCGGCAAGCACGTGTTTTGCGAGAAGTGCCTGGTGTTCAAGCCCGAGGAAGTGCACGCCCTGCGCGCGCTGGCGGCCGAGCATTCCAAGCAGACCCTCCAGACCGGCTTGCAGCGGCGCTACAGCTACTTCTACCAGACCGTCAAGCAGATGGTGGATAAGGGCATTCTGGGCGACGTGCACCACATGCACGCGCAATGGCACCGCAACATGATCAACAAGCCCAGCTCGCTGTGGACCATGAAGCCGGGCGGGGAAGGCAACATTGCCAACTGGCGGGTGTTCCGTTCGATGTCGGGCGGGCTGACGGCGGAGCTGACCTCGCACCAGGTGGACGTGGCGGACTGGATGTTCGGCTCGGAGCCGGAGTTCGTAATGGGACTGGGCAGCCTGGACACGCTCAAGGACGGGCGCGACATTAACGACAACATCCAGTTGATTTACAAGTATCCCAAGGGGCAGAAGCTGACCTACTCCTCGATCAGCACCAACCAGTTCCTGCCGTATTTCGACGGCAACCGTCCGGAGATGGGCGAGATCATCATGGGCACCGACGGCACGGTGGAGATCACCGTGGGAGACGACGTGCACCCGGCGATTGCCTGGTGGTATCGCGAGCCTCCCAAAGCGGCTGCCACCGTGACCCCGGCGGCGGGCCAGAAGAAAGAGACCTTCGTAGCGGGGGCCACCATGGTAGCTTCGGGCGGGGCCAACGGACCGATTCCCATCATGACCAGCGACTTGCAATTCACCGGCCAGGAAGGCTTCCTGAACCGCGAAGTGAAGTTCGCGCGGCGCTGGCTGATGGCCAAGGGCGTGATGCTGCAGGAGGAGCAGCGCAATCCGGTGGATGTGGAACTGGAGAGCTTCTTCCAGAACTGCCGCGACGGCAAGCGGCCGCTGGCGGATATCGAAGTGGGGATGGCGGATGCGGTGGCGGTGATCCTCTCGAACCTGGCGATGGACGAGGGCCGCAAAGTGTATTTCAACGAAATCGATAAGCTGGGCTTGCCCGGCGCCAAGAAGTCATAGAGCGTATTCCGCGGCCGATGCGGCTGCGGGCCATCAAACCGCGGGCGGAAGCGCCGCCGGCGTCACTCGGCGCGCAGGGCTTCGACGGGCGAAATCCCACCGGCCCGGAAGGCCGGAATGAGAGCCGCGGCCAACCCGGCCGACCCGAGCGCCGCGACCGCCCCCAGCGTGACCGCGGGATTGTAGGGACTCAAGCCATAAAGCTGATGGCCCAGGAAGCGCCCGGCCGCAAGCGTCAACGGCAACCCCACGCATAGTCCCGCCAGGATCAGGCCGAATGCGCCTCCGAGCACCAGGCGGACAACCTGGCCGCGCCCGGCGCCCAACGCCAGGCGCACTCCGATCTCGTTCACGCGGCGTCCGGCGTTGTAGGCGGTTACCCCATATAAGCCGATGGAAGCCAGGAGAAGCGCCAGAACACCGAAGAAGGATGTCAGCCGCGCGATCAGCCGCTGCTGGGTGAACTGGCCGGCCACCTGTTCTCCCAGGCCGCGCAGCGAAAGGACCGGCAGGCCGGGATCCACCGAGGCCAAGGCTTGGCGTACCTGCGCGAGGGACACGCCGGCTCCCGGCCGCGTCACGATCACGATGTCGTGCAGGAAGAGCGATCCCAGGTTGCTCTGCGCGTATTCGGCTTGCGCTTCGGGGATGAAGAAGAAGGGGGGAATCGGCCGGTCGAGTTGGAATGCCAGGTAACGGGCATCTTTGGTCACCCCCACGATCTGGAACTCCTGTCTGGCGTCCGGGGTGCGGCCGAAACGCCTGCCGATGGGATCCTCGTTGCGGAAGAACTTGCTGCGGAACGCCTCGTTGATCACGGCTACGTGAGGCGATGCCGCGGTGTCCTGTTCGATGATGCCGCGCCCTTTCAGGACAGGCGTCCCGATGACGTCCAGGTACCCGGCGCTCACCCGGTCCCAGGCAGCCCAGTTCTCCTGGTGGGGACCCGGATCGGGGTGGCCGTCCACCCAGACGGCGGCGCCCCAGGCACCGCCGCTGAGGGGCGAATAACTGCAGACGGCCACCGAGGATACGCCCGGAATCGCGGCCACCGCCTCGCGGATGCGCCGGTAAAGTTGGGCCAGTTGCGCGGGATGGTAACCGGCCATCCGCGGTTCCATGTGGGCCACCACGCGCCGGTCGCGCGCGAATCCGAAATCCTGGTTCTCCAGTTTTCCAAGCGCGGCTGTGAGCAATCCGGCCGCGGACAGCAACACCAGCGAAAGGGCCGCCTGGAGCACCACCAGGGTCTTTCGCGTGAGCGCGCCGGAACTGCGCGTGGCCCGGTTCCCTCCGCGAAGCGCTTCGATCGGATCCACGCGCGTGGCCGTCCAGGCGGGGGCGATGCCGAAAATCACTCCCGTTGCGAGCGAAGTGAGCAGGGCGAACCACAGCACCAGCGGGGAAGGCGATGCGTCGATGGGCACCGCGCCGAATCCGGGGGACACCGGGAATGCGAAATGCAAAATCAGCCGCGTGCCCGCGAAGGCGATGGCCAGGCCGGCCGCGCCGCCCAACCCGGAGAGCAGCAGGCTTTCGATGAGCGTCTCTCTTACCAGGCGCGACGCGCGCGCCCCCAGCGCCATGCTCAAGGAGGTCTGCCGCCGCCGCTCCATGCCGCGAACCAGCATCAGGTAGGCCACGTTGGCGCACACGATCAGCAGCACGAACCCGGAAACCATCATCAGGATATGGAGCCAGTGCTCATATTGCTCGCGCATGGCGGTGACGCCGGCGCCGCCGGGAACCAGGTACAGGGTCTGGGCGGGGAACCGGGCGCGATCGTTGGCGCTCATCTCGCCCCAGTGCGAGCGCAGCCACTGCTTCAGTTCCACCCGCATTTGCGCTTCGATGAATGCGGGCGCCGCACCGGCCTCGATGCGGCCGATCAGGTCTAGCCAGTGGATGTCGTACTTTTTGAGATCGGCATCGCTCTCCACCAGCGGTTGGGTGTTGAGCGGCAGAAAGAAATCCGGCGGCGTGCTGCGCAGGCTGTCGCCGAAGAAACCGGGCGGAGCGATTCCCACCACCGTAAACGGCGTGTCGTCGATATGAAAGACGCCTCCCACGACCGACGGATCCGCGGCGTACCTTTGCTGCCATAAGCGATAGCTCATCACCGCGACCGGCGGAGCGCCGGGCTGGTCGTCATCCGCCCGAAGCGCCCGCCCGGCATACGCCGTGATGCCGAACATGGTGAAGTAATTGCCCGAGACGAACTCGCCGGGATAGCCCTGCGCCGCCTCCCGCGCGCCTGCCCGCCGGACGCCGAACAGCGGCTGGAAGGCCTGGAAGGCCGCCAGTTCCGCGAATCCGCGGGTGTGGTCCCGGAAGTAAAGGTATAGATCGGACGAGACCAGGGAGAACTCTTGATCCTGGCTGTAGCCGCCCTGGTAGCAGCACCGGGACTCTCTGCCCAGGCGGTACAATTCGCGCGGATTTGCCACCGGCAGCGACTTCAGCAGGACCGCATCGACGAGCGTGAAAATCGCGGTGGTGGCGCCGATTCCCAATGCCAGCGTAAGCCCGGTGGTGATGGTGAAGGCCGGAGCGTGGCGCAGGCGGCGCAGGGCGTAGCGCGTATCCTGCGCCAGCGCTTCCAGAAATGGCAACCCGCTCTGGCGGCGGTAGTCTTCGCGCGTTCCGGCGACCGATCCGAACTTCAGCAAGGCCTGCCGGCGCGCCTCGGCCGGAGGCATACCGGAGCGCAGATTCTCCTCGATCCCGAAAGCCAGGTGGGCTTCGATTTCCGCCCGCACGCGCTCCTCGTATTGCCGGCGGCGGGTGAAGCAAGCCAGCCGGCGGAAGAACCGCCGCAGCGCTCTCATTTGAGATCCTCCGCCTTCACGGCAAAGAACCGCCCGATGATGGCGGCGGTCTGTTCCCAGCCGCGGGCCTCGGCCTGCAATTGCTTGCGCCCCACGCGGGTGAGCCGGTAGAAGCGCGCCTTGCGGTTATTCTCCGAAGCGCCCCATTCGGAGGCGATGGCCCCCTCCTGCTCCAACCGCAGCAGCACCGGATAGAGGGTTCCCTGATTGACGCTGAGCAGGTCTCCGCTGATCTGCTCGATGCGCCGGGCGATTCCATAGCCGTGGAGCGGTCCGAGCACGTCGAGCGTCTTCAAGACCATCAATGCCAGGGTGCCTTGCAGAACCTCGGTTTTGTCTTTCATAGCCGATTTGGGTTCCCAACAGGAAGGATGGCATAGTTCCTTTTGGAAAGCAACAGGGCAGGGCGGAGAAGCCGGGGAAGGCCGGCGGGGGCCGAGGGGGCAGGGAGGGGAAGGGGGGCGCCGGAGCGGCCTACGCGGCGGCCGCCGGGACGCGCCCGGAGCGTCGCGCCGAGGGAGGAACCGGAGCGCGCTACCCT
>JASHSS010000661.1 GCA_030038565.1 Bryobacteraceae bacterium
TTCGGTGAGCTCGCTGGAGGACATGGAAATCCTCTTCCGCGGGATTCCCCTGGGCGAGGTGACGGTCTCGATGACCATCAACTCGCCCGCCGCAGTGCTGTGGGCTATGTACCTGGCGGTGGCCGAACAGCAGGGGGTGGATTGGGCACTTGTCTCGGGAACCCTCCAGAACGACATCCTCAAAGAGTACATCGCGCAGAAGGAATACATTTTTCCGCCGCGGCCCTCCCTGAGGCTGGTTACCGACACCATCGAATTCGGGACTCGCCATACGCCGCGCTTCAACCCCATTTCCATCAGCGGCTACCACATTCGCGAGGCCGGTTCCACCGCCGTGCAGGAGCTGGCTTTCACCCTGCGGGACGGTTTCGAGTACGTGGATTGGGCGCTCGAGCGCGGCCTGGCGGTGGACGAATTCGCCCCGCGGCTGAGTTTCTTCTTTAACGCCCACAACGATTTCTTCGAGGAGATCGCCAAGTACCGCGCGGCCCGCAAGATCTGGGCGTATGCCATGCGCGAGCGCTACGGAGCCGGGAGCGAGCGCAGTTGGAAGCTACGCTTCCATGCCCAGACGGCGGGTTGTTCGCTCACCTGGCAGCAGCCGTACAACAACGTGGTGCGCACGGCGCTGCAAGCTATGGCGGCGGTGCTGGGCGGGGCGCAATCGCTGCACACCAACTCGCTCGACGAAGCCTACGCGCTGCCCAGCGAGCACGCCGTCACCATCGCGCTCCGCACGCAGCAGATCCTGGCGTACGAAAGCGGCGTGGCCAACACCGCGGACCCTCTGGGGGGCAGCTATTTTCTGGAGAAACTGACGCTCGAAACCGAAGAGGCGGCCAACCGCTACATCCGCCAGATCGACCAGATGGGCGGGATGATCGCGGCCATCGAAGCGGGTTTCCCGCAGGCCGAGATCGCCGCCGCCAGCTATCGCTACCAGCGCGAAGTGGAGACCGGGGAACGCACCATCGTGGGAGTGAACCGGTTCCAGTCCGAGGACCAGCCGCTGGAGTTGCTGGAGATCGATGAAAGCGCGGCGGCGCATCAATCGGGCAAACTGGCGGCGCTCCGCAAGCGGCGGGACCAGACCTGCGTCACCCGCACTCTGGATGCGCTGAAGCGCGCCGCCGAGGGCAGCGACAACACCATGCCGCGCCTGATGGACGCCGTCCGCGCCTATGCCACCCTGGGCGAAATCTGCGATGCCCTGCGCTCGGTCTTCGGCGTCTATCAGGAGACTCCCCGGCTATGAGCGCATCGCCCCTGCCCGCGCCGCCGATTCGCGTGCTGGTGGCCAAACCCGGCCTGGACGGCCACGACCGCGGCGCCAAGATCATCGCCCGGGCGCTGCGCGACGCCGGCATGGAAGTAATCTACACCGGATTGCGCCAGACGCCCGAGATGATTGTGAGCGCGGCGCTCCAGGAGGATGTCGAGGTGATCGGCCTTTCGATCCTCTCCGGCGCCCACAAGGCCATCGTGCCGCGAGTCATGGCGCTGCTGCGCGAGAAGGACATGGGCGATGTGAAAGTGGTGGTGGGCGGGATCATTCCGGACGAAGACGCAGCGACTTTGAAAAAGGACGGCGTGGCTGCGGTCTTTCAGCCCGGCGCGTCGCTCGAATCGATTGTGGCCTTCATCCGGGAAGCCTGCCGCCCACGGCGGTGAGTTCCGCGGCCGAAACCACGACCCTAAGGAGGTGCCCATGGACCTGCGGCGGAGGGTGGGGCACGGTCGAAAACCTGCGCCGGTTTTTCACCCCTTTGGGTGGCGCGCCGCGCCATGACGGCAAGCCTTCGGCCTGCCGTGGACGGGCTGAAGGCCTGTCCCACCAACCCAGCCCGGCAGGCGGCCGCCCACGGGCCAGCGGCCACGCGATTCGCCCGCGCCGGGCCGCCCTTGTTATTTTTCGAAGGCACGTTGGCGTCCTCGGTAGGGAACCAACGCTCCATCCGGATGTTGCCGCGAACTGATGGCTGCGAACCGGCGGGATCCCCGGCAGGCCGCGTTATACTGGCCTCGTGCCAGACTCTTACTTCTCGCGCCGAGGCTTCGTGAAAGCCGCCGGCGCGCTTGCCGGGGGATCCTTACTTTCTCAGACATTCGGCTGCAAGCCCGCCGCCGGGCCGCAAGCCCCGGAAGCCGCCGCGGGCGCAGCCGCGGATTACACTTTGACCATCGCTGTCAAGCCCGTGGAACTGGCCCCCAATCACATCGTCTCCACCACCACTTATAACGGCCAGGTCCCCGGACCGTTGCTGCGCTTCAAAGAAGGCCGACCGGTCACCATCGACATCCACAACCAGACCGACACGCCCGAGCAACTCCATTGGCACGGGCAATTCGTTTCCACCGATGTCGATGGCGCGGCGGAAGAGGGCACGCCCTTCATTCCGCCTCACGGAAGCCGCCGCATCGCGTTTACGCCGCGTCCTTCCGGGCTGCGCTTCTACCACACGCACGTCCACGCGGGTGCGGACCTGAACGCGGGACAGTACACCGGCCAGGTGGGTCCGGTGTACATCGAACCGAAGAACGACGCCGGCCTGTACGATCACGAGGTGTTCCTCACCCTGAAAGAGTTCGAGCCCACTTACAGCCGCGGGGGCGACATGGCCATGGATTTTCTGGCGCCGGCCGCGACCCTGAAGGAACTGAAAGAGAGCGGCGAAGGCGCCATGAACGCCTCGCTCGCGCGTGGCATGCCGCATGGATTCGAGGTGGGGTACGGCTCCTTCACCATCAACGGGCGAATGCTGGGCAGCGGGGAGCCGATCCGGGTGAAACAGGGCCAGCGCGTTCTGTTTCATGTCTTGAACGGAAGCGCCACCGAAATCCGCAGCCTGGCTTTGCCGGGCCACGTGTTCACCGTGCTGGCGATGGATGGCAACCCCCTCCCCCAGCCGGTGACCGTTCCCGGGCTATGGCTCGGCACCGCCGAGCGCATCTCCGCGATGGTGGAAATGAATCACCCCGGAATCTGGATTTTGGGCGATACGGCCGACGACGACCGGCAGCACGGCATGGGCACGGTGGTGGAGTATGCCGACCAGAAGGGCAAGCCGCAGTGGGTCGCGCCGCAGAAATTTTCCTGGGACTACGCCCATTTTGGAAATCGCGAAAGCCCCGCGGCCAAGCCGGATCAACTCTTCGAAATGCGCTTCGCCAAGGAA
The DNA here is from genome assembly GCA_030038565.1 of Bryobacteraceae bacterium. Classification (GTDB taxonomy): domain Bacteria; phylum Acidobacteriota; class Terriglobia; order Bryobacterales; family Bryobacteraceae; genus JOPF133. The sequence continues at coordinate 3,177 of JASHSS010000661.1, forward strand.
AACGCCGCCGCGGAGGGCTTCAACCGGTGGACTATCAACGATGTGGCGTTTTCGGAGGACCGCATGCACCCGATGTTTCGCCTGGAGCAGGGGAAGCGCTACCGGCTGCGCATGCGCAACGCCAGCGACGATATCCATCCCATCCACCTGCACCGCCACAGTTTCGAACTGACCCGCGTGGCGGGCCAGGCCACCTCGGGAGTGCGGAAAGACGTGGTCATGGTGGGCGGTTACCAGGAGATGGAAATCGATTTCGTAGCCGATAATCCCGGGCTGACTCTGTTCCACTGCCATCAGCAATTGCACATGGATTTCGGGTTCATGGCGTTGTTCGAGTACGTGTAAGCCGGCCGCTCCTGGCGAGGAGGCGTATCGCCGTGATCCCGCCGTCTACCCGGCGCGGGTTGGAAAGGAGAGGTCCCCGCGGCAGCATTTCAGGTGGCGGCGTTTCGCTCGACCGCTCTGTCTGGAGCCCGACCGCCGGTTTCCTGGCGTGGCTTCAGTTTGGGGTGTCGATGGGCATCGGGCAGCAGCCACTCGGGCGTGTGAATTCGTGGCCTGGGCCTCTATAGCCGTTCGGCTATGGCTCGTCCTGATGACCCCGAACCTGGGGGATCTCTACCAGACTGTTTGGACATTCGAGGCGCGGATGCGGCCGTCCCGGCTGATGACAGGAACACCCAAATAGACTCCCGTTGCCGCGACGATGCGGTCGGGCATATCCGGAACCTGGGCGCGGGACACCTTGCGCATCGCGTCAACCACCCCGGCAGTGAACGGCGCTTCTTCAAGCACGTGGTCGGGATTGGCAAGCGCCTTTCTCAAATCGTCAAAGGCCGATGCCGGCAGGCGGTTCTTTTCGATAAGGTAAACGACTTCGGCCAGGCTGATTGGCGCAAGCGCGATCCCCCGATGCGCTATGGCGGCCTTGTCAATGAAATTCGTGGCGATCGCTGAAAGCCGGGGATCGGCGAATAACAGCCACAGTGCGGCGTGAGTGTCGACAACGCCCGCGATCATTAGAAGTCCTGGGCGAAATTACGAAACATCTCTCGCCGGTTCTCGTCGATCTCTTCAGCGGAAGGAGCGGGGCCGTACTTCGCCCACATGCCGTAGCCAGTCTCAAACGGCCGTTCGCTGTTGGACTGTTCGATCGCGGCCGCCAAGCTGTTTTCGAGCACCCGGCTCACGTAGCGGTCGGGAGAGACACCTTCTGCTTGCGCCTGCGCCCTCAACGCTGCGCCAAGTTCGTCCGGAATCTCGATGTTCAGGGTCATGCGCAATTCCTTGTTGGCTGTCCTTTACCAGAATAAAGCAAACATGGGCAGCCGTCGCTGCGGTCCGCCTCCGCGACCTCCGCTGCGGCCGGACCCGGCGGCCTGAGGATGGCCCATGCGCAGCCGGTATCAGTCTCATTCCTTCGAAAATATGCCTCAGGCTGGCAGAGGACTCCGGGTGACGGTTACCTGGAACCCGAGTCCCTCCAGCCGTTTTACGAGTTTGCGCTTGAGATGCTGTGGGTGCAGCCGATCAGCGGCTGATTTCAGGCTACACCCGCTGGCGCCCATTTTCATGCGCGGTTGTGGCGGGAAAACCGCCATGGCTTATTCGTAGCGCAAAACTTCCGCCGGCGCGATGCGGGTGGCGTTACGGGCGGGGTAAATGGTGGCCAGGAAGCTCACCGCAACGGCCAGCGCGGCGATCCAGATGCCATCCGCCCAGCGCGGCTGGAAAGGCACGTAGCTGAGCGCGTAGACCGATTGATCGAGCGGCGGCCAGTGATTCCGGTTGCAGACATAGCACAGGGTGTAGCCGGCGGCCAGGCCGATGGCGCTGCCCACCATCCCGATCAGCACCCCCTGCAGCATGAAGATGCGGCGGATCTGCCCGCGGCGCGCGCCCATCGACATGAGCACCGCGATGTCCCGGTACTTCTCCATCACCATCATCACCAGGGTGATGAAAATGTTGAGGGCTGCCACCAGTTCGATCAGCCCGATGGTGATGATGGTCACCACCCGCTCCATGTTCAGCGCCGCCATCAATTGATGGTTCTGCTCCATCCAGGTGGTGGTGGTGTACCTTTCCCCGGCGGCGCGCTCCACTTCCTTGGCGATTTCCGGAGCGCGGTTGAGATCGTCCACGTCCAGCTCGATGCGGTTGATGGTGTCGCCGAGCGAGAGAAAACGCTGCTCGGGCTGTATGGCGGTAAAGGCCCAATTCCGATCCACTTCGTAGAAGCCGGTTTGGAAAATGGCGACCACCCGGAAGCGCTTGATGGCCGGCTCCACGCCCAGCGGACCGGCCAACTGGCCCTGCGGGCTGACCACGTCGATCAGGGAGTTGAGCACGAAGCCGCAATCCTGCACCATATCCGCGCCCAGCACGATGCCGGGCGGGTTGGCGTCGGGGTCGCGCAGGCGGTCGAGCTTGCCGGCTTTCAGATGGCGCAGCGCGTCGCTGATTTTCAGCTCGGAATCCACGTCGATGCCCTTCAGCAGCGCGCCGGTGGATTGCAGAGGTCCGACCATGTACACCGGGCTGTAAAGTGCCGGCGAAACGGCCACGATGTGCGGCAGCTTTCCGAGGCGCGCAGCCAGCTCGCGCCAGTTCTCGATGCCGTCGCCCGGCTGTTTGGGCATCACCCCGATGTGCGCCATGGCCCCCAGCAGGTTCTTCTGCAAGGTGACGCGGAATCCGTTGTTCACGCCCAGCGCGATCACCAGCGCCATCACTCCCACGGCCACGCCCAGTACCGAGATCACGGTGATGATGGAGATCACCGCCTCTTTGCGGCGGGCCCGCAGGTAGCGGCTGGCGACGAAGATCTCGAAGGTGGATTGCACGCTTTTTACTTCCCGTCCAAGCTCTGCAATTGCGTCACCAGATCGATGGCGCCCTCCGGCCGCAGCAGCGGGAAGAGAATCACGTCGCGGATGGAGCGCGAGCCGGTCAGGATCATGGTCAGGCGGTCGATCCCGATGCCCTCGCCGCCGGTGGGCGGCATGCCGTAAGCCAGCGCGCGCACGTAGTCCTGATCCATCTGGTGCGCTTCCAGGTCGCCGCGCTCGCGCATGCCGAGCTGCATTTCGAAACGCCGGCGCTGTTCCTGCGGATCGTTCAGCTCGGTGTAGGCGTTGCCGATTTCCATGCCGGCGGCATAGATCTCGAAGCGCTCCACGAAGGCCGGATCGCCGGGCTTGTTCTTGGAAAGCGGCGACGTCTCCACCGGGTAATCGTAAATCACCGTGGGTTGGATGAGCCTGGCTTCCACCTGGCGCTCGAAGAGGTCGGTAAGGGCCTCGCCGGCGGTGGGCTTGGAGGAATGCCGCCGCAGCCAGGCCGGATCGGCCACTTCTTCCGGGGTGGGGCGGCCCTCGCCTTCCCAGAAGTGCACCACCGCTTCGCGCATGCTGTAGCGTTCCAGATGGCTGAAGTCCAGTTGGCAGCCCTCGTACTCCACGGTGGTCCCGCCGGTGGCTTCGCGGGCCACTTGAGCCAGCAATTCGGCCGAGAAGTCGATCAGGCCCCGGTAATCGGTGTAGGCCTGGTAGAACTCCAGCATGGTGAATTCGGGATTGTGGTGAGTCGAGAGACCTTCGTTGCGGAAATTGCGATTGATCTCGTACACCCGCTCGAGGCCGCCCACGATCAGGCGCTTCAAATACAGCTCCGGGGCGATCCGCAGATACAGATCGATATCCAGGGTGTTGTGGTGGGTGATGAAGGGTCGCGCCGCGGCGCCCCCATAAAGCGGCTGCATCATGGGGGTTTCCACTTCCACGAAGCCGTGCGCTTCCAACTGGCGGCGCAACGACGCGATGATGCGGGCGCGCGTGAGGAACACCCCGCGCACCTCCGGATTGGCGATCAGGTCCAGGTAGCGCTGGCGATAGCGCGTTTCGACATCCTCCAGGCCGTGCCATTTCTCGGGCATCGAGAGCAGCGTCTTGGAGAGAAACTCCAGGCGTTCGGCGTGGATGCTCAACTCGCCGGTGCGGGTCCGGAAAAGGTAGCCCTCCACGCCCACGATGTCCCCGATATCCAGCAGCTTGAAGAGCTTGAAATCGCGCTCCCCCACGGCGTCCCGCTTGACGTAGATTTGCAATCGCTCGCCCGACTGCTGCAGGTGGGCGAAGCCGGCCTTGCCCATGTGCCGCAGGGTCATGAGCCGCCCGGCCACGCGGACGCGCACCTCGGGAAGCAGCTCTTCGGCGCCCTTCGTGCCATAACCCGCCAGGATCTCCGGGATCGTATGGGTGAAGTCATAGCGGCTCCCGTAAGCCCGGTAGCCCAAGGCCTCGATCTCGGCGATGCGCTCCAGGCGCTGCTTCAGTAACTCGTCTTCCAGGGACAAATCGGTCTCCTCGGCGGCGGTAAGAGATAAAGAGATATTATCGCGCAGTCGCCCGGAGCGCGGGCTTAAAGCACGTTATGATATAGCTTCTTTGCGCCGATCCATCTCCATCATCATTCCCGCCTACAACGAAGAGAAACGGCTCCCCGCGGCGTTGCAGGCGATTCGCGAGTACCTGGGGCGGACTGCCTGGGAATTCGCCGAAATCGTCGTCGTGGACGATGGCTCGCGCGACCGCACCGGAGAAATCGCGCGGGCGGCGGGCGCCCGGGTAGTCGGGAATCCGGGCAATCGCGGCAAGGGTTACTCAGTCAGGCACGGCGTCATGGAAGGTCGCGGCGATTGGCTCCTGGTCACGGATGCCGATCTTTCCGCGCCCATCGCCGATTTGGACCGCCTGTGGGACGCCGCGGCGCGCCAAGGGGCCCAGGTGGCCATCGGGTCGCGCGCGCTCGACCGGTCGCTGGTGGGCGTCCACCAGCCCTTCTTTCGCGAAGCCGCCGGGCGCGCCTTCAACATCGTCATGCGGACCGTCACCGGGCTTCCCTTTCGCGACACGCAGTGCGGCTTCAAACTGTTCGAAGCGCGGGCGGCGCGCGAGATCTTTCCCCGCCAGCGCCTGGACGGCTTCGGCTTCGATGTGGAGGTACTGTTCATCGCGCGCCAGTTGGGTTACCGGGCGGTGGAAGTGGCGGTGCACTGGAACGACGTGCCCGGAACCACGGTAAGCCTCGGGCGCGGCGCGGCAGCCTTTCTGACGGACCCCCTGCGGGTGCGTTGGAACGGCCTGATGGGCCGCTATCGCTAGTCCACGCCCCGGACACCTGGTCCCGGAAACGCACAGTCTCGGGCGCAGCCGCGCGGGCCCGCTTCAGGTTAGCGCGGCTGCCGGCGTGCACTCTTCCTCTGGTCATGTGGAAAGACCTGCGCTTCTCGATCCGCACGCTGCGCCGCAGCCCCCTGTTCACCGCCGTAGCGGTGGCCTCGCTGGCGCTGGGGATCGGGGCTAACACGGCGATCTTTTCGCTGCTGAATCAGGTTCTGCTGCGGTCCCTGCCGGTGCGCGACCCGGAGCGGCTGGTCCTGTTGCACACCAGCTACGGCGCTCCCGGCTCCAGCTCCAGCGACAATTACGAGTCGGTGTTTTCCAATCCCATGTACCGCGATTTGCGGAACCGCGATACGGCCTTCGCTGGCCTGGTGGCGCGCATGAGCGGGCGGGTGACGGTGGGCTACCGCGGGAATGCCGAACCGGCCACCGCCGAAACCGTTTCGGGCAATTTTTTCCAGGTGCTCGGCGTGGGCGCGGCAATGGGACGCGTCCTCACCCCGGATGACGATGGAGCCGCCGGGGCCCATCCGGTGGTGGTGCTGAGCCACGCCTTCTGGTTCACGCGAATGGGTGCGCCGGGCGACATTTTGAATCAGACCGTAACCTTGAACGGGCAGCCCATGGTGGTGATTGGGGTGGCCGCGCCCGGCTTCCACGGGATTATGCCGGGGTCGACGCCCGATCTCTACGTTCCGCTCTCCATGAAGCACGCCATCACCCCGACCTTCGAGGGGCTGGAGGACCGCCGCATGCGCTGGCTCAACCTCATCGCGCGGCTCCAGCCCGGCTATACGCTGGCCCGCGCGCAGGCCGCCACCGACGCGGTGTACCGCGCAATCCTGGAATCCGAGCTGCCCTCCATGGGGCGCATGTCCACCGCCAAGGAGCGCGACGAGTTCCTCAACCACCGCGCCGAACTGCGGCCCGCCGCGCAGGGCATCAACACCCTGCGGCGCAAGTGGGAAATACCGCTGGAGGCCTTGATGGCCATGGTGGGGCTGGTTCTGCTGATCGCCTGCGCCAACCTGGCCGGGCTGATGCTGGCGCGCGCTTCGGGGCGGCAGCGGGAAATCGCCATCCGCCTGGCCATGGGCGCCAGCCGCTGGGCCCTGGTGAAGCAACTTCTAACCGAGGGCCTGCTGCTCTCCGCGGCGGGCGGCGCGCTGTCGTTACTGGTAGCGGGCGCGAGCATCGACGCCCTGGTGCGGCTGCTGCCGGGCGATGCCGCCAGGCTTTGGCTTACCGCCGACCTCAACTGGCGCCTGTTGGGCTTCGCCTTCGCCCTGGCGCTGGCCAGCGGATTGTTGTTCACCCTGGCGCCGGCGTGGCAGTCTTCGCGCCCGGACGTCGCCGACACGCTCAAGAACCAGGCCCTCAGCGTGGCTTCGGGCGGCCGAGCGGCGCGCTTCCGAAAAGCCATGGTCACCGCCCAGATGGCGCTGTCGCTGCTGCTGATCGTGGGCGCGGGCCTGTTCTCGATCAGCCTGGCGCACCTGATGCACGTCGATCTGGGATTCCACACCGAGCGCCTGCTGACCTTTTCCATGGACGCCACGCTCAGCCGGCCCCAAGTGGCCGATGCCGTGGCCTTCTACAAGGATTTTCAGGACCGCCTGGCCGCCGCTCCTGGCGTGATGGCCGTGGCCGCTGCCTCGGGCGGCCCGTTTTCGGGCGACAATCGCGGCGGCAATATCACCGTCGAGGGCTACCGCCCGAAGCCCGATGAGTACACCGGCTCCGGTGTCCTCGCGGTCAGCCCCGGCTTCTGCGCCGCGCTGGGCCTTCCCCTGCGCGAAGGCCGCGAGTTCACCGTCCGCGACAACGCCGCCGCGCCGAAGGTGGTGGTGGTGAATGAGGCCTTCGCCCGGCGGTACTTCGCCGGCCGCGATCCTCTGGGTCACCGCATGATGTTCGGTGCTGGCAACCAGCCGGTGCTCGATATGGAGATCGTGGGGGTGGTCTCGGACTTCCACAAGGAAGTGCGGGAAGCCGAGAAGGAAACCGTGTTCATACCCTACGCGCAATGGAAAACCCCCGAGAGGCTCACGTTCTATGTGCGCGGCGGGGACAACCAGGGCGGCATCGCCGGCACGGTGCGGCAGGTGGCCCGCGCCCTGGATCCTAATGTGCCACTGCGGAATGTCCGGCCGCTCGATCTGGTGGTGATGGATTCGATCTACACCGACCGCCTGATTGCGCTGCTCTCGGCGGCCTTCGGAGTGCTGGCGACCTTGATGGTGGCTATCGGGCTGTATGGCGTGGTGGCCTATGCGGTCACCCGCCGCACGCCCGAAATCGGCATCCGCGTGGCTTTGGGCGCGCTGCCCGGAGACGTGCTGCGGATGGTGCTGAAGGAAGCCGGCGGGATGGCGGCAGTGGGCGTGG
>JASHSS010000662.1 GCA_030038565.1 Bryobacteraceae bacterium
CCCGCTGGATTCGGCCATTGTGCTCTCGCGCGAAGGCGGCCGGGGAAGGCTGTCGGCCAAGGATGTCTTAGGCATGCGCACGCGAGCCGAACTGGTGACGCTCTCCGCCTGCCAAAGCGCGGGCGCGCGCACCTACGCGGGGGAAGGGCTGGTGGGACTGGCGTGGGCGTTCCTCGAATCGGGCGCCGGCAACGTGATCGCCGGGCTGTGGAACGTGAGCGATTACTCCTCCCCGCGCCTGATGGAGCAACTCTACGCCGGGCTGGCGTCCGGAAAATCGCCCGCCGACGCGCTGCGGGCCGCCAAGCTGGAACTGATCCACGGCGGAAAATACGCCCATCCTTTTTATTGGGGCGCGTTTCAGTTGTACGCCGGGGCGCGGGGGCGGTGAAGACGGGCGGCGGCAGGCCAACAAGCCATCTGCGCGGGGTGAGGATGTTATTTGCCCGCCCAGCCCATGAGGATATTGATGACAGCGGAATCCGCCGGCTGCTCCACCGCCTGAGCGAAGTAGATCCGCGAGCCATCGCGAGATACGGCCAAAGGGAGGGAAGCGCCAACCATGCCATTGGTCCAGCGTAAGCCGGAAAACAACAGTTCCGGACGGCCGAAACGCAACCCACTTCCGGCTCTTTCCACCGTAACCGACCAAACACCACGCCGGTCGGCAATCACGATTTCTTTCCCATCCTTGCGCCAGGCGGGATAGCCCCTGACAGCGGCAATTTGCGTTCGCAATCCGGGTCCGGGGAACGGTTGGACATATGCGCTGCCGTCCGAAAGCACATAGACGATCCAACGCCCGTCCGGGGAGAAACGCGTTCTCGGAAAAGGCTCGGCCACCGTAAGGGTGGGCTTAGGGTTGCCATCTCGGTCCGGCTTCTCGATCGACAGCGAAACGGCGCCCTGGGGACCGAGCATGACAAGGACTTCTTTACCATCCGGCGAAACGTCCTGGTAACCGGTTGCTCCGTCGGGTATTGGGCGGATCTCCCAAGGCTCGCTGGCGCCATCGGCCGATCGCTCCGCCAGCCAGTGCGAGCTGCCGCGCGCTCCGATCAATCGAGACCCGTCTGGCGACCAGAGGTCCCAACTCCAACCGGTGCCCAGGCTGACGCGCCCCGGCTTACCAGGCTCGAGCAATGACCCGCCACACAACAGTCGGGTCTCGTCCGGTGACAGCGCTATGTCACTAAATGAGCCAGGTGGCCCTGCCGTGCCAATCTCCTTGCCGTGGCGGTCGAAGATGGTCACTTGGTTGAGAGCGGCTCTTCCGGGACGCCATGCGATTGCGCCGGAACGGGAAACCGAAAAGGTAGCGCGGGAAAGTTGAGGGATTGAAAAAACACCCGTTTGGACCAACTCGGCCTCACCCACGAGCCTTCGGCCCCGACGGTCTAACCTTTGCGAAAACAGGTTGTCGTTCTGGACAAACAAGACGCGTCCGCCGCCCGCCGGTGTATAGGCGACAGCAGTGTCGTTTTTCATCAGCAGAACGGGATTGATGACTTTTCCGTTGCGCAGCGTCGCCAGATAGATTTCCGCCGCTTCCCCACCTCTCGGGTCCAGGAGAAACAGGAAATCGTCGCCGCCGGGCAGAAACCGGGGCCACAGATAGTTACCTGCTTTGATCCCCGCCATTTCCACAGGCTTGAATTCACCCCCTGAGGCGGGGACCGCAAACAACCCCAGAGCGCGAACCGAGTTAAAGCTCACCAGGATTGTTCCGCTCTCACTCCAGCTTCCGCCGCGCGAAGGTGAGTCGAGCCGTGCGACCAGTTCCGGAGGCCCATCCGGAAGCCGGACCTTCACGAGCCGGTCGGCCTGCCGGAACACGACCCATCGGGAGTCGGGGGACCAGATCACTGGCTCGTTAGTTATTGACCCCACCGAACGGGGTTCGAGGGAACTCAAGCGCCGGACCCAGAGCTGGCTCCTTCCTCCTAACAGCACCGAAGAACCATCCGGCGAGATCTCCGGAGTGAAATTTGGATTCCACTGGTCTGTGGCGCCAGCCTGCGGAATCGTGAGCGCTAATCGCGCGGTATTCCTTGGCCGGTCGCGGAGCCCAATCAGAATCGCCAACGCCGCGAAGAACGCAGCGGCGGCCCACGGGATCCACTTCCGGGGGGAGCGCGGCGCCGGCGAGGCGCTTCGCGCGACGCTCCATTCCAGAGCCAGTTTCACGTCCCGCGCGCTCTGGAAGCGCTCATCGGGGTCCTTAGCCACGCAGGCGCGCACCACGGGATTCAACCCCTCCGGAGCAAACACTGGCGGTTCCCGCTCCAAAATGGCGGCGATCTCGGTGGCCCGGCTGGACGCCCGGAAGGCCCGCTGCCCGGTGATCATCTCGTACAGCACCAGGCCGAAGGAGAAAATGTCGCTGCGCGCGTCCGCTTCCTTGCCTTCCACCTGCTCGGGCGACATATAGGCCAGCGTGCCGGCAACCACCCCACGCTCCGTTAACGCGTCGGCGGCCAGGCCCACCGCGACCGGCTCGACGATTTTCGCCAGGCCGAAATCCAGCACCTTCACGGTGGGGCGCCCTTTGGGTCCCGTCAGCATGATATTGGCAGGCTTGAGGTCCCGATGGATCACCCCGCGGCGATGCGCCTCGGCCAGCGCGTCGGCAATCTGCGCCGCTACAGGCAGGGCCACATCCAGCGGCAGCGGTCCCTTCGCCAGGCGCGCAGCCAGAGTTTCGCCTTCCACCAGCTCCATCACGATGGCCGGCTGCCCATCCAAGTCCTCCAGTCCATAGATGGTGCAGATGTGCGGATGATTGAGTACCGCGGCCGCCCGAGCCTCGCGTTCAAAGCGCCGCAGGATCGACTCGGGCAATTCCCCTGTGGCACACGGCAGGAACTTCAGCGCCACTTGCCGGCCCAGCTGTAAATCCTCCGCGCGGTAGACCACCCCCATGCCGCCCTCGCCCAGCTTGCCCAGGATGCGGTAGTGGGAGAGCGCCTTGCCGTTGAGGCCGTCCGGCGCCGCGGCCTCGGATTCCGGCGCCGGCGCGGGCTCGGCAGGTGGCGCCGGCTCGCCTACCCGCTCCACCTCTCCCCGGAAACGGTAGCCGCGTTTGGCCAGCGTCTCAATGTAGCGGGGGTCTTCGGCCGATTCCCCCAGGGCGTTGCGCAGCCGTTTGATGGCGGCATTGATGCTGTGGTCGAACTCCACGATGGTGTTGTTGGGCCAAAGCTGCAGGCGGATCTCCTCCCGCAGCACCACCTCACCGGGGCGCTCCACGAGCATGAGCAGGATTTGAAAGGACTGGTCCTGCAGGCGGATGCGGATTCCGTGCTTTCGCATTTCGCCCGCGCGCACATCCAGTTCGAAGGGTCCGAAGCGCAAAAGACGAGCCGTCAGCATTCCCGATCCCGCCGGCGTTTGGACCAGTCTACACCGTCAAGCCCCGATTGTTCAATATCTTAGCCGGTCACCCGGAAGTCACCCGAATGCCTGACCCGTTGCATCGAGGCACCCGCCAGAGAACCGCACACTGCCCTCCAGCCGCGCGCCGCCCCTGGGCCGCGCGGCGGGAGGACGAGATGAAAGGAAGAAGCACGGCGTCTTTGGTGGCGAGCCTGGCCCTGACATGGGGAGCCGGACCCGGCTTGGGCCGCGACCGCTCCGGAGCGGCGAAGGGACCCCGGCCAACCATCACTCTTCGAGTGGTCAACGAAGGCGGCATCGAGCGCGGGCCTCTCAAGCCGGCGGAAAAAGAGGCCGTGCGGATTTTCAGCCACTCGGGAATCGACCTGGTATGGCTGAATTGCGATCCGGGCCAAGCCGTCTGGGGCAGCGGCAATCCCTGCCAGAGGGAACTCGGCCCCGCCGAATTCTGGATGCGCATCGTGACACGCAGGACGGCCGTGGCGACCGCGGACATGCTGGGTTTCACGGATTTGGATGAAAGCCAGGACCACGGCTCGGCAGGTGTTTATTACCCGGCGGCGGTGAAAATGGCGGCCCAGTGGCACGCCACCGTGGGCGAGATCCTGGGGGCGGCCATCGCCCACGAAGTGGGCCACCTCATCCTGGGAGCGAACGCTCACTCACCCAGCGGTGTGATGTTCGCCCACTGGGGCCGGGCGCAGTTCGAACGGATCGGCATCAGCGGGCTGAACTTCACCGCCGATCAGGCAAGGATGCTGCGGGAGGGAGTGGAGAGGCGCACGGGGAAGGCCGTCGCCGCGCGACGCTAGAAGATGCGGTCCTGTTTGCGCAGCGTGCCGAACGGGCTGGCGACGTTGGCGATGGTGAAGGAAAACAGCGGCGCGCTGAAGTCCACGATTCCGATGTTGAAGCGCCGGTATTCGATGCTGAACCCGCAACAGTTGGTGTTGTAGGTGAACTGGATGGTTTCGCTCAGGAATTTGGATTCGCGGTAGTCGTAAAGCGAGTTGAAGGCCAGGTTGAAGCCCTTCGAGGTGAAGTTGCCGACTCCCGCGGTGAAATTGAACTGGTTGGCATAAGGGGCCAGGATCGGGGTATTGTGCACCGAGTTGTTGCCGCCGGAGAAAAAATACTTCTGCCATCGATACCCCAGGGACAAAGTGCTGTTGACGATGCCGTGATAGCGCGGGTCGTAATCGGCCTGCCAATTGACCATCAGGCCGGCCACGGGATTAAGACGCAGGTTGGAATCGATCGGCGAGGTGCTGCGCGGGCCCACCAGGAACGCGTAGCCGGTGACGTCCGCGGTGGCATCGAAGATATTGCGCTGGCCCGAGAGCAGCGCGCCGCCGAAGGTCTCGTCGAAATAGCGCTTCTGCATCAGCTCCCAGGTGAAGATCTCCTGCACGGTCTCGCCGCGCTTGGCGTAGATGCGGTTGGTCAGCGAGAGGGCCAGTTCGTTGGTGTTGGCCAGCAGGTCGGTTTCGTCGAAGCGGATGAAACGGTTGAAATCGGGGCCGATGCCGGTTACGTAGCGATAGGTGGCGCGCGGCTCGATGACGTGCTTGAGCTTGTCGCCCAGGAAGGTCTTCTTGTTGAAGACCCGGTAGAAGCTGGGGAAAATCAGGTCCAGCGAGAACTCGCGGGCGCTTGCCAGCAGGCTGGTGTCCACCACCCGGTAATGGTCCTCGTAGGGCGCCTGCGATTCGGAATAGAAGGTCTCGTACAGGCCCAGCGTGGGGACCAGTTGAAAATCGCCCAGGTGCAAAACGCTGGTGATGTGGGGCGCCAGGTGCAGCCGGTCGGTGAAGGCGCTGGTCTGGAACTTGTCGGTCAAGGTATTGCCGGGCAGTTGCGGCGCGGTGGGGTTGACCAGATTGTAAAACGGTTCGGAGCGGAACATCAGCCCGGCGGAAGACTCGAAGGACCACCAGATGGGCAGGCTGCCAAACAGCGGCTGGTCGGTGCTGCTCAACTGCGCCTCGGGCAGTTTGCGGATCACCACGTCGTTGGAGTCGTAGTTCGGTTTGGGGTTGGGGTCCGCGGCAGTCGGTTGCGCCAGGTTGACTTCGGAACTCTGGTAGTTGGCTACCCGCGACCCGACCACATCGAAGGTGTAATTCGACCAATCCTTATTGAGGAAGGCAATGGCGTGGATTTCCGAGGTGATGGCCTCGTTGAAGGACTCCGTCCACACCTGGTTGAAACGGAACGAAGAGATGTAATTCCCGTAACCGTGCACCGTCCAACCATTGCCCAAGTCGGATTTTCCGCTGGCGAAGAAGCTGAAGCCACTATATTTGTCGGGCGGATTGCTGCCGGGGACGCCGCGATCCTGGGCGGCATTGAAGACGATGTCGTACTCGGTGCCGGGGATCGGCTTGCCGCGTGCCTCCACGTAATGGGTGAAGCCGCGCTCGGAGAAGTCCTGGATGCGGTAAGAGAGGTCGTAGTCGCGGTTGATGGCCCAGAAATAGCCGATGCCGAAAAGGAACCCGCGCTGCGACTGGTGGCCCAGGTTGGGGGTGAGAAAGCCGCTGTTGCGGGGTACTTTCCCCAGGGCGTGGTAGTAGAACGGGGTGTAGAACAGGGGGAAGCGGCGCAGCCAGAAGACGGCGTCGTGGGTGACGGCGTGGTCGTCGGGATACACGTCGAAGCGCTTGCCCTTGAATCGCCACCACGGATCCGGCATGGTGCAGTTGGTGACCCACCCGTTGTGGACGATGTATTTGGCGCCGATCCGCTCGGCCCACTGGCCTTCGAAATGAAACGGCGCGGTGGTGGTGAGCATGCCGGGGTGCGAGGCGATCCGCGGATGGGTTTCCCCGCGGACCTCGTAGAACTTGCCGCGCACGGTCTCGGTGTTGTACTCCATGCGGTCGCACCAGAGCTCTTCGTTCTTGTCGAAATTGTGGTAGTAGACGTGGCCGTGCGCTTCAATGTCGTGGGTGTCCTGGTCGAAGACGATCTCCTCGGCGCGCAGGAGCATGCTGTAGTCTTCCAGTTCGGCGGGGTTTCCCCGCAGATGGAGCACCGACCCCGCGTGCTCCTGAAAGGGGGCGTGCACCAGCCACTCGTGCTGCGGGAGGGTTTGCGGCGGAAAAGGCGCGGGCAGAGCCTGGGAGGAGCCCGTGGGAGCCGGCTGCTGAGCCGCGGCGGGGCTGGCGGGCGGTGGCGGCTGAACCTGGCCGGGGACCGGAGGTTGAGCCGAAGCCGGGAGGCATAAAACGAGCAGCGCCAACACCTCAAGGGACAAAGCGCACGTATTACTCGAAGATTTTTGATGACAACGCCGCGATCTTATGATATGAAGTGAAAAGTACCAGTGCGGGCGGAGATCCAATCCGGAAGTTAGCATATTTCTGGCTTGCGAGAGACGGAAGCTTTTTCTCCCTCGTGGGACGTTTCGGCCTGTCGATAAGAGTACTTGGTTATGACTTGCGGTTACTGCGGTTCACGACGATACATCGGAGAGTTGCGATGCCGGACCTGCGGCTGCCGGGCGGACGACGCTCTCACCGGCGAATCTCCCGCCCCCCTCACCGATGGCGCCCTGGCTACCAAGCCGCGCGCGCTGGTGCGGGAACGGCCTCACGTGGAGCCCATCTCGCGCCGCCGCCCCGAACCAGTCGCGCCTCCGGTGATTCCCCGGCAGGGGCCCTTATTTGAAGAACCCTTGGTCGCCAGGGATGAGCAGGTGGGGCTCAAAGTGGTTTCCATCGCTCCCACCCGCCAGCGGACCAAGCCTGCGCCCGCGAACCGGACGCGCCGGCCGGTGGCCCACGAGACGCAAGGGCGCCTGGACTTCGTTCCCCAGGCGGCGCCGCGAAAGACCTTGGGGACTGCCGCGGAAGCCCGGATTTATTGCGAATACCCGGTGGCGACAACCTGTCATCGCGCCATCGCCGCCGCGCTGGACTGGAGCATGGTGCTGATCGGCTACGGCCTGTTCCTCCTGGTGTATCGCCTGGCAGGGGGAGCCTTCGCGCTCCATGGCGCCATCAATATCGCGATGTTTGCCGGGATGCTGGGGCTGATCGGCTTGGCCTACGGCACGCTGTGGACGGTGGTGGCGCGCGGCGACACCGCCGGCACGCGCTGGGCGCAACTGCGGATTACGACCTTCGATGGCGACCAGCCCGAACCGCGGCAGCGTTTCTGGCGGCTGGCGGGGTCCTGCTTGAGCCTGTGTACGGTGGTGGGGTTGCTGTGGTCCCTGGCCGACGAAGAAAGCCTGACCTGGCAGGATCACATGTCCGGCACATTCCCCACGCCTATCCCATTGATCCGCCGTTAAGCGTCGGCGGGCAGGCGGCCTGGCTGAGCGAGTGTGGCTCTCCGCGCCGCGGGCGTGCGCCCAAACACCCATGACCAACCTACAGCGCTTCACCGGAAAAATCGTGATGGTGACGGGCGGCGGACACGGCATTGGCCGCGCGGTTGCGGAGCGTTTCGCGGCCGAAGGCGCCAGCGTAATCGTCAACGATCTCGATCCGGAGCGGGCCGCGCAGGTGGCCGCGGAAATCGCCGGCGGCCTGCCCGAGGGCCGCACCCTGCCACTGGCGGCGGACATTTCCCGCAAGCCGGAGGTGGACTCCCTGTTCGAAGCCGCGCTGGACCGTTTCGGCGCCCTGGACGTGCTGGTGAACAACGCCGGCAACATCTACGCCGCGCGCCACTTCCTGGAAGGCGACGAGGCCTGGTGGGATGGCGTCCTGGGGGTCAACCTGAAGGGCGCGTTTCTGTGCTCGCATCGCGCCGCCCGGCACATGGCGCGCAGGAAATCGGGTGCGATTATTAACATGTCGAGCGGCGGAGCCACGCGGGCGCATCGCGGGAATGTGGCGTACGACGCTTCCAAGGGCGGCATCGAAGCCATGACCCGAGCCATGGCGCTCGATCTGGCGCCCTACGGCGTGCGGGTGAACGCCATAGTGCCGGGACTGATTCAAACCTACGACCTGAGCGCAGAAGAGGCGCGCGAGCGCGGCGCGGTGGTCCCCATGGGCCGCCTGGGCACGCCTGAGGACTTGGCCGGCCCCACCGTGTTCCTGGCCACCGAAGACGCCCGCTATATTACCGGCGCCTGCCTGGTGGTGGATGGAGGCGTGCTGGTGCAGCAGCGCTCGACGCCCGTGGACACCTTTCCGCTGAGCCGTTTTCCGAAAATCGAGTAGGAGCGAGCGCCGGGCGCGGATTTTACGAACCTGCCGGTGGCTGCCGTCGTAATAAGCTCAGAGAGCACTCATGAGCATCTGGCAGGATGTCCGCTTCGGCACGCGCACTTTGCGCAACGCGCCGGCTTTCGCGATCACCGCGGTGATTACGCTTTCCCTGGGTATCGGCGCCACCACCGCCATCTTCAGCGTGAGCGACGCCATGCTGTGGAAGCCCATAGCGCTGCCGCACATGGAAAGCCTGGCGGTGGTGCTGGAGCGGGACAACGACGACCCCAACCAGTGGAACGTCAGCACGCCGGCGGATGTGGATGACATCCAGCGCCAAACCAGGGCGCTCGACAAGCTTGCCAGTTGGCAGTACGGGCTGGCCAACCTGGTGGGCAAAGGCGGGGAGCCGGAGCGCGTCATCCAGGCGCTGGTGAGCGCCAATTTCCTGGATACCCTGGGCGTGCAGCCGGCGCTCGGCCGCGGCTTTCAGGCGGGCGAAGATCAGCCCGGCCGCGAGCGCGAGGTGATCCTGAGCAACCGGCTTTGGAAGCGGCGTTTTGGCGGCGACCCGGACGTCATCGGCCAATCGGTGCGCTTCGACGACGAGAACTTCCAGGTGACCGGCGTGATGCCCGCCAGCTTCGATTTCCCCATGGCCTCCGAGGTGTGGACTCCCCGCGCGTTGACGCCCGTGGAACGCAGTTCGCGGCGGGCGGGTTCCCTGGTCTCGGTGGCCCGCCTGAAGCCCGGATGGACCATCGAGCAGGCCTCCGCCGAGTTGGACGGCATCGGCCGCCGCCTGGCCGCTTCCTACCCCGACACCAACAAAACGCGGCGCTTCATGGTATGGCCCGCCCACCGCTTCCTGGTGGATTACGAAACCAGCCAGTACATGCTGATGCTGATGGGGTCGGTGGTGTTCGTGCTGCTGATTGCCTGCGCCAACGTGGCTAACCTGCAATTCGCGCGCGCTACCGGGCGGCTGCGCGAAGTGGCCGTGCGCACGGCGCTGGGCGCGGGACGCTGGCGGGTGGTGGGGCAGTTGGTCACCGAGAGCGTGCTCCTGTCGCTGGCCGGAGCGAGCCTGGGGCTGCTGCTGGCAAAGTGGGGCGTTCAGCTCATCCACCAGGGCATGCCGCCCGAAATCGAACGGTACATCGTGGGATGGAACCAAATGTCCATCGACGGGCGCGCGCTGGGCTTCACTCTGCTGGCGGCGGTTCTGACCGGCGTGCTGGCTGGGATTGCGCCCGCCTGGCAGTGCTCCCGCCCCAACCTCACGGATGCGCTGAAGGAAGGCGGACGCGGCGGCTCCATCGGCAAAGCCCGGCACTGGCTGCGGAATACGCTGGTGGCGGCCGAGGTGGCCCTGGCGGTGGTTTTGCTGGTGGGCGCCGGGCTGATGGTGCGGGGCTTCCGCGCGCTGGTGGATCACGGCGCGCGATTACAGCCGGCCGGCATTCTCACCCTCCGGCTGGCCATCACCGAGCACCGTTATCACGAACCGCAGGCCATCGCGGCTTTTTACCGCCAGGTGCTGGAGCGTATCCAGGCGCTGCCGGGCGTCACTTCGGCCGCCGCGGTCACCGCCATGCCGTACAGCGACCACTCGAGCAGCCGCTACTTCACCATCGAAGCCCAGCCGGTGGAACCGGGCAACCAGCCGGACGCCATGTACCAGGTGGCCAGCGCGTCCTACTTCGCCGCCCTGCGCGTGGAACTGCTGGCGGGCCGTTTTCTGAGCGAGACGGACGGCGCCGAGGCGCCCAAGGTGGCGGTGGTCAGCAACCGGCTGGTCCAGCGCTGGTTCCCACACGATTCGCCCATCGGAAAGCGCATCAAGCTGGGCACTCCCGATTCCCCCAATCCTTGGATGACCATCGTGGGGGTGGTGGGAGATTTGCCGCACAATACCGGGGAACGCCAGCCCCGCCCCACCTTCTACATCCCCTACCAGCAGTCCCCGGCGCTGTGGATGGATATCGGGGTGCGGACGGCCGGCGATCCGCTGCTGCTGGCGCCGGCGGTCACGGCGGCGATCCGCTCGGTGGACCCGGAGCAACCCATTACGGACATGGAGACCATGCAGAAAGCCATTCACAACCAGTCGATCGGCTTGAACTACATGGCCGTGCTGATGGGGATTTTCGGGGTGATCGCGCTGGTGCTATCGGCGGTGGGAGTTTATGGGGTGATGGCCTACCTGGTCTCCGAACAGACCCGTGAGATCGGCATCCGCATGGCGCTGGGAGCGCCGCGGGTCAACGTGCTGCACATGATTCTCCGCCGCGGCATGCTGACCACCCTGGCGGGTCTGGCGGTGGGGCTGCCGGTGGCTTACGGTTTTTCGCGGCTGATGGCCTCGCTGATTTACGGGGTGAGTTCCAGCGACCTGGTTTCGTTCCTGGGGATCCCGCTGGCATTGGTGGCAGCCGCCGCGGTGGCCGTGTACGTCCCGGCGCGCCGGGCCACGAACATCGACCCGATCATCGCTCTCCGGTACGAATAGTGCGGCTATGTCCAATAATTCCACACCGTTGGTATTACTCGACAAATGGCAAGCTATTTGCTATGCTGTTTTGTAGATCCAACGTGGTACTGCTACCCGAGCAACTTAATCCCTGCCGTCGGCATCGCTTCCCCCCAGCAATCCATCCGAGGAGCAAAGTCTAGCAAATTCTATGGCTTCCAACACGTTTTCCCAGGGCGCCCAAGTCGAGCACCAGAAGTTTGGTTTGGGCACGGTCATGTCCAGCAGTGAAGAGCGCATCGTGATCAAGTTTGACGATCACGGCGAGAAAAAATTCGTCACCAACCTGGTGATGGGGAGTCTGAAGAAGAGCGACCGGCAGCCGCCTGCCGAGAAGAAGGGAACCCGCAAGAAAAAAGTGGCTGCGCCCGCCGCGGTTTAGGGGCGCATTTCGAGGAAATCAGGTTTGAACGCACGTCAAAAAAGGTTGTTTGAAGAAGCCCGGAAACGCAATCCGGAGTTGAGAATTCCCACCACTACGCAACCCGAGTGGAGCGAAGCCGATCTGGCCCTGATCAAGCAGGGGGTCGGCGACAAGAGCAGCCGGCCGGCGCAAAGCGCGTCGGAGGCCGGGGAAGCCGCGGGAGAAGCTCCCAGCGGGGAGCAGGCCGGCAGCGTGGTCACCTATTTCGAAGCCAAGGGCTTCGGGTTCCTGCGCCCGGATGACGGCGGCAGGGACATTTTCTTCCACGTCTCGCGGCTGGTAGAGGGCCTGGCCACCGACCTGCGCCCGGGCAAGCGGGTGCTCTACGAACTGGGCATGGACCGCACCGGCAAAATGGCCGCCAGCAGTATCCGCATCGCCCCCAGCGAATGACCGGCTATAATAGGGGAATCCCAGATAGTGGATTCCGTGCGGCCTGGTTCTTGCGCGTGCTGGCGGAGCGCCCTATGGACTGCCCTCTGGGCCTGGCCCGGGACAGAGACCGAGGCGCCACGGCAAGGGATCGGTCCCGGCGGCCGGAGAACTAGCAAAGCATGTTCGACAACCTCTCCGAAAAACTCCAGCGGGTTTTTAAGAACCTGCGCGGCGAAGGCAAGCTCTCGGCCGAAAACATGGAGACCGCGTTGCGGGAAATCCGCATGGCGCTCCTGGAAGCCGATGTCAACTTCCGGGTTGTCAAGCAGCTCATCGAGAACATCAAGCAGAAGGCCACGGGCGAGGAAGTGCTGCTGTCGCTTTCTCCCGCCCAGCAGGTGGTCAAGATCGTTCATGAAGAGCTGATCAAAATCCTGGGCAGCCACGAATCCAAGCTGCGCTTCGCCAACGAGCCGCCTAGCGTGTTCCTGATTGTGGGCCTGCAGGGTTCCGGCAAAACCACCTCCACCGGAAAGCTGGCGCGCTACCTGGCGCGCAACGGGCATCGCCCGATGGTGGTTTCGGTGGACGTATACCGCCCGGCCGCGCGGGAGCAACTGAAGGTGGTGGCGCGCGAAGTGGGGCAGCCGGTCTACGAAGGCGCGCCCGGCGAAAGCCTGCCGCTGGATCTGGCGCGTTCGGCGCGGCGCGAAAGCAACAATACCGGCCGCGACGTGCTGCTTGTGGATACCGCCGGACGGCTGCACATCGACGAGCAGCTCATGACCGAGTTGCAGGAGTTGAAGGCGCAACTGAACCCGGTGGAGATCCTTTTCGTGGCCGACGCCATGACCGGGCAGGACGCCGTGAAATCGGCCGACGAATTCCACAAGCGCCTGGGGATCACCGGGGTAATCCTCACCAAAATGGATGGCGATGCCCGCGGCGGCGCCGCGCTCTCCATCCGCCACGTGACCGGCCAGCCGCTGAAGTTCGTCGGCGTGGGCGAGCGCCTCGACGCGCTCGAGCCGTTCCACCCGGACCGCGCCGCGAGCCGCATCCTGGGGATGGGCGACGTACTTTCGCTGATCGAAAAGGCCGCCGAGCAGATCGACCAGAAGAAAGCCGTCGAAATGCAGCGCAAGCTGCTGGATAATGATTTCACTCTGGAGGACTTCCGCGATCAGTTGCGGCAACTGCGCAAGCTCGGGCCGCTGCAATCCCTGCTCGGCATGATGCCCAAGGTGGGGGTGCTGAAAGAGCTGAAAGACGTCAAGGTGGACGAAAAGGAAATCAGCCGCGTGGTGGCGATCATCGATTCGATGACCCCCCGGGAACGCGACAACCACATGATCATCAACGGCAGCCGCCGGCGGCGCATCGCGCGCGGCAGCGGCACGTCGGTGCAGGATGTGAACCAGTTGTTGAAGCAGTACGCCGAGGCCCGTAAGATGATGAAAATGTTCTCCGGCGGGCTGAAGGGCGGGCTGGGAAAACGCATGGGTAAAATGAAGCTGCCGCCGGGCTTTCCGTTCGGAGATATGCCGGGGCCGCTGGACCGGTAGCCGGAAGAGTTACCAGAGAGTTACAAGTTCGACTTTTGGAGTAGAGATGCTGATGATTCGCCTGGCGCGGTTTGGCGCCAAAAAGAAGCCCTTTTATCGCGTGGTGGTGATTGAAAAAGAGCGCGCCCGTAATGGCCGCAGCCTGGAAGTGCTGGGGCATTTCAATCCCCTCACCACGCCTCCCGTGGTGGTCCTGAAGCACGATCGTCTGGAGCACTGGACCAAGAACGGGGCGCAAATGTCCGATACCGTTAAGCGGCTGGTGGAAAAGAATCCCGCGCCCGCCCCGCAACCCGTAGCCTGATCCACGGATTCGATCTCTAACTGTAACGAACAGAACGGCTAGGGCTTCTGTGTGGGTTGGCCGGACATCAACTGTGCGCTTCCTTCAGTTACCATGAGTGAGGGAGGCGGGGCGGATGAAACAGTTGATCGAAGACATCGCGAAAGCTCTGGTTGACATCCCCGAGGAAGTGTCGGTGCGGGAGGTTCAGGGTGAACAGGTCACGGTGCTGGAACTCAAAGTGGCGCCCAGCGACCTGGGTAAAGTGATTGGCAAACAAGGCCGCACGGCACGCTCGATCCGAACCATCCTAGGCGCTGCGGGAATGAAGTTGAACCGCCGGTTCACGCTGGAAATTCTGGAGTGAACTTGCCCGAGGCCGGCTGGGTGGCGGTAGCCCTGTTGGGGAAAACCCGGGGCAACCGGGGCGAAGTGACCGCCCTGCCGCTCAGCGATAAGCCTGAACGATACCAGGAGTTGCGGGAGGTTTACCTGGAGGGGCCCGGCGCCCGGGAGGCGCGCCCGTACACGGTGGAAGAGGTGTGGTTCCACCAGGGCGTGCTGATCTTCAAGTTCCAGGGCGTGGACACGATTTCGGATGCCGAGACGCTGGCCGGGGCGGAGGTTCGGGTGCCCGCCGCCCAACGCGTGGCGCTCGAAGAGGGCGAGTATTTCCAATCCGACCTGGTGGGCTGCGAGATCGTGGAACGCGCCAGCGGCCGCCTGCTGGGGCGCGTCACCGGCTGGGAAGAGGGCGGCGGAGCGGGTCTGCTGGTAGTGGATGCGCGCTGGCTGATTCCGTTTGCCCGCTCGATTTGTGTGGAGATCGATCCGGCCTCGAGGCGCATCGCCGTGGATTTACCCGCCGGCTTGAAGGATGTGAACGCGCAGTGATCTTCCACATCCTGACCATTTTCCCCGAATTCTTCGAGGGACCGTTCGCCCACGGCGTGGTGAGCCGCGCGGCGTCCGCGGGCCTGGTGGAAATGCGCATCCACAATCTGCGGGATTGGACCACGGACCGCCATAAGACCGTGGACGACCGTCCGTTCGGCGGCGGCGAGGGCATGGTCCTGAAGCCCGCGCCGATCTTCGAGGCGGTCGAATCCATCTGGCCCGAGCGCCCGCCGGAGAGACAGGACGGCCGCAAAGTGGTATTGCTCTCCGCGCAGGGCCGCCTCTTCGACCAGGCCATGGCCAACCGGTTCAGCCGCGAATCGGAGTTGCTGCTGGTGTGCGGCCGTTACGAAGGCGTTGACGAACGGGTGGCCGAACACCTGGCCGACGATGAGATTTCGATCGGCAATTACGTTTTGAGCGGCGGCGAACTGGCCGCGGCGGTGGTGATCGACGCGGTAGCGCGCCTGGTGCCCGGCGTTCTGGGCAATGAAAGCTCGCGGGCCTTCGAATCGTTCCAGGAAACCGGCCACAGCGAAGGCCTGCTGGATTGCCCCCACTGGACACGCCCGGCCGAGTTCCGCGGCTGGAAGGTGCCGGAGGTGCTGCTGAACGGCAACCACGAAGAGATCCGCCGTTTCCGGCAGAGGATCGCGCGGGAGAAGACCACGAAGTTGCGGCCGGACCTGCTCGAAGACGCCGAATAGCGCCGGGGTGGCATACTGATTCAAGGGCAGCCATGAAAAGCTTCCACGTTCCTCTGCCGGACGAAATCTACCTGGACTTGAGAATCGCAGCCGAGCGCTCCAAAATGCCGGCGACTGCCATCGCCCGTGAGGCAATCGACTTCTGGCTAAAGCAGCAACGGCGTAGATCCCGGCACGAAGCGATTGCCGCATATGCAGCGCACACGGCCGGCACGTCTCTCGACCTCGACGAGGACCTCGAAGCCGCCGGCGTGGAGCACCTGTTCGAGACGGGCAAGGCATCAAAGTGAGGCGAGGCGAGGTACACCGGGCGGGCATGGCTCCGCGATCCGGATCCGGATCGTCCCGATCTCAACCTCTACATCTCAAGGCCGGCGGGGGCCCACAGTCGTCGAGGTTCCGGCCGGCGCTGGCGGTCTCCCCAAGACGAGCTTTGCCGTGTGTCATCAGGTGACCACGCTTGACCGCGCGAAGCTTACGAAAAGAATCGGCACGCTGCCTGCTGAAGTGCTGGGAGAAGTGGAACTCGGATTGAAGGCGGCGCTGGATTTGGACTGACTCTGCCCACCCTTTGCAGTCACTCCAGCCCCAAAGCCCGCGCTGGATTGGTCTTGGACATGGTGGCGATATCGGCGGCCGGGATGCCCTCGCGCATCAGCCCGGCGAAAAATGCGGCCAGGCCATCGGGGTGCAGCGGGTTGGCGGGCTGCCCCAAGTCGCTTGCCAGGATGCAGTGCCGGGCGCCGACCTGGCGGATGGCGTCGGCGTAATCGCGAAAATCGGCCGATTTGCCGGCGCCGATCAGGCCGTTGTAGACAAACTCCAGGAAGGCGCCCTCGGCGGCGGCCGCGCGCATGTCGGCGACCGTCATCTTCACCGGCGGCAGCATGGCATGGGTCACCACGATGTGAGCTACGCCCTGGCGCCGGGCTTCGCGCACGATGAGCAGGCACTCGGCGGCCGAGGAATGGCCGGTTTCGAGCGTCAGACCGTGTTTGGCGGCCAACGCGATCACCTCCCGGACTTCGGGCAGCAATTGGCCGCCGCGCGATACGGAAACGAAGGGACGCTGCTCGCCTGAGTAACGCACCTGGTTTTCGGCATCGAAAGTCGGCATCCAGACCACCCGGCCCCAGCCGCCCTTGACCATGGTCATGCGCTCCACCGCCGCCGGATTGATGCCGCCCACGGTGCGGTTCAAGTCGATGCCGCCGAAGATCTCGATGCCCGGAACTTCCTTGCGGACAATGTAGGCCAGCGAGGCCGTGGATTCGTAGTGGTTCTTCAGCACCATTCCGCGCATGCCGCGGGCCTTGGCGAGCCGCGCCAGGTCGATGGCGTCGATGGACCGGGGCAGGCTGTCGGGATCGGCATGTACGTGGATATCGATCACGCCCGCGAGTGTCTGAGCGGACACCGCGGCGGCGGCCGCCAGGCCGGCCAGAAATCCGAAAGCAGTCATGGGCGCAGCATAGCACCCGGTGCGCTCGTGGAATCCTGCTGCTTGGCTTCGAGTTCCGCCCAGCGCGCGTAGAGCGCCTCAACCGCCGCCTCGGCCTGCTGCATGCGCTGGTAACAGGCGTGGAGACGCGGGCCGTCCGAGACCACCTCGGGCAATTGCATCTCGGCGCGAATGGCGGCCAGCGTCTCTTCGGCTTCCAGGATGGACGCCTCCATGCCTTCCCATTCGCGCGCTTCCAGATACGAAAGCTTTTTGCGGCCGGCGGATGAAGATGTGGCGCGCGTAGGCGGCTCGTCGGGCGATTTTTCCGCGCGCACCGCCTTGCGCGCGGTCCAAGCCTGCTCCCACTGCCAGTAATCCGCGTAGAGTTGCGCGCCGCCCAGTCCGTCGAGGCCGAGCACGGCGGTGGAGATGCGATCCAGCAGGAAGCGATCGTGAGTCACCAGCACCAGCGCGCCGGGAAATTCGGTGAGGCTCTCTTCCAAAACTTCCAGGGTGGGAATATCGAGGTCGTTGGTGGGCTCGTCCAGCAGCAGCAGATCGGCCGGCTCCAGCATCAGCCGCGCAATCAGCACGCGCGCCTGTTCGCCGCCCGAGAGGCTGGCAATGGGCCGGTCGAGCTGGCCGGCATCGAACAGGAAGCGCTTGGCCCAACCGGCCACGTGGATGGGACGGTCGCGGAAGATCACGTGGTCGCCGTGCGCGCCCAGCCCTTCGCGGAGCGTCTGGGAGCGGTCCAGATTTTCGCGCACCTGGTCGAAGTAGACGGCGCGCAGCGCCGGCGCGCGCTCGATGCGGCCGGCATCGGGCGGCAATTCTCCGCTCAGCAGGCGCAACAGGGTGGTCTTGCCCGTGCCGTTTAACCCCACCAGACCCAGGCGCGTCGCGGGGCTCAGGGTAAAGCTCAGATCGCGAAACAGCGTGCGCCCGCCCAGCTCTTTCGAGACCGCTTCGACCGACACCAGGCGTTTGGTGCGGCGGCCGCTGGCCGTGAAATCGATCTGCGCGACGCCTTTGACGGCGCGGGCTTCGGTCTCGGCGAGCTCGCGAATCAGGCGGCCGGCCTGGTCGATACGTGCCTTCGACTTGCCGGTTCGCGCCTTGGGGCCGCGCCGCAGCCACTCCATTTCGCGCCGCACCAGGTTGGCCAGCGACTCCTGCCGGCCGGTCTCGGCGAGCAGAAACTCCTCCTTCTTCTCCAGGAAATGGCTGTAACTCCCCTCCACGCGGAAAATGCCATCCGGATAGGCGCGATCGATCTCGGCCATATCGTTCACCAGGTTGTCCAGGAAGTAACGGTCGTGACTTACTACCACGCAGGCGAACGGCGCATTCGAAAGTAACTTCTCGAGCCACAGAATGCCTTCGATATCCAGATGGTTGGTAGGTTCGTCCAGAAAGAGCAGGTCCGGCTGGCGGGCCAACTCACGGGCGATGGCCAGGCGGCGCTTCCAGCCCCCGGAGAGCGATTCGGTGCGCACCGCGCCGTCGGCGAAGCCGCCGCGGCCGAGCGCCAGGTTGATGCGCGCCGGCCGCTCTGCATCCTCCAATGGCTCACTCGCTAAAGCCTCGCCGATCACCTCCGCGGCCGTCATTCCATCGGGGAAAGCGGCTTCCTGCGGCACGTAGCCGACGCGCGTGTTGCGGCGCAGGGAAATCGAGCCGGAATCGGGTTCCAGGAGGCCCGCCAGGATCTTCAGGAGGGTCGATTTCCCGGCCCCATTGGGCCCGATCAGGCCCAGCCGCTCGCCTTCCGATACGCCCAGCGAGATGTTCTCGAACAGGCGCCGCGAGCCGAAACTTTTGGCCAGCGCGGTGCAACTTTCCAGCAGCGCCATGCCTAAAACACCATATCGCCCGGCTGGCGGCCGCTCTTCTTACACCAGTCCAGATACAGCGCGCCGTAACTTGCGGTAATATAATCGGCCTCCGAATAACCCAGCTTGCGGGCGGTGCGGTCGATCCAGGCCGGCGCTCCTTCTAACTCCAGGTAAGTTCCGATGGGAGTTTCGTCCAGGGTTGCCACTCCGCCGCCCGAAGACTGGCGCAGCTCGGTGCGATTCTTCTGGTAACGGAAAACCGGGGCCAGACCCAGGCGGTCGAGAATCGCGGCCATGGTTTCAGCGCTCGAGATATCGAGTTCCAGCTCCTCCCGGTATTTGTGCCTGGAAGGCTGAGGAGGTCCCTTGTAAGTCATCTTCAAATGGCGGCCCGCCCGGCGCAGGCGCACCAGCGACCTGGCCTTGCGCAATTTGAGGCCGGGCGTATCGAACAGGGTGTTCTCCTCAAAAACGCGGCGTTTCCAGACCCGGAAGCCGGCCTGGCGCAGGCGCCGCTTCCCGTCCTGGAGATCGCGCAGAGGCAGCTTGATTTCGATTTCCAGGTGATTATTCCGGCTCGCCTTCATGGTTTTCCCGGAAATCTTCATCGATGGCCTTGCGCCCGCGAAATCCCTCATCCATGCCGTGCCAGAACTCGATCGCGCGTTCGCCCATCCGCCAGCAGAGATACACGTCCGTGCCGCGAAAGCGCGTGGGAAAATCGACCAGCCCGATATCCAGGTCCTTCACCACGCAGCCCAGCTCCTGCACCTCTTCGATGGCCTCGCGCAGCTTTTGAGCGGCCGCATCGCGGAGTTGCCTGGCCTCGCGCGCCTGGTGACGATCCACGTTCATGCCGCCCATCAGCATCACCCGCTCACTGAACGACTGGATGGCGCGCTCGGCTTGTTCGTAGGCGCCCTTGCGCGCCACGGCGTCGCGCATCAGGCGTTCCAGCCGGGGGATGAGGCGTTGGGCCTCCGCAAGATTGAATCGTCTGGACATCGGCACTGGGCTCCGGACAATATGCGGCGAGGCACCCCGATTATACCAGCGGGACTAGGTGGAATAGTGCGACGCCACATACTCATTCATGATGCCGATAAACTCGGCCACAATACGATCGCCTCTCAGGGTGGTCAACAGGCGGCCATCGACGTATACCGGCGCTTTGGGTTCCTCGAATGTGCCGGGCAGCGAAATCCCGATGTTGGAATGCTTGGATTCGCCCGGACCGTTCACCACGCAACCCATCACCGCGACCTTCATGGTCTCGACGCCGGGATGGCCGGCCTTCCACTGCGGCATCTGCTCGCGAATGTAAGTTTGAATCTGGTCGGCCATCTCCTGGAAAAAGGTGCTGGTGGTGCGCCCGCAACCCGGACAGGCGGTCACCTGGGGGGTGAAACTGCGAATGCCCAGCGATTGCAGGATCTGCTGCGAAACGATCACCTCTTCGGTGCGGTCGCCGTTGGGCAGCGGGGTGAGCGACGTGCGGATGGTATCGCCGATGCCCTCCTGGAGCAGCGGCGCCAGCGCGGCGGTAGTCGCCACGATGCCCTTGCTGCCCATGCCGGCTTCGGTGAGGCCGAGGTGCAGAGGGTAATCGCAGACTTTGGCCAGCGCTCGGTACACGTCGATCAGGTCCTGCACTCCGCTGACTTTGGCGCTGAGGATGATCTGGTCGGAACGCAGCCCGTAGCGTTCGGCCGCGTAAGCCGATTCGACAGCGCTGGCGACCATGGCGTCGAGCGTCACTCCGCGCGCATCCTTGGGTTCGGCCAGTTGGGCGTTCTCGTCCATCATGCGGGTGAGCAGCGCGGAATCGAGCGACCCCCAATTGACGCCGATGCGCACGGGACGCTGGTTTTCCACGGCCACTTCGATCATGGTGCGGAAGTTATCGTCGGTCTTGCGGCCGATGTTGGCGTTGCCGGGATTGATGCGATACTTGGCCAGCGCGCGGGCGCATTCGGGATATTTCTTGAGCAGGATGTGGCCGTTGTAATGGAAGTCGCCGATGATGGGCACGCGCACGCCGAACTTATCGAGCGTATCGACAATCCGCGGAACCGCCGCGGCGGCCTGCTCGGTATTCACGGTGACCCGCACCAGTTCCGAGCCGGCGCGCGCCAGCGCCATCACCTGGTTCACCGTGCCGGGCACATCCACCGTGTCGGTGTTGGTCATCGACTGGACCACGATAGGATGGTCTCCCCCGACCTTGACTCCCCCCACGTCCACTACAAACGCCTTGCGGCGCGCGGCCACAGCCATCGATTTCCCTCCGTTGAACTATTAATTTTAGCAATGTGCGGTTGGCGGACCCGCGGGGCGCCCGAGGCCGCAGGCGTGCGCATCATCGGCGGCTTCCATTGCCGGCCCCGGCAATCCCGAGGAATTTGCCCCGAGGACCGCCCGCGCAGAATGGGAATGCCCATCGGCCGGAAGTAGTCCGGTGTGACTGCGCCGGCCCAGAACGTCGGCGCGCCGTGCTCGGCGGTAACATACGGGAATCCTTCCACCTTGACCGATGACGCGGGAATGCCGGCGGACAGCGGCACAGTGTTCGCAGCGGCGGCATCCTCGACGCTTTAGGGCACCAAGCGTAGAAGCTGTGCTCATCCTTTTCGACCACGACACTCGCCTTGCGCGCCATGGTTTCAGTACCGCCTCGAGTCCGTTCCTTCCCAGCAACAGCTCCTCGCTTTCGATGGCGGTTTCGAGACGTTGTTGCACCGATTCCAGTTCGATATCGATTATCTTCTCCAGTTCCTTTTCGCCCAGAGCTTTGAACACCACGATCTTGTCCAGCCGGTTGATAGATTCCGGCGTAAACCTTCGGCGGGCGGCGGCGACCCCGATGCGCGACATCCTGGCTTCCTGCCCGCCGTGGAATCCGCCGCCCTTCAGTCCGGGGCAGAAGCCCAGTTGCGGACTGCACAGAGCGGACATTTCCCCGGTGCCCTTGTCCAGAATGCCCAACAGTAGATTCCAGAGGGCGTCGGAGGCCTTCTCGATTTCGTCGAATAGTACCAGGCTGAGCTTGATCTTGTCGGTATGATGCCGGTTCAATTCGTCCCGCGATAGCAAGGGATGAGTTTCGCGACTTCGTGTCCGTGCTGATATTCGGCGCAATCGATCTTGATCATGGCCCTCGGGTTGTTCAGCAGGGACTGCGCGGTGGCCTCTACAATCCGTGTCTTGCCCGATCCCGTGGCGCCGAGGAACAGCAGGTTCCCGATCGGGCGGCCGGCCTGCGACAACCCTAACAGGTGGCTCTGGTATGCCGTGACGATCTCGTGAACCGCTTCGTCCTGTCCAATAACCAGGCCGCGGAGTTTGCTCTCCAGATCCTCCAACTTTCTCCCCGTCCTGGTCGCATCCAATCGTACGAGTCTCGCCATTTCTGCTCCTCCTACGGCCGTCCCGAGCGCCTTCAACCCTTAAACTCACTATGCGCTTTCGTAACGAAAAGCGCATCACGAAAACGAAGGTTTTAGCACTAACACCGTTGACGCCTTTTGGAATACCCTCATCGGGTTACGGCCTGACCGTTGTCCCCCTGATCCCCGGCTTCACCCCTTCATCGTCC
This sequence comes from Bryobacteraceae bacterium, assembly GCA_030038565.1. Classification (GTDB taxonomy): domain Bacteria; phylum Acidobacteriota; class Terriglobia; order Bryobacterales; family Bryobacteraceae; genus JOPF133. The sequence goes on from JASHSS010000662.1 coordinate 22,226, forward strand.
GTAAAAGCATGCCCGCTAACCCGCCGCCAATCAGCGGACCGATTACCGGCACGATCGCATAGCCCCAGTCCGAGCCGCCTTTGCCCGCCACCGGAAGCACCGCGTGCGCCAGGCGCGGCCCCAGGTCGCGCGCCGGGTTGATCGCATAGCCGGTCGTGCCGCCCAACGAGAGCCCGATGCCCCAGACCAGCGCGGCAACCAGGTACGGACCGAGTGCCGCCGCAGGACCCGAAGCGGCCACCGCCTTGGAGAAAATAGCCCCCACCACCAGCACCAAAACCAGCGTTCCCACAATCTCGCTGAACAGGTTCGCGCCAAAATTGCGTATGGCGGGGGCCGTGCAGAAGCAGGCGAGCTTCAACTCCGGTTCCTTGGTCTCTCTCCAATGGGGCAGGAAAAAAAGCCACACCAGCGCCGCCCCTGTAAATGCGCCTGCCATTTGCGCCCCCAGGTATGGCCAGAATTTGGCGAAATTGCCGGAACTCACCGCAAAACCAATTGTAACCGCGGGGTTGAGATGTGCATCCGCGCTTCCGAAGGCGATCGCCGTGAATACTCCCGCCATTACCGCGAATGCCCAGCCGCTCGTAATCACCATCCAGCCGGCGCCCTCGGCTTTCGACCGCCTCAACAGGACGTTCGCCACCACTCCGTCACCCAACAGAATAAGCATCAGCGTGCCCATAAACTCGCCCAAGCATTTCGCTAGCATCGATATCGCTCCTTTTCCACTTACGCTGCCCAGTCGAACGAGCGCGTAACGGCCCGCTTCCAAAGGGAGTACAACTCTTCCCGTTTGCCCTGCGCCATATTTGGTTTCCATGTCTGGTCCACCGCCCAGTTTGCGCGCAGGTCGTTCAGATCCTGGAAGTACCCCACCGCCATGCCGGCGGCGTACGCCGCGCCTAGCGCCGTCGTCGCATCTTTCGTCACGGGGCGCACCACCGGGCGATTCAGAATGTCCGCCTGGAACTGCATCAGCAGGTCGTCACTCACCATCCCGCCATCGGTCCGCAGCACATCCAACTGGATTCCCGAGTCCTTCTCCATGGCTTCCAACACGTCCCGGGTCTGGAATGCCGTCGCCTCCAGTACGGCGCGCGCGATGTGTCCCTTGTTGGCGTACCTCGTCAGCCCGGTGATCACCCCGCGGGCGCTGTCTTTCCAGTAAGGCGCGTACAGGCCCGAGAATGCCGGGACGAAATACACGCCGCCATTGTCGTCCACCGTCCGCGCCAGCTTTTCGATGTCGGAGCTGCTCTGAATCAGCCCGAGGTTGTCGCGCACCCATTGCACCAGCGCGCCGGTGATGGCGATGCTGCCTTCCAGCGCATAGTGGGCTGGCCCGTTGCCGAACTTGTACGCCATCGTGGTCAGCAGTCCAGACTTGGAATCCACCTTCCGCGTGCCGGTATTCATCAGGAGGAAACAGCCGGTTCCGTACGTATTTTTAGCCTCGCCCGGCTCGAAGCAGGTCTGCCCCACCAGCGCCGCCTGCTGGTCGCCCAGGATTCCCGCAATCGGTACATCGCGCACGGCCGCCTCCCGGGCAAGCCCGTAGCTCTCGCTGCTCGACCGGATCTCCGGCAGCATCGCGCGCGGAATTCCCAGCGTCGCCAGAATCTGGTCGTCCCACGACAGGGTCGTCAGGTTCATCAACTGCGTCCGGCTGGCGTTGGTCACGTCCGTGATGTGGACGCCACCCTCGGGGCCGCCCGTCAGGTTCCACACCAGGAACGAGTCGATGTTGCCGAACAACACGTCGCCGGCCTCCGCGAGCTTCCGCGCGCCCTTCACGTGCTCCAGAATCCAGCGGATCTTCAATCCGCTGAAGTAAGTGGTGAGCGGCAATCCGGTCTGCGTCCGAAAACGATCCTGACCGCCCGCCTTCGCCAGTTCGCTCACGTACTCCGCCACGCGCGTGTCTTGCCACACCAGTGCATTGCCCACGGGCTTGCCCGTCTTGCGGTTCCACACCACCGTGGTTTCCCGCTGGTTCGTGATTCCGATCGCCGCCAGATCCGCGGGTTGAATACCCCCCTGCGTCATGGCGTTAGCGATCACCTCGCGGGTGCGCTGCCAGATCTCCTCCGCATTGTGCTCCACCCAGCCGGGCCTGGGGTAGATCTGTTCGTGTTCCTTCTGCGAAACCGCCACCACCCGCCCGGAACGATCAAATACGATGAACCGTGAACTCGTCGTGCCTTGATCGATTGCTCCAATGTAGTTTGCCAAGTTAAGCCTCCTGTATTCCTTCCGTTGAATTCAGCTCGCTGTGAGCACAGAGTCGCGTGCTAGTCCGGCCGCCTCCAGAATGTGATGCATCTTCTTCAGGTACCGGTTGACTTCCCCATCCGCGAACTCGCGTGACCACCCCAGTTCCGCCGCCATCAGGGAACCCACCACTGGCGCGGCCTCAATCGACTCGCGCCAGGAATAAAATTGCAGTCCCAGCCTCCGCGCAATCGTGTCCTCGACCGTCGCGGCCATCTCCCGCCGCACCGAGTAAATCACTTCCGCGCGGATTGCCGGATACCCCGCCACAACCGGTTCCGCCAGGTGGGGATCGGCACGGCTCAGCGCCAATACCTCCTTCGCTGCAGTACCGAACTTGTGTGCCAGGTGGCGCGCCGTCTCCTCCGCGATGCCGTATTCGTCGCGCAGCTTCTCCCAGTAGTCGTCCGTATAACCCTCCCCGCCGTGCAGCACATGGTAGCGGGTGGGCGACTCAGTACGCGTGATTCCCAACGCTTGCTGCACGCGGTCAATCGTGTCTTCGGCCATGGCCCGATGCGTTGTCCACTTTCCGCCCATAATGCTGATCAGGCCGCTGGAAGGGTCCGTCTCAATCACGTCGTCGCGCGCCAGTTTCTTGGTGTCGCCTCCCCCCTCCGCGCCCACCAGCGGCCGCGCGCCGGCAAATCCACTCACCACGTCTTCCGGCGTCACCGGCTTCGCCAGGTACTGGTTGAGGTGCCGCAACATATACTCGATATCCTGCCGCGTCACCACCAGCTCCGCATCCGGCGAAACCTCTTCATCGGTAGTGCCCACCAGCAGGCGCCCGCACCAGGGAAGTGCGAAGAGAACCCGGCCGTCTTCCGTCTTCGGAATCAACAGCGCGTCGTCTGATGGAAACACGTCCAGCGGCAGCAGAATGTGTGCGCCCTTGGAGGGTCGCATGCGCTTGCCTACGCCCGGTGTGGCCAGTTGCCGGATCGCATCCGAGAGGGGGCCGGTGGCATTCACAATCGCCCGCGCCATCACCGAAAACTCCGCTCCGGTCGGCGAATCCTCCACGACTACGCCCGCCAGCCTCCCGTCCGGGGAGCGCCGGAAATCCGCCACCCGCGCGTAGTTCAGCGTGTGCCCCCCGGCTTGCGTAAACGTATCCACCAGCGCCAGGTTGTATCGCGCGTCGTCGAACTGGCCGTCGGCGTACGCCACCGAGCCCTTGAGCCCGCCCGCGTTCAGCCCCGGCATCCGCTTGAGCGTCTCTTCGCGCGAGAGAAACTTGCTCGGCGAGATCCGCCCGGGACCCGACAGCCAGTCGTAGATCTTCAAACCGATATCCAGGTACGCCACGTCGATCCAGTGGTAGCTCGGCACCAGGAAGTCGAGCTTGCGCGCCAGGTGCGGCGCGTTCTCCATCATCCGCACGCGCTCGTGTAACGCGCGCACCAGCACGTGGTATTCCTGAACATCGGCGCCCCGGATGGCTTCCTCCAGGTAGCGCACTCCGCCGTGAATGATCTTCGTCGCGGCGCTCGATGTCGCGCCGGCGAAGTCGCGCGCCTCCACCAGCACCGTCTCGATCCCGCGCCACTGAGCATCCAGCGCGCAGGCGGCTCCCGTCGCACCCCCGCCGATCACGCACAGATCGAAGCTCCGGCCGGCGATGGCGTCAAATTCCTCGGCTCTCTTCCTCATGCTCGCCTCCTGTGCGTCAGAATGTGATCTTGGTTCTCAGGCCGAACACCACCGGGTTCGGGACAGTGCGATACGCGCCTGGATCGACGTAATACTGAAAGGTCGGTTGGAACAACACGTACGGCTTCACCTGCAACCCGTAGTTGACTTCGAACGCCTTCTCGGAACCCAGCGGCAGCGCCCCAAACAGGTCTCCGAATACCTGGTACGGATCGCTGATCT
>JASHSS010000663.1 GCA_030038565.1 Bryobacteraceae bacterium
CCGCCGCGCTGGCCGCCGCCGAAACCGCCGCGACCCGAAGAGGGCGCTCCGGCAAAGCTCTCAGCCACCGGTCCCATAAGCTCGATGGCGCTGATGTTGGATTCGAGAACGTACTGCAAGACCTGCGCGGCATCGTTGCTGCCGGGTAACTGACGGTAGCTGTAGGTGATGGTTCCGATCTGGACTCCGTTAAATCTGGAGTTCGGTTTTTCGGCTCCTTTCAACTGCGACGCGGCGCTCGCCGCCAACGCGATCTTTCCGATGTCTCGCCTGGTGTAAAGCATGGGTTCTCCTTCATGTCCTGGCAATCCTTAACCGTAGCACTTTCAGCATGCGAATACTCTGGCCCGGCGGGGTCCGGGACGGTCGCGGACGGTCGAAATACCGGCCTGGGCGTGATGCTGGAAAAGTGTGCCACGTCCCAACCAGTCCGCGACGCGGCCGGACCGGCGAAATGGGTTCGGTGATATACTGAGACCCAAATTCGAGAAGCCTGTTATGGCGAGTCCAAGACTGACTGAGCCGTCTCTGCCGCGGATCGAACTGGATCGCGGGGCCATTCGCGAAGAGGCCGATCGAATCCTCGCCAGTTCCGTCTTCCGCAACAGCCGCCGCAACTCCAGCCTTCTGAAGCACGTGGTCGATCGCGCCCTGGATGGACGATCCGACGAACTGAAGGAACGAAACATCGGAGTGGATGTCTTCGGCAGGGCCGCGGATTACGACACCAACACCGACCACGTGGTCCGCAGCGTAGCCGGCGAGGTCCGGCGGCGGCTGGCGCAGTACTATATGGACCCGGCGCACGAATCCGAGTGGCGGATCGATCTTCAGGCAGGCTCTTACGTCCCGCAGTTCCGGCCGCCCGCGGAAAGACCGGCCGGGCCCCCCGCGGGTGGCGTGGGACCGGTGGTTGCGCTTCCGGCGCCAGCGCCGCGGATCGAAAAGCCGGCCCATCTTCGTAAGAACTACCTGGCGGTCCTGGCCACGCTGGCCCTGGCCGCGGCCTTGACGCTGGCATTCTGGTTCCGCGGCCCTTCCAACGCTTATGAACGGTTTTGGCAGCCGTTTTTTGCGGCCCCGAGCCCCGCGCTGCTGTGCTTTGGCGGGGGCGGGCCGGATAACCCCGCATCCGATGCCAACCTGGCGCTCTCGGTGAGCGACTACGAGCATCTGTCCTTCCGGCGTATGCACACGTTGGACGCGACCGCGGTTGCCGACCTGGCCGGTCTGCTGCAGGCCAACCGGAAACCCTATCGCATCGTCAACCGGGCCAGTTCCACCTCGTTCCGGGACCTCCAATCGGGACCCTTCGTGCTGGTGGGAGGAATGAACAACGAATGGACGCTCCGCCTGACTCGCGGACTGCGCTTTTCCTTCGAACGGCAACCCAACGGAGCCAGGGTGGCTGACCGGCAAAATCCTGCCAACACCACCTGGTCGGTGGATTTCCAGACACCGCTCGGGCAGTTCAATCGCGATTACGCGATCGTCTCCCGGATTCGCGATCCCGAGACAGAGCAGCCCGTGGTGATCGCCGCCGGCATCGGCAGTTGGGGCACTCTGGCGGCAGGCGAGTTCGTGACCCGCCCGGAGCATCTCGACAAATTGGAAAAGCTCGCGCCGAAACACTGGGAGCGGAAGAACCTGCAGGTGGTGCTGGCGACGGATGTGATACGGGGCAGTTCGGGTCCGCCGATAGTCCTGGCGGCGTACTTCTGGTAGGACTCACGCCGTGTGCGGGACGCCCGCAGGCGCGACAGGGATTCGGATGGGCCGTTACCCCGGGCGCCGGCGGGGCCGCGCCCAATAATAAGCTACGCTGAGCGCGCCCAGCCAGGGCAGGCCCGCCAGCAGCGTCACGCGCATGCCTTCCACCCACCAGGTGGTCGCCAGGATGGCCGCAACCGAGGCCGCGCCCACCACCGAAAGCCACGGAAAGGCGCCGTGGCGCGCGCGGCGGAAGAACAGGTGAGTGACGAAAATCAGCAGCCACACGAACAGGCCGCCGAAGAGGGAAATGCCGAACAGGTACACATAGGCGCCATCGGGATAGAGCGCCGCCACCAGCACGGCCAGCGCCAGGCCCGCCGTGGAGGCCAGCAGCGCCCGAAGAGGCGTGCCGCGGCGCGAGACTCGCCCGAAGACGGCCGGCGCATATCCTCCGCGGGCCAGCGAGAAGAGCATGCGGGTGACCAGGTAGAGGTTGCAATTCAGGCTGGAGGCGACAGCCGTGATGACCACAAAATTCACCAGGTGGGCGGCCGCGGGGACGCCGATCAACTGGAAGACCTTGACAAACGGGCTGGCCGTGACATCGGCGCCGGGCTGGATGCGGTTCCAAGGGACGATTCCCACCAGCGTGGCGATGGCCCCCAGGTAGAACACGATCAGCCGGAAAACCATGCTGCGCATGGCGCGCGGCACGGCCACTTCGGGATTGCGCGCTTCGCCGGCGGTCACCGCCACGATCTCGCTCCCCAGGTAGGAGAAGATCACGAACACCATGGCCCTCCAAACGCCGGCGAATCCGTTGGGCAGAAAGCCACCATACGCGGTGTAATTCACCAGGCCGATGGCGGGCCGCCCGCCCGCGCCCGCCAGCAGCGCCACGCCGAAGACGATGAACAGAACGATGGCCGAAACTTTGACCATGGAGAACCAGTATTCGAAGCTTCCGAAGTTGCCCACCGAGCGCGCGTTGACGTAGACCAGCGCCACCGAGAAGCCCAGGATCCAGGCCCATCGCGGCGTATGGGGGAACCACCACTGGCAGTAAATGGCGGCGGCGATGCACTCGCTGCCGTTGGCGATCGACTGGCCCGCCCAGTAGCTGTAGCGCATGGTGTATCCGGCCCAGCGGCTGAGATAGATCTCGGCGTGGACGCCGAACGATCCGGCGGTGGGGTGGGCGGCGGCCATTTCCGAGAGCGCGCGCATGAACAGCAGGGAGATGGCCGCGCCGATCACGTAGCTGAAGATAACCCCCGGCCCGGCCGCGCGCACCGCCAGGGAACTACCCAGGAACAGCCCGGTGCCGATGGCGCCGCCAATCGCGATCATGGCAAGTTGGCGGGGTGAGAGTTCGCGCGAGAGGCGCTCGTTTTTTTCGATATCGCCCGGCGCGGGGAGCGCGGCTACGTTCCCGGGCTTCACGCGACGTGCGCCCCGCGCGTATTCACGTATACCGCGTAGAGCGATTGACTGGCGGCCATGAAAAGGCGGTTGCGCTTGGGACCGCCGAAGCACACGTTGGCACAGATCTCCGGCAGCAGAATCTGGCCGATCCGCTCGCCCGCCGGCGCGAAGACGTGGACGCCATCGTAGCCCGCGCCCACCCAGCCGGCTCCCACCCACAGGTTGCCATCCACATCGGCACGCATGCCATCGCCCAAACCGGCGCCCTTGTCGGTGACCATGCTGGCGAAGCGCTTCCCGTTGCGCAGGCGCTTGCCATCCAGATCGAAGACGTGGATGTCCTTGGCGTCGCCCGTGTCGGCGATGTAGATTTTTTTGTAGTCCGGCGAAAAACAGATCCCGTTGGGCTGGCCAAATTCGGAGGTGATCAGGTCCATCGACCGGTCTTTGGGGTCCACCCGGTAGACCGCCTGCTTAATTTCGGAGGTGGCCTGAAACCCCTCGTAGTTGCCCAGAATGCCGTAGGTGGGATCGGTGAACCAGATGCCGCCGTCGGGATGGACCACGATATCGTTGGGCGAGTTGAGCGGCTTTCCCTGCCACTTGTCGGCGATCACGGTCACCGACCCATCGTGCTCATACCGCACCACGCGCCGGTTGGCGTGCTGGCAGGAGAGTTGGCGGCCTTCGAAATCGAAGGTGTTGCCGTTGGAGTAACCGGAGGGTTCGCGGTACACGCTGATGTGGCCATCCTCTTCCAGGCGGCGCATTTGCCGGTTGTTGGGGATGTCGCTCCAGAGCAGGAAGTTGGCCTGCGCACTCCAGGCCGGCCCCTCGGCCCAGCGCGCGCCGGTATAGAGCTTTTCGATGGCCGCATTGCCGACCTTGTACTTGTCGAAGCGGGGGTCGAGCGAGACGATATCCGGATCGGGATAGCGGATCGGCTGGCGCCCGGTCCAGTCGCGCTGGGTCTGCGCGGCAGCCGATGTGAGGGCGGCCACAGCCGCGGTGAGGAAGGAACGGCGAGGATGGTTCACGGGCATATTCTACACTGCGCAGGGGCGGCGGGCGTGGCGCGAAACCCGCACAACGTCGAAACCTCCGCGGGAGTCACGTTGATCTCGCGGTGCCGCTGGAAGGCCGGGCTGGCTGGCGTAGGGTCGCTTCACCAGTCCCTGGTGGGTCAGCGCAAGCGGGCGACGGACGGTTGTGAGATCGGCCGAATACGCGCTCGCGCGACGAAGCCGGCGGGCTGGCCCAAGGGATCCTGCCTGACTGAAAGAGGACGCACGGCGCCCGCATTCTAGCCGTCCGGACCAGGCAAGACCCCCCCACGGCGTAGTCAATTACCTGGTAGCGGAGTTGGCGTCACGGACCCTATGGCCTGTCCCGAAACGGGATCCCGTCGCTCCAGCCGCGCATCCGTGGGTACCCGAAGGTGAATCGGCGTGAAAAGATTTTAAAGGAATTCTAAAGGAATTCAAAAGGAATTCCACCAGAGGAAGAGTCGGTAGTATACTGGGCCGAACTCGGAGGACCGCACTGGAAATCCCGGGTTGGAGGAGACATTTCATGGGCGTTAAAACTCTAGCCGAGCTCGCCGCCGATGCGAATGCTAAAGCGGCGGACTACGATCCCGCAAATGTGCAAGCCATGCAGAACCTGTGCGCCGACGTCAAGAATTTGATTTTGCAGGCCATCGCAAAAAAGTTGACCAAGGAGCCTGACGTAGAAAAGATGAAGGGCGTCGTCGTCCAAATGACAGAGACCATCCAAAAACGTCAAACGAGCTGGGACACGAGATACCACGATGCCCAGAGCCTTGCGACGGAACTGAAAGGCCGCCCGATGACCGCTCAGGACAAACAATTCTTGCAAGCCCTCGAAACGAAGGTTAATTCCTCCAAGGCGAAGTACGATACTTTATACGATGCCGTGGCGGAATTATCGAAAGAATTGAAGAACGCGCCCGCGTCGTTGAGTAAAATACAGAAGATGATCAACGCGGGAGTCCTCTTGACCCTGGTCAATCACCTGAGAGCACGGATCACCGAAGTAGGCCACGTTCTCCTTTCGATCGGGCATTGAATTGCCGAGTCGCCGCGGATGACACGCAGCCGCAACGACCGCCTCCTCATCTAAGATCGTGGGGATCGGCTGACGCCGCGATCCTTGAGGAAGCAGACACGTAGCCGGCCCGGGTTCCGGCAGCGTCAGCGTCCCCGTGCCACAGACGTGCGGGTCTTTCGCCGGGCGGGGTAACCCCGGGGGGAATCCGAACGGCCGCGCCGGCGTTCAAGGGGAAGACGAAGCCGAATGGTCTGGCGGCAGTCGAGGTTCACTCGTACTTCAGCGCGGCAATCGGGTCGATTCGCGAAGCCCGGAGGCCCGGCCCGAAAGCGGCCAGAAAGGCGACCAGCAGCAGGCCCGCGGCGGCCGCGGCGAAGATTGCCGGATCGTCCGCCTGGACGCCGAAAAGCTCGGATTTCAGATAGCGGGTCAGCCCCCACGCGCCCGCCAGGCCGAGGGCCACGCCCACTGCCGCCATCCCGCCGGCTTCCTTCAGCACCATCCGCAGCACGTCTCCGGGCAGCGCGCCCAAAGCCACGCGGATGCCGATTTCGGGCGTGCGGCGGGTGACCGCATAGGCCACCACGCCATACAGCCCGATAGCCACCATCAAGGTCGCCAGCACGCCGAACGCCGCCGAGAGCAGCGCAATCAGGCGGTCGGTGTAGATCGAATCCATCACCACCAGGTCGAGCGGCCGGACATTCCGCAGCGGCACATTGGGATCCAGGCCGCGGGCCACCTGCCGCACCGTGCCGGCAGTGCCGCCCTGGTTGTCCCCGCCGCGCACATAGAACGTGAGCCGCTCGGGAGTTTTCCATTGCGCGTAGGGTATGAACACGGTTTCCTTCTCGGCTTCCCGCACTTCTTTGTGGAA
>JASHSS010000664.1 GCA_030038565.1 Bryobacteraceae bacterium
GAATGGCTCTCGCCCGAACACATCGCCGTCAAGGGCTTCTATACCTGCGCAGATCTGGCCGGATTGGAGCATCTCGAGTATGCTGCCGGGATCCCTCCCTACCTGCGCGGGCCCTACAGCACCATGTACGCGTTGCAGCCCTGGACAATCCGCCAATATGCCGGTTTCTCGACCGCAAAAGAATCGAACGCCTTCTACCGGCGCAATCTTGCCGCCGGGCAACGCGGGCTCTCGGTAGCGTTCGATCTGGCCACGCATCGCGGGTATGACTCCGACCATGAGCGCGTGGTGGGCGATGTCGGCAAGGCCGGCGTAGCGATCGACTCGATCCTCGACATGAGAATTCTCTTCCACAGGATTCCTCTCGAGCAGATGTCCGTGTCGATGACCATGAACGGCGCCGTCCTGCCCATCATGGCGTTTTACATCGTCGCGGCGGAAGAGCAGGGTGTGAAGCCGGAGCAGTTGAGCGGCACCATCCAGAACGACATTCTGAAAGAGTTCATGGTGCGCAACACCTACATCTATCCGCCGCGTCCCTCCATGCGCATTATCGGCGATATTTTCCGCTACTCGGCCGGCCAGATGCCCAGGTTCAACTGCATTTCCATCAGCGGCTATCATATGCAGGAAGCCGGGGCCACCGCCGATATCGAGCTGGGCTACACCCTGGCCGATGGCATCGAGTACGTCCGCACGGGCCTCGCCGCCGGCCTGGATATCGATCGCTTCGCCCCGCGCCTGAGCTTCTTCTGGGGCATCGGCATGAACCATTTCATGGAGATCGCCAAGCTGCGCGCCGCGCGTGTCCTGTGGGCCAAAATCATCAAGGGCTTCCATCCTGCAAACCCCAAAAGTATGGCGCTGCGCACCCACTGCCAGACCTCCGGCTGGAGCCTGGCCGCGCAGGATGTCTTCAACAACGTGCCCCGCACGGTTGTCGAAGCCCTGGCCGCCGCCCTGGGCCACACCCAATCGCTGCACACCAACGCGCTCGATGAAGCCATCGCCCTGCCCACCGATTTTTCCGCGCGCATCGCCCGCAACACGCAAATCTACTTGCAGGAGGAGACCGGCATCACCCGTGCGGTGGATCCCTGGGCCGGCAGCTATTACGTGGAAAGCCTCACCCACGCGCTGATGCACAAGGCCTGGCAGCACATTCAGGAAATCGAGAGCCTCGGCGGCATGGCCAAGGCCATCGAGACGGGCCTTCCCAAGATGCGCATCGAAGAGGCCGCCGCCCGCCGCCAGGCGCTGATCGATTCCGGCCGTGAGACCATTGTGGGGGTGAACAAGTACCGGCCCGCCGCCGAAGAACACATTGACGTCCTGGAGGTGGATAACCGGGCGGTGCGCGAATCGCAGTTGCGCCGCCTGGCCGAAATCCGCGCCGCGCGCGATCCCCGCGCCGTGGATGCCGCTCTCCACGCTTTGACCGCCGCCGCCGGCTCGGGCGAAGGCAACCTGCTGGAACTGGCCATCGTGGCGGCCCGCGCCCGCGCTACCCTGGGCGAGATCTCCACGGCCCTCGAAAAGGTCTTCGGGCGCTACCAGGCCGTCAGCCGCACCATTTCGGGCGTGTATTCGTCGGAAAGCCAGGGCGACCCGGAATTCCAGAAGGCCCGCGCGCTGGCCGCCGAGTTTGCCCGCGCCGATGGCCGCCGCCCGCGCATCCTGGTGGCCAAAATGGGCCAGGATGGCCACGACCGCGGCGCCAAGGTAATCGCCACCGCGTTTGCCGACTTGGGCTTCGATGTGGACGTCGGTCCGCTCTTCCAGACCCCTCGCGAGGCCGCCCGCATGGCCGCCGAAAACGACGTGCACGTGCTGGGCGTCTCCTCCCTCGCCGGCGGCCACAAGACTCTGGTGCCCGAATTAATCGCCGAGCTGCGCAAACTGGGCCGTGAGGACATCCTGGTGTTTGTGGGTGGCGTCATTCCGCCCCAGGATTACGATATGCTCTACCAGGCCGGCGTGGCGGGCGTCTTCGGCCCCGGAACGGTCATCCCGCTGTGCGCGCAGAAAATCCTGGCCGAGCTGATCGGAAGCATCCGTGCCGCATAGTGGGGCTGGCGCAGACCTTCGGCCTGCCCTGGACAGGCTGAAGGCCTGTCCCACCCCGCCGCACCAGGTGGGGCATGCTTTCGCTTGCCCTGGACAGGCTGAAGGCCTGTCCCACCAACGCCGCCGAGCGGCAGTTCCTCTCTCTGCGGTGGCGGTAGTGCGCGTTCCCCGCGCCGCCCGGGTGGGGCATGCTTTCGCTTGCCCAGCCCGCCCCGGGTCCCTCTCATGACCCAAGCCCGCCTGCGCCGGCTCTCGCTCGATGGCTACCTGGAAGGCGTTCTCGCCGGCCACCGCGTCACCCTCGCCCGCGCCATCACCCTCATCGAAAGCGACCTGCCGCGCGACACCGACCTGGCCGCCCGCCTGCTGGATGCCATCCTGCCCCACGCCGGCCGCTCCCACCGCGTGGGCATCACCGGCGTGCCCGGCGTGGGCAAGAGCACTTTCATCGACACCCTCGGCATGCACCTCGTCCGCGACCGCGGCGAATCCCTGGCAGTCCTCAGCGTAGACCCGTCCAGCCCTATCTCCGGCGGCAGCATTCTGGGCGACAAGACCCGCATGGAGCGGCTGGCCATCGAGGAGCGCGCCTTCATCCGCCCATCCCCCGCCCGCGGCCATCTGGGCGGCGTGGCGCGGCGTACCCGCGAAACCATGCTGCTGTGCGAAGCCGCCGGGTACCGCAACATTTTCGTCGAAACCGTAGGAGTGGGGCAATCCGAAACCGCCGTCCGCTCGATGACCGATTTTTTCCTGCTGCTCATGCTGGCGGGCGCCGGCGACGAGCTGCAAGGCATGAAGCGCGGGATTATCGAGATGCTCGACGGCATGGCTATCAACAAGGCCGATGGCGATAACAAGCGCGCCGCTGAGCGCGCCCGCGTGGAATTCGCGAGCGCCCTGCACCTGTTTCCCGCTCCCGCGGATGGCTGGACGCCGCGCGTCCTCACCTGCTCCGCCCTCACCGGCGACGGAATCGCCGAAGTCTGGGAAACCGTCCTGGAACACCGCCGCCAGATGGAATCCTCCGGCCACTTCGCCCAACGCCGCAGCCGCCAGGCGCTCGAATGGATGCACGAGCTGGTAGCCCTGGGGCTCGAGGATGCGTTCCGCCGGGATGCCGCCATCGCCGCCCGCTGGCCCGAATTGCAGGCGGCCGTGCGCGAGGGCCGCGCCACTCCCTTCGCCGCCAGCCGCGAATTGCTGGCGCTGTTTCGCGCCCGAGGCGACTGACCATGCCGCCCGCGCCAACCCGCTTCGTTGGGCCGCATCCAGCCGGCCCTCGCCGGCGCACCGCGCGGCGTCCCACCAACATCCATTTATGTTCTCGTCCTTTCCTGTTCTCACGGCCGAGGAAGCAGCTTCGCTCATCCACAACGGCCAGACCGTCGGTTTCAGCGGTTTTACGCCCGCGGGCACGCCCAAGGCCATCCCCACGGCGATCGCCGCCCGCGCCACGGCCGAGCACGCCGCCGGGCGGCCCTTCCAGATTGGCGTCCTGACGGGCGCTTCCACGGGTCCCTCGCTCGATGGCGCCCTGGCCGAGGCCCACGCCATCCGCTTCCGCACCCCCTATCAGTCCAACGCGAAGCTGCGCGCGTTGATCAACGCCGGCGAAACCCGCTTCGTCGATATGCACCTTTCGGTGCTACCCCAGATGGTCCGCTACGGCGTGCTCGGGCCGGTAGATTGGGCGGTGGTGGAGGCTTGCGACGTCACCTCCGGAGGCGGCATCGTTCTCACCTCCGCGGTGGGCGCCGCCCCCACCTACCTCAACCAGGCCGCCCGCGTGCTCATCGAGCGCAACCGGCGCCATCCGCCCTCCCTGCTCGGCATGCACGATATCTACGAGCCGGCCGATCCCCCGGTGCGCCGCGCCATCCCGGTCTACCGCGTTTCCGACCGCATCGGAACTCCCATCGCCCTCGTGCCGCCGTCTAAAATCGCCGGGATGGTGGAAACCGATGCCCCCGACGAGTGCGGCGCCTTCAGCGAAATGACCCCGGTGACCGAACGGATCGGCCGGAACGTGGCCGATTTTCTGGTTTTCGAAATCGCCGCCGGCCGCATCCCCAAGGGATTTCTGCCGCTGCAATCGGGCGTCGGCGATATCGCCAATTGCGTGCTGGCCGCGCTCGGCACGCGCCCGGAGATTCCGCCCTTCGAGATGTACACCGAGGTGCTCCAGGATGCCGTGGTGGACCTGGTGGAGCAGGAGCGCTGCCGCTTCGCTTCCACCTGCGCCCTGACCCTCAGCCCGCCGGCCATGGGGCGGCTCACTCAAAACCTGGAATTCTTCCGCCCGCGCATCCTCATGCGCCCCCAGGAAATCTCCAACAACCCCGAAGTTGTGCGGCGCCTGGGTATCATCTCGATGAATACAGCCATCGAAGCCGACCTCTTCGGCAACGTCAATTCCACCCACGTGATGGGCCGCCAGATGATGAACGGCATCGGAGGCTCGGGCGATTTTACGCGCAACGCCTATCTATCCATCTTCAGTTGCCCCTCCACCGCCAAGGGCGGCAGAATCTCCACCATCGTGCCGCTGGTTACGCACGTGGATCATAGCGAACATTCCGTGCAAGTGGTAATCACCGAGCAGGGCGTGGCCGATCTCCGCGGCCAGGACCCCCACGAGCGCGCCCGCCTGATCATCGACCACTGCGCCCACCCCGATTTCCGCCCCCAACTGAACGAATACCTGGACCTGGTGAGGCAGGGCCACACGCCGCAATCACTTTCGTTAGCATTCGCCATGCATCGCCAGTACGAAAGCACCGGCGATATGCGCGGAATCCGGTGGGAAGAGTGGCGAAAATAACATGCTGCCGCCCGAATGTTGTGGCAGGATAGGGACTGTGACGAAGCATCTTCTTCTCTTCGCCGCGACCACCGGGTACCAAATCCGCGTCTTCGCCGAGGCCGCCCGGCATCTCGGCATGGATCTGACGCTGGCCACCGACCGCTGCCACATCCTGGACGACCCTTGGGGCGACCGGGCCGTGGCCGTGAGGTTCGACCGGATTCCCGAATCGCTGGATGCCCTCCGGGGGTTGCACGCGCACTTTGACGGAGTGGCCGCGGTGGGCGACGGTCCCGCCGTTCTGGCCGCCGAGGCCGCCCAGGTGTTGGGGTTGCCCTTTCACCCTCCCCAGGCAGCCCGCGCCGGCCACGACAAATACCTGGCGCGTTCGCTGTACGTGGCCGCGCATTTGAGGGTGCCGCGCTTCCACCGCGCCTCGTTCCAGGAAGATCCCGCCGCGCTCGCGGCACGCGTGCCCTACCCCTGCGTACTCAAGCCGGTGGGGCTTTCCGCCAGTGTGGGCGTGATTCGCGCCAATAGTCCCTCCGAGTTCGCCGCGGCCTTCGAGCGCATCCGCGCCCTGGGCGAGGCTTACCTGCAGGTGGAAAATTACATTGAAGGGCGCGAGTTCGCCGTCGAGGGGCTGGTCACCGGCGGCCGCCTCCAGACGCTGGCGATCTTCGATAAGCCCGATCCGCTGGAAGGGCCGTACTTCGAAGAGAGCCTCTACATCACCCCTTCGCGCGAACGCGCCTCGGTCCAGAAGGAGTTGCTGGATACCACCAGCCAGGCCGTGCGGGCCCTGGGCCTGGCTCACGGACCGGTGCACGCCGAATTGCGCTACAACCGTTCCGGGGCGTGGATTCTGGAGGCCCACGCCCGCCCCATTGGCGGCCTGTGCGCCAAGGCCCTGCGCTTCGCAGGCGGCGCGCCGCTCGAAGAGATCATTCTGCGCCACGCCGTGGGTGAGGACGTTTCCCAGGTTCGCCTGGAAGGGCCGGCATCGGGCGCCATGATGATCCCGCTCTCGCGGGCCGGGGTGTTCCAGTCGGTGGAAGGCGTCCCGGAAGCCTCCGCCGTGCCGGGCATCGAAGAGGTCGTCATCACCGCCAAGCCGGGCCAGGAGTTTCGGGCGCTGCCCGATAAGTCCAGCTATCCGGGATTCCTCTTCGCCCGCGGGGAATCGCCCGCTTGGGTGGAAGCGGCCCTCCGCCAGGCGCACGGCAAACTCCGCTTTCAGATGGCCACGGCCCTGCGCGCCTTCGCCCCAGGGGCCTGAGGCGGCTCGATCGAGTTCAGTCCAGGAACTCGACCCGATACTCTTCGATCACCGGGTTGGCCAGCACCTCGTGGGCAATCGTTTCGATATCCCGCCGCGCCTGCTCCGCGCTCACGCCGGCGCCGATGGCGATGTCGAAGAACTTGCCCTGCCGCACATCCGCTATGGCAGGGTAGCCAAGGCCCTGAAGCGCCGCGCGGATGGTCTCACCCTGCGGGTCCAGAACCGTGGACTTCAAAGAAACGAAAACACGAGCGGTCATTGAGAATTTCGATTATCGCACGCACCGGGCAGGCCTTCGCCCACGGGAGCCAGCGGCCGTCGTGGCCTCAGGGGTGTTGGAACTGGTTGGCCCGCGGCACCAGTTCGAAATACACGCGCGCCGGTAAGTTCGTATCCCAGTGGCCCGCCAGTCGCGCGTAGCCTGCGATTCCCAGGAACAACGCCGCGGCGCCCACCGCCAGGCCCCACGCCGGAACGCGCCTGCCGCCGGGCGCGCTCATCTGCAGGGCGCCCGCCACCGGGCAGGCGGCCACGCATTCCATGCAGCCTAGGCATTCGGCCGAACGGATCGTCACCAGGCGGTCCACCGGCTGCACCGCCGGACAGGCCTTGGCGCATTTGCCGCAATCGATACAGGCCTCCCGCGACCGCCGGATACGCAGCGGGCTGGCCAGCGACGCCAAGCCTAACAGCGCGCCGTAGGGGCACAGGTAGCGGCACCAGAAATTCTGCACCAGTATCGAGCCGGCCGCCAGGCCCGCCATCACCAGCCCGCCGGCCAGGCCCAGGGTTCGGAAGAAATTCAGCATCTTCACGTCGTCCACCAGGCCGTAAGACCCTTCCAAAAAGGCGCGGATGGAAGAAACCGACATCGAGCCGACCGCCAGCAGAAACAGGCCCAACAGCAGGTACTTCACCCCGCGCAGCCCTACATCCACAGCGCGGGGCAGGCAAAACGTGCGGCCGAAAATCCGGCGTCCCAGCCGCCACAGCCACTCCGAAACCGTGCCCACCGGGCACAGCCAACTGCAGAAGCTCCTTCGAAAGGCCCACGAGATGGCCAGGAAGGCGATCAGCAAGAACATCCCCGCCGGATGCAGCCGGGGAACCTCGCCGGTCGCGAGCAGCACCTTCAGGTTCATCAGGGCGGCGATCGGCAGCCATCCCTCGACGCCCGCCGGGCGAGCCGGCCAGAAACTCGCCCCGCCGGTCTCGTAATAACGCACGAAACCGTAGAACTGGATTCCGATCCACAGGTTCAGGGCCAGAAAAACGGCTTGGAAGGTGCGGCGGTAAGTTTGCGACCAGTCGCGCGCGGCCCGGCGGATGGCTTTCCTGGGACTGCGGCTGGCGCCCGGTTGGGCAGTGGCGGCGGTGGACATCGTCTACCTCTGCCTTGACGTTAAAATCGCGCGGCGCCGCCGGCAGTGACTTCGGTCACAGCCCTTGGGACAGGCCTCCGCGCCGCCGTTTTCCGCGTCCGCGGATCAGGCTACCGCGCGCGCCGCCGCCCGGCCGGAGTTTCGGCTTAGCCAATGGAATCGGGCCATGCTAACCGAGCGGATCACCTCCGCGCGTTCGAACGGCCGGGCCAGCACGTCGTACGCCCCCAGGTTGAGCGCCTCCGCCCAGAGAAAATCGTCCGCCAGCCGCGAGGTCACGATCAGGCAGGGCGGCGCCGATAAGCACTCAAACTGGGCCAGCAGTTCTTTCCAGGCCAGCGGTTCGAGATCCCGGTCGCACAACACCACCGGAACCGGGGCTTGGCGCACGGCCGCCAGAGCCGCGGCCGCGCTGGGCTTGCTCTGGAGGGCCCAATGACATTTCGTGGCTAGAGCACAATCCGGGCAATCGAAAACCTGCTGGAGGCGCTCCTGATCACGTTCGACGAAACCCACCAACACGACGGTGGCGGTGTGCGGAGATGCCATGCCGGTCTCCGCGCTCGGGGTGCAGTTCATACAACCTCCTGGCGCCAGGCGCCGCGTGAAGATCGCAATTTCCGTTACGAATTAATTTCCCCGAGACTACTTGGGCTTAGAGATAAAAAAGAAACCCTCGCAACTGTCCAGAAGTATAACTGTGGAGTCTTAAGTTTGTCAATTAGAGAAGCAAGAATAGTAAGTGAATATCACGCTAAATTAGTGCTCCATTCTTGCCACGGGCACGTCGATGTGAGGCTGCCCGCAGTGGCCCTCCCAGTGCTGGTTTTTCCTACATGAGACGCTGGGGCATCCGTGTTCGGCACTTACACGCATACGGTTTCCCAGGACGCCAGAAAGGCCGCCGCTAAGGGTTCCAGGAAAGCGGGCCGAAAAGCGCAAAACCGGCGCCGAGTAAGTTATAAGTTCAAGCGCTTAACTTTCGGGCTAACCCGCGAGATATTTCAGATATTATTTCTGACTTGTTACAGACCTGGTGGGGCAGGCGATTCGCCTGCCCGTCCGTCTTCCCGGCGCGTGTTACCGGCGTGGTAGCATCAAGCCAGGATGGCTCTGGGCGACCTAACCCGGCAGATTGCGAAGGAAGCCCTCCTTTCGGCTGCCTCCCCGGCGCCCAAGGAGCAGCCCGCGCCCGCCTCCGCGCCGGCCGAGAATCTCAGCGCCACCATTTTCACCCAGATTCAGGCCATGCAGAAGGCGCTGAAAGAGGATGAGGAGCTGGTGGTGTGGTTCTCGAGCGGCGCCGAGCGCATCCGCGTCATGGAGATCTTCCTTCCCTCGCGGCAAATCGCCGTCCTCACCGGCCCCGATTCCGAGCGCAGCCTGGCGCGCGTGATTTCGCCCGTCGCCGCGTTGCAACTGGTCTGCAAGGTGGCCAAGGTGCCGGCGGGCGCCAAACCGGTGCGCGTCAATCTCGTCACACCCAAATCGTGAGGCGCCCGGTCACGCCCCAGGTTTCAGGTTCCAGCCGGAGATGACGCGTGTCTCCCGCTCATGCCCCAGGGTGCTGACCGATCCCGCCCCCAGCGCGAACAGGCGGCCGCCGTCCGGCTCCAATCCCAGCCAACGCGCCGTGAGGATGCGCAGCAGATGTCCGTGCGCGAAGAGCGCCACATCGCCCGCCGCCTGCTGGGCCCGCGCGATCACGGCATCGGCCCGCGCCGCCACCTGCCCGATGCTCTCGCCGTTCGGCACCCCGGAGGTCCACAAAAACCAGTCCGGGCGTTGCGCGCGGATTTCGGTCGTGGTGAGTCCTTCATAATCGCCGTAATCCCACTCGCGCAGGTTCGGGTCCACCTCGGCCGCGCCGCCCAGTCCGGCCAGCGCGCAGGTTTCTCTGGCGCGCGCCATGGGGCTCTCGAGCACCAGCGCGAATCGCCGCCCCGCCAGGTAGTGGCCCAGCGCCGCGGCGTTGGCCCGCCCGGCCTCGGTCAGCGGAATGTCCGTGCGGCCGGTGTGCCGGCCGGACCGGGACCACTCGGTTTCGCCGTGACGGATCAGCCAGAGCTCGGGCATCGGGGTTTTCAAGCATATCACGGCCCCCGGTGCTCCGGCCTCAGGCGCAGCCGCAGGTACACGTTGACTCCCCACGGATGCGCGCCATAATACCCTACCAGACCTTCCGGCACCGTGTACGTAGTGGCGTTGGCGCCGATGCCGGTCTCCAGGCCGGCAATCACGTCCGGCAGATCGTGAGTGAACCCCAGCGTGTAAGCGCCCACGCGGAAAACCTGTCCGGTGACCAGCAGTTCGTCCTTGTTCACCAGTTCCCACCGCCCTGTCACAAAATTCTTTCCGCGAACCGGCAGCACCGTTTCCGCCAGGTACGCATTCAGATCGCGATGCGTGAAGGTATCGTGATTGCGCCCCCAGATCAGGCTGGAAGACCAGCTGGCAGGCCCCGCCGCCCCATGCCCCATGGGCCGCGAATAATGGATCGATGCCGTCGAGCGCACCACGTCGCCGGGTTCCAGGGCTTCCGGATGGGTCAGGCGCCCCACCGACACCTGAGCCATCCAGTTGCCCGTGGGGAACACCGAAAGGCGCGTGCTCCACGAGTCCATCGGGCCGTACCCGATGGTCCAGCGATTCTCGCCCGGCTCGGCTCCGTGGAAGCCGCTGGCTTCCAGGCGCGCCCACCGCCGTTTGAGCGCCGCCGTCACCACGTCGTACGCGATGTGCGTGGAATCCTCCCAGTGATGCCCTAACGGCGCGGTCGGCAACTCCGAGGCCGAGGCCCGATGTGGGAAGGCCACAGGTCCCAGCGCTGGGTCCCCCACAGGAGCGGCGTAAAGTTCCAGGAACGTGGCCCCGCGGATGGGCCGCTCATAGTTCACCCCCAGGCCCATGATGAAATTGTGGGGATGCTGGCCATCCACAATCGGTTTGCCGTAGGCCGTTTCGCCGGTCTGGAAAAGCTCCGGGTAGCGCCGGCCGGTGACCGTGGCGGGCTCCAGGCTTACCATCAATTGCACCATCAGGCTGCCGCGCCCCAGCTTGTGCGTGGCGGCGGCCATAAACCAGCTCGTCGAAAACAGCTTGTCGCCGCCGCGCGGCTCAGCCTGTTGGGTATCCAATAGGAAACCCTGGCCCATCGCCATCAGGTTCCACGAATCCACCCGCGGCATGAACATCGGCATGCGCCACGAGAGCGGATTCATGCTCGTGCCGGAGGCCTGCTGCATCAGCATCATCCCCGCCATATCCATTTGCGCGCGGCACGGCAGGGCGATGGCGCACGCCATTAGAACCATTCGAGGAAGCATCGGAGCACCTCATTGCAGTTGCATTTGGGGGCACTGACGGAGCCGGGCCCATGGGGCACCCCAGCGAGCACCTGAGAGAGCTCTCATGGGGCCGCGGCCCGCCGGATTCGACCAGAACGCGGCCGCCGGTGCTTTCTGCAGGGAGGGTGGGACAGGGCTTCAGCTTGCCCCGGCAGGCTGAAGGGCCAACCACCAACCCCGCATGCGGCAGGTCGTCTCCGCGTCTTCAGGGATCGTCCCGGCGAGGCGCTAGATTCGCAAGACTGTCAATGAGGAAAAATCGTTCGCCGCGGGTGGGCCGTTATCCGGCGGAACACGCAGGAGCACGGGCTTCAACGATACCGGGCGGGCGTTCTCGGCGGCGGGCGCCCAGGCGCGCCATTCGGGCGGCGCGGCCGGAGCTTGCGAGGACGCGGCCGTGATTACCGGCTGTTGCTGCCCGCACTGCCGGCAGCAGGTGTGTTGGCACGCCATGGCGCACTCGGACTGCCAGGCCCCCCACACGGCCAACACCAGCAGAACGGCCACCCCTGCGCGCACCGTGAGCATCCATCCAGAATCCTAACACGGTCGCGTGGGGCCAAGCCAAAGCGCACCGTTGTGGTACCGTAAATCTGGTCGGGTCGCTCCCATGCAACGCTCGCAATCGGACCGGGAAATCGCGGAGTTTCTTCTGCGCGCCTGCCACGACCTGAGATCCGCCGCGCGCGCCGTCCGCACTCACTCGGAACTGTTCCTCAGGGACGCCCCGGCGCGCGACTCCGCCCTCAACCAGCGGCTCGGCTTCATCATCGACGGCTCCCGCAGAATCGACCTGCTGCTCGATGGCCTGGTGCGCTACTCCCTGGCCCTCCAGACCGACCCGGCGTCCTTCCAGCCCGCGCGCATGGATGTCCTCTTGCGCTTCGTGCTGGCCCAACTCGACAAGGATCTCAAGGCCGCCGGCGCCGAAGTCGTCTATGGCCAGTTGCCCGAGGTCACCGGCGATCCCGACCGGCTCATGCAGGTCCTCGACATCCTGCTCCGCAACGCCCTGGTCCACCGTGGCGCGGCTCCCCCGCGCATCGGCATCACGGCGGTCCGCCAGGACGGGCAATGGCTCCTCGCCGTGCGCGATAACGGCCCCGGCGTGGAGGCCGCCTTTCTGGAGAGCATCTTCCTCCCGTTCGAGCGCCTCAATGGCCCCGGATCCGGCGCCGGCCTGGGGCTTACCATCTGCCGGGCGATTGTCGAACGCCATGGCGGCCGCATCTGGGCAGAATCCCCACCCGAGGGCGGCGCCGCGTTCTGCTTCACCCTCCCCGGAGCACCCGCGGAGCAAGCGCCGGGAAGCCCCTAAACCTCGGGTCCGTCGCCCACGCCCGCTGCCCGCGCCTTGCCCGTTTCGTACGACCGCAGCTTGTTGTGCAGCGTCCTCAGGCACAGCCCCAGCATCTCCGCCGCGCGCTTTTTGTTGTTCCTGGTGTGCTTGAGGGTCAATTGCACGTAAGCCTCTTCTACATCCACCATCCGCGATCCCACCGGCATCTGGAGCGTGTCCTCCGCCGCGGGTTGCGCCACCGGCGGCGGCGCCAGCGCGGCTCCCGGCAGGTGCCGAAGCTGAATCTCGCCCTCCGCCGCCACAATCACCGCCCGCTCAATCAGGTTGCGCAGTTCCCGGACATTGCCGGGCCACGGGCGCGTGGCGAACCACGCCAGCACTTCCTGGCTCACATGCGTGACGCGGCACCCGTGCTTGCGGTTCAGATCGCGCAGCAGCGCCGCGGCCATCGCCGGAATATCCCCTTTGCGGTCCCGCAGGGGCGGCAGCAACACGTGAAACACGTTCAGGCGATAGTACAGGTCTTCGCGCAACAGCTTGTCCTGGACCGCTTTTTCCGGCGCCCGGTTGGTGGCCGCCAGCACCCGCACCGCGATGGGAATGTCGCTTGAGCCTCCCAACCGCCGCACCTTCGATTCTTCAATCACCCGCAGCAGCTTGGCCTGCGTGCCAATGGGCATCTCCCCGATCTCATCCAGCAGCAGCGTGCCGTTCTGAGCCTGTTCGAAGCATCCCGCA
>JASHSS010000665.1 GCA_030038565.1 Bryobacteraceae bacterium
GTCAGTTGGAGGTACTCGCTGGCGGAGGTCACCGGCTGCCGCGGGCTGGCGAAGCGCCATGCCAGGAATGCGCCGGCCAATAGCACGGCCAGCGCCGCGGCAGCATACAGCCCCAGCCTCCGAATGGGAGGAGCAGTGGGCACGGCCGGGCGCCCGGTGCCCGTATCGTAGCCCAGCGCCGCCGAGAGGTCGCTGGCCATTTCGGCGGCCAACTGGTAGCGCCGCGCGAGGTCCTTTTGGAGGGCCCGTGCGACGATCGCCTCCACTTCCGGGGCGATGCCTGGCCGCAGCGTGCCCAGCGCGGGCGGCTCGTCGTCCACCACGGCGCGCATCACCTGCAGGTGCGTCTCGCCCTGGAACGGCGGCCGGCCCGCCAGCATTTCATACAGCACCGCGCCCAGGCTCCACAGGTCCGTGCGGAAATCCACGGGCTTTCCGGAAGCTTGCTCGGGCGACATGTAGAGCGGAGTCCCCTTGGTGGTGTCGTCGAGCGTGGCGGTGGCGTCGTGCGATTTCGCCAGGCCGAAGTCGATGATTCGCGCCACTCCGTCCTTGGCCACGATCACGTTGCCGGGCTTGATATCGCGGTGCAGAATGCCGTTTCCATGCGCTTTGGCCAGCCCCAAGGCAATCTGCCGCGCGATTTGCAGGGCCTCGGCCACCGGCAGCCCTTGGGGCTTCTCGCGCTCGATCCGCTCCCGCAGGGTGATGCCGTCGTGAAACGCCATGGCGATGAACAGATCGCCGCCGGGAGTTTCGTCGATATCGTGGATTACCACGATGTTGGGATGGTCCAGGGTGGAGGCGGCGCGGGCCTCTTCTTTCAGCCGCTGCTTCAGCTCCGGGTTGTGGTGCAGATGCGGGGGCAGAAACTTGAGGGCTACGGGCCGCTCCAGTCTGGTGTCGTAAGCCTTGTACACCACGCCCATGCCGCCCGCGCCCAGCATTTCCAGAATCCGGTAATGGGAAATGCTCTCGCCGGGGAGATGGGTCACGGTGGGTTCTTCGAGCGGCTCCGCCGGCCGCTGCATCACCGGGTGATCCAGAAAACTGCCCGCCTCGCGGTCGGAAGCGATCAGCGACCGCACCTCGCGTTCCAGCGCCTCGTCGCCCGCGCACTCCTGCCGCAGGAACGCCTCGCGCTCAGCGGCGGGGCGGTCGAGAGCCGCGTGCAACAGGTTATCGATCCGCTTCCACCGATCGGAATCCATTGTCCGTGCCACCGGTCAATTGGCGGTAGAGCCAGGCCCTGGCCGTACGCAAATCGCGCTTCACGGTGACCGCGGAGACCTGCAGCACCTGGGCCGTCTCCTCCAGGCTGAGCCCGCCGAAGAAGCGCATCTCGACGACGCGCATTTTGCGGGGATCGAGTCGCGCCAGCGCGTTCATAGCCTCATCCAGGGCTACCAGGTCGGCCGTCTGCTTTCCGCTGACCATGGCCGCCTCATCCAAGGATAGGTGCTGGACACCGCCTCCGCGTTTCAAATTGCGCCGCCGCGCGTGGTCCACCAGGATGCGCCGCATCAACTGCGCCGAAACGGCGAAGAAATGAGCCCGGTTTTGCCACTGCATGCGGTTGTAATCCACCAGCCGCAGATAGGCTTCGTTGATCAGCGCGGTGGTTTGTAGGCTGTGGCCGGCGCGCTCGCGAGCCATGTAGTAGTGCGCCAGGCGATGCAGTTCCTTATAGACGAGAGGGGTCATGCGTTCGAGGGCATTCCGGTCGCCGTCGCTCCAGGCGCGCAGCAGCAGGCTTACGTCGAGCGCGTCCGCATCCCCGGGCTGTGCCTCGTTCCCCATCCTCAACGGGCCTAATTATACCGCCCCGTGATCCTTTCGTAGCGCGTTCTGCGCCTAGAGGGGCAGGAGGGAACACATGAAAACCATTCTGACTTCGATTGCGGCTGGCGGGTTGCTGGCCGCGCTGGCCATGGCACAAGCGCCACGCTACACCGTCGCCGACCTCGGCACCTTGGGCGGGGCCGGGACCAACAGCAACGCTTTTAAGCTGACGAATACGGGCTGGCTGGCCGGGAATGCCAACCTGGTTTCGGGAGGGCCACAGCACGCTTTCCTCTGGTACGGCGCGGGCCGCCTTGCCGACCTCGGGACACTAGGCGGCGCGCAGTGCCCCACCTGCAACAGCGGGGCGGACGGGCTGAACGCCAGCGGCCAGGCGGCGGTTGCTTCGGAGACTTCCCAGGCCGATCCGAACGGGGAAGACTTTTGCGGGTTTGGCACTCACGCTCAATGCCTGGCGGCCCTCTGGAAGAGCGGGTCTCTGACCGCGCTTCCCGGCTTGCCGGGCGGCAACAACGCCAACGCTTTCGATGTGAACAACGCAGGCCAGGTAGTCGGGTTCGCGGAAAACGGCACTTCCGATCCCACCTGCGCAGGCAACACGCCGTTTCAGGTTCAACGCTTCGAGGCGGTGATCTGGGGAGCCAACGGACAGATCCAGGCACTCAGCCCGCTTGCCGGCGACACCGTCGGACTCGCCATGGGGATCAACGATAACGGCCAGGCCATCGGCACGTCCGGTTTGTGCTCGAACACCGGCCCCGTGTTCGGCGGCAATGGGCCGCACGCGGTGCTCTGGGACAGCGATGGAACGCCCACCGACCTCGGCCACCTGGATGGCACGCCGGCAGGCATTCTGAACGTGGCTACCAGTATCAATAACCAAGGGGCCGTGGTGGGATTTGCGCAATTCGGCCCACTGCCGCCGGGCACCAGCCCGCTCGATGGCGTGGAACACGGCTTCCTGTGGACCAAAGAGACCGGTATGCAGGACCTCGGCACGCTTCCCGGGGCCCTCGCCACGGGGCCGCCGTGCTGCCACACCATCAATAACAGCGGCCAGATCGTGGGCGTTTCCATTGATGCCGCCACCGGGAACGAGACCGCCGTCGTCTGGCAAGGCAAAACGCCGGTGGATCTCAACACCCTCATCGCGGCGAACTCGGGTTGGGTTCTGCAGTGCGCGCAATCGATCAACGACGCGGGGCAGATCTCGGGCTTTGGCACCATCAATGGCGTGGTGCACGCATTTCTGGCGACCCCCATCCCGTACTACACCGTGACCGACCTCGGCACCTTCGGCGGAACCTCCGCGGACGCGTATGGCATCAACGCAGTCGGCCGCGTAGCCGGAGCCGCCACTCTCCCCAACGGGGACCAGCGCGCCTTCCTTTCGGGGGTGGGAGGCACCAAGTACAACCTCGGCACACTGGGCGGACCCAACAGCGAAGCCAGCGGACCGAACGCGAGCAATACGCTGGCAATTCTGGCCGAGACTGCCGGCAAGGATCCGTTCGGCAACGACTTTTGCGGTTTCGGCACCAAGCTGATCTGCCTTCCGGCTGTGTGGAACGGGACCATGACCCCGCTTCCCACTCTGGGCGGCAATAACGGCGAGGCTCTGGCGATTAACAATCAAGGCCAGATTGCCGGATTCGCCGAGAACAACACCAAGGACCCAAGCTGCCCGGCGCCGCAAGTTCTGGATTACGAGGCCGTGCTCTGGGGGCCGAACGGCCAGGCCCAGGAACTTCCTCCGCTTCCCGGCGACACGGTGGGATTCACCTTCGCGCTGAACAACAACGGCGTGGCGGTGGGCGCATCCGGCACTTGCGCGAACACCCCGCTTCTGCCGATGCCGTTTGGGCCGCACGCCGTAGTCTGGCAAAACGGCATACCGACTGCCCTCACCAACCTGGGCGGCGCGATGGTCGGCGTGGGGGCGGCCATCAATGATTACGGTGTGGTGGTGGGCGGCTCGGACATGCCCAGCGAGTTGCCCGGCTTTCCGTTCGTCCAGATTCACAGCACCATGTGGACTCCCAACGGCGCCGTGGATTTGGGCACGGTGGGTAAGGACTTTTCGACCTTGCCAACCTGGATCAACAACAACGGACAGATGACTGGCGCATCCTGCGACGATAAGGGAAACTGCCGCGCCTTCCTGTGGCAGGGCAACACCATGACCGATCTGAATGCACTGATTCCGGCGAACTCGCCGTTGTACCTGGTATTTCCGGGAGCCATCAACGATGCGGGAGAGATCGTGGGCATGGCCATCCAGACCAGCACCGGCGATGCGCACGCCTTCCTGGCCACGCCAAGCCAGGCGCCGGCCGCCACCGCCGCCGATGCCCCGGACGTACAACGCGTGACCACCCCGATGCCTCTCCCGGAAAGCGCCCGCAAGCTGCTTGGCCGACGGCTGTGGATACCCAGACAATAGCGGATCGCTCGCGGCGCCGAAGTGTCCAGCGAGACGGGCCTGCCGGGGGTGTTTCTCTTTGT
The DNA here is from genome assembly GCA_030038565.1 of Bryobacteraceae bacterium. Taxonomy (GTDB): domain Bacteria; phylum Acidobacteriota; class Terriglobia; order Bryobacterales; family Bryobacteraceae; genus JOPF133. The sequence goes on from JASHSS010000665.1 coordinate 4,309, forward strand.
TTCGATCCTGTACCTGTGTTTGAAGAGGACCCACTCTCTCTATCGCTCCACGCGGGACCATCCGGAACTCCGCGAAATATCCACCCAGGCGGAGGCCCTCTTCCTGTTCTACCAATGTCTACCGTCCCTACGCGCGCGCGAGGGAAACACGGGACTTACGGTCGGAGCATTCGCGCGCGCCAGTGCCGCGGGCGCGGCGGGAGTCGCCGAATGCGCTGCGGAGGATGAACGCGTCCACCCCTGGCGGAGATCCCGGCTCGGGCACTGGCGCCGCCCGGCCGCGCGGCCCCGGCCGGCGTAAGTCGGCAGCGGCGCGTGAGCACGCGCACGCGAAGTATTGAGACGCCGGGCCACCGCCGCGGGGCAGGGCGGGAGGGCCGCCGAAAATGCGCGCCGGCCCGCGCGGCCCGGCCGGCGGGGGTGCCAGAGCGCAGGGCCAAACGCGAGCACGCTGAGGAACGCACCGCGAGCAGCGGGCACGGCGTGGGGGTCGTCTCGAACACAGCCGAAAATTTTTCATACTGGTCGGTCGCTCCTACCTCAGCCCGATCTTCCGCTTCAGAATCGGCTCGATGGGCCGCAGTTTCAGTTCGGCGGCCAGGAATCGCGCCCGATCACTGATGGCCGCGATGTCCAGCACGTCGTGGCTGGTGTCGTACCACTTTAGTTCCTTAGGCCCGTTAGCCGCGTTAAAAAATTGTTGCGCTTGCTCATCAGATATGCCAGGGTCGAGGTGCGCTGACTGAAAGAGCAGGTGCGCCGGCGCCAGCGAGCCGGCGTAGTGAATAGCATCCAGGGGCTCTATTACTGCCATTGCTTCATCCAACCCGGCCCCGAACCGCTTTCGCACGTCAGCCGCAAACCCAACAGGGGCTGTCCGAATATGGACCGTCATTCCCCCCAGGCCCACCTCGAACGGCGGCGCGGAAGCGCCTGTCCACTGCCACCGCATCGACTCCCTTGAGGGCGCCGGAACTGTGGCCAACAAAGCCCAGTCGGCCCGCATCGATGCCGCCCCTGGCCATCAGAAGATCGATGCCCCGCCGGACACTGACCACACACCGAACCATGGCGGTGCGCCAACCTTCGGCGGGCGGTGCCCAGTCCGGTAGTATCGGGTCAATGAGCAGCGAGACGGCCCCGACCTGGGCCATCAGCATCGCATCCGGCAATTGCTCAAACATCCCGCCCGAGTGCATCCAGACTATCGCCGCGGCTGGGACTGCGGCCGGCGGGTTGATCAGTAGGCCGTCGGCGCGCACACCGGGCACTACGGCGTAACTCACCAGCGCCACACGTATTCCATTCTGCACCGCCACCTGGTGCTCGCGGATATCGAGCGGCTGGCTCCTGTCATAGACGAAGGTAGAGGTATCCGTCGCGCCCAGTCCCCGAAGCAGAAGCATTGCCAGTACTATCGCCTTCATAGCACCTAGGGTATCGCCGCTCGACGCGTGCGCGCTCGGGCGCCGCCGCCTCCTTTCTGGTCCCCTTAAACAGGTTTGCTAGTCAGAACACGCTCTACCAACGTCTGCCGTTTCTGCGCGCGCTCGCGAAGGAAACACTGGAGTTGCGGTCGGAGCCCTCGCCCGCGCCACTGCGGCGAGAGTTCGCCGGCTGCGCGGCGGAGGATGAACGCGTCCGCCGGGCGGCGATCCCCGGCCCGGGCGAATCCCGCCGCCCGGGGCCGCGCGGCCCGGGCCGGCGGGGGCTAAGCACGACGATGAACGCGCTGAACGAAGGTCGGCCGTGGGCACGGCCGGAGGGTCGCCTGCTGCGCGGCGGTTCGCCGAAAACGGACGGAACGATCGATTCGCGAGCTGGCCTCTACGCGCGCGAGGGAACACGGCAGTTACGGTTGGAGCCTTCGCGCGCGCCAGTGCGGCGGGCGCGGCGGCGGGAGGGTCGGCGGATGCGCGGCGGTTCGGTGGGCGCTCGTAGCGTCGGCGATCAACGGCTCGGGTTTCCGAGAGTTTACGACTTTCAACGGACCACCTAATCATGCGTTTCTTGCCATTTTCATGTACTACTATGTCCCAATTCGCACGACTTTTTCGCTTTATCGGTTGGAGGACTGAAAATGAGCCTGGCCCGCCACAAACGCGCTATTTACACCATGTCACTAATCTTGGCAGCTCTTGCGGTATTCTCACCCCCGCTTCTGGCCCAAGCCAAGAAAGCTGCTGCTGCAACGCCCGCGCCAGCACCAGCACCTGCGGCCGCCTCTTCCTCGAACGGAGCTTTCGAATCTCAGATGTTGGCGTTCGGCGCGCTGGATTACATCGCAAGCGACATTGCAACGCAGGTTTGCAACGCACCCGACATCACTAACACGCCGACCATCCTGATTTTCGATCAGGCTTCGCTGGCGAACGTCCAGGCCTATGCGGCTTTTCTCGCCAACGCCAATCTATTGGTGGGGGCGTACAGGAACATCTATATTCCGGCAGTGGCTGGTAAGCCACAAACGACCGCGAAGGGCGTTTTTGATGAACTTGAAAAGCTGCATCCCGACATCTTCACCAACAAAACCCATACTGTTGACCCTAAATTACTCACGCGTGGCCAACACGTGCTCCAGCGCCTTCAGGATTTCTCAATCACAATAACGGGGGACCCTCTTTCAGATACCAGCAGCTTGCTACAGGCGATTGCAAGCTCATCAAACGCCGAAGCCGCCAATAGCGCCACCATCCCTGACAGCGCGCTTGCGGTTCTCATCACGCAAAAGCTCGCCGCCAACAGTACCTGTGCCGCGGGCAAGACTGTCGTCTATCCGCCCATTTATGGCGTTGGTTCGGTTACTGACTACGCGCGGGTAGACATCGAAACCTACCTGTCATGGCTCAACGCCAATCGTCAAGCCGTTTATAAGAACCTTGACAACATCTGGGGCGCCAGTGAATCTCAGACAAACATAACGGCACAACATTCGGCCATCATCGGCCAACTCACTGATATAAACGCCCTGTACGACAATTTTATGAACAGTCTGTTTCAGGTTAATGCTTCAAGCGGCGTAATCGGAAGCGCTTCCGTCATTCAAGGCCATCAGCTCGCGATGCTGATGTCTGGTCACAAAAAAGAGAGTGATACAGACCCGATTCCAGAAACACCACCTGCCTATGTCTTGCTGGCGACCATCATCTCGGCGGGCGGAACCCAGAAAGATCATAAGACGTTCTGGACGGCCCTCGGCTCAGGCGACCAAATCACATACAGCGGAGGTGCCATTGTCAACGTCGCCATGTGGAAAGCCGACTCAGCAATCCCGGTTTATAGCGCAGAGTTGCGATACCGAACGCCATTTCTCAAGATCAAAGATCCGAGCGCCTTTACGGGCGTGGATGCCGGTTCCAATCTGCCACAGGCTTTGAATCCAGTTCCCAAGCCGACCCCGACGCCGAACCCAAAATAAGATGCCCATTCCTGGTCAACAAAAAAGCCGACACTTAAGGTCGGCTCCGTGTAAGACAGCTCTACCAATGTCTACCGTTCCTACGCGCGCGCGCGAGGGAAACACAGAAGTTACGGTTGGATCCCACACCGCCAACGTCGGCCGCGGGCACGGCGTGAGGTCGCCGCTGCGTGGCGGTTCGCGGAAAGCGGACGGGACAATCGATTCGCCCGGCGGCGATCCCCGGCTCGGGGGACCGTGCCGCCGGCCGCGCGGCCCGGCCGGCGTGAGCGCCAACGGGGTTCGCCGAAAGCGCCGGGATAATCGATTCGCCCGGCGGCGATCCCCGGCTCGGGCGCCCGCGCCGCCGGCCCGCGCGCCCAACGTCCGGCCGCGGGCACGGTGGGCGGGCCGCCTGCTGCGCGGCGGGCGGGATTGGACGCGTTTACCCAGCGGGGCGGGTCCACTTTTTCCAGTAACTCGGGCGGCGTCTCGAACGCCAGTACGAACACGTCCAGAGAACACGATGAAGATGCCACTGAGAGGAACTTCGAGGGTCCGCCTGGCGCTTATGGGCGCCTGCCTCGCCGCAATGCCGTCACTCTGTCAGGCACAGGCTTACCTGATCGGCACCGTGGCTGGAGGCGGTTTGCCGCCGAGCGGGATTTTCGCCGTGAGCGCCTCGTTTGGGAGTATCCAATCGGTGGCGGTGGATGCGAGTGGCAACTTTTATTTCGCTGCCGACAACTGCGTATTCAAGGTGGATCCCAACGGCGTACTGACGCGCGTGGCGGGCAATTCGACGACTCCAGGCTTTTCGGGAGACGGAGGGCTGGCCACCACCGCCAGCCTGAATAGCCCCCAGGGGATCGCTGCGGACGCCGCAGGGAACCTGTACATCAGCGACAACGGTAACAACCGTGTCCGAAAAGTGACGGTCGCGACCAGTATCATCACGACGGTGGTTGGTAACGACACCCTGGGTTACTCCGGCGACGGGGGCCCCGCTATGGATGCCGAGCTCTTGCCCCAAGCCGTGGCGGTGGATGGCTCGGGGAACCTCTACATCGCAGACGAAAGGCACTCTTGCGTCCGCAAGGTTACCGCCCAAACAGGAATCATCACGACGGTGGCCGGCAATGGCATCGCGGGCTACTCGGGAGATGGAGGCCCGGCTGTCGACGCCGAACTCTTCACTCCTTTGAGTGTGGCGGTGGACGGCGCCGGCAACCTCTATATCGCGGATCCCGGCGACGATGTAGTGCGTAAGGTCGCGGCGACAGGTGTGATCACAACATTCGCTGGAAACGGTGTTTCCGGTTTTTCGGGGGATGGCGGATCTGCCACCAGCGCCGAATTCGACGGCGTTTGGAGTGTGGCGGTGGACACCCTCGGCAACGTGTACGTGGTCGACTTGTCGAACTGCCGGGTCCGTATGGTTTCCTCGGCGACAGGGATTGTCACGACTGTCGCTGGGAACGGCCAGACAACGCCTTTCGCTGGTTCTAATGGCGATGGAGGCCCAGCCATCGATGCAACGATGACGCCCATCGGTGTGGCGGTAGACGGTTCCGGCAACATTTACATCGATGATTTGGTTTCCGGCGTCATCCGCAAGGTAACGGCGACGAACGGAATTATAACGACCGTAGCCGGCAGCGGATTCGGTGCCTACTCGGGTGATGGGGGACTGGCCACCGACGCTCAATTGGATTTTGACTACACCATATCCCTGTCGTTGGATGCCGCGGGCGATCTTTTCATCCCGGACGCCGATAACTACCGGGTCCGCAAAGTAGCGGCGGCGTCTGCATCATTACGACGGTCGCCGGCAATGGGTCCATCGGCTACTCTGGCGACGGGGGCCTCGCCACAAGCGCTGAACTCCGCTTCCCCACAGCGGCAGTGTTGGATCGGGCCGGCGACCTCTACATCGCCGACGCCGGCAACAATGCAGTGCGTGAGGTGGCAGCAACCACCGGCATCATCACGACGGTGGCCGGCAATGGCAATTATGCCTACGGCGGCGACGGGGGTCCAGCCACCAGCGCCTCACTGTATTTCCCCTACGACCTAGTCCTCGACTCCGCTGGCGACCTCTTCATCGCCGACACGTTGAACAACCGGGTCCGCAAAGTGACGGCGGCCACGGGGATTATCACGACGGTGGCGGGGAATGGAACCGCAGGCTACTCCGGCGACGGAGGCCAAGCCACAAGCGCCCAGCTCAACTTCCCGTCGGGCGTAGCGCTGGATAGTTCTGGAAACCTTTTCATTGTCGACGCGGCCAACTCTGTAGTGCGCAAGGTTGCAGCAGCCACAGGAGTCATCACAACTGTTGCCGGTAACGGTGTTTTCGGGTATTCAGGCGACGGAGGGGCTGCCACCGCTGCCGAGATCAATCCCAGTGGCGTGGCAGTAGACGGCTCGGGGAACCTCTATATTGCCGATTACGACGATGTTCGAAAGGTCGCGGCGGCTACCGGCATCATCACAACCCTTGCCGGTGGCGACACCAATTCCTCCTGGTCCACCATCAACGGCGTGACTCTGGGACCCTTAGGGCAGATCTTCGTTCCGGGCACCGTGGGATCGGGAGCCAGTGTGGTGACCCTTCTCAACGACTCGGGCGCACCGGCATCGGAATCCTACGCAGGCAATGTCAGCTCTATCGATCACTTAGCCTTCAACCTGCTGATCCAGACGTCGAGCGGGACCGCGTCGGGCGCCGCGGAGCCAGCCTCGCTCCGGCCGGCAATCTCAAGCGGCCCCCGGCGTGCCGCCACCTCCTCCGCCTCCGGCGGCAATGTGACTATTGGGGGAACGGTGCAGTTCACCCAAACGCTGGCACGCGACCCATCGGCGCCATCCGTGACCAATGTGACGGTCGGTCAAACCTTGCCGCCCACTTGGAACATCACCGGCTGCGTATCCCCCGGTGCCGCCTGTTCCTTCGCGGGCGCCAATCTTTCCGTCAGCTATCCTTTGATCGAAACCGGCCAGACGCCCACCATTACGGTCACTGCGGACGCCCCAGGCAGCGCAAGCTACGTACAGATCTTGTCCAATTCGACGAGCGCGTCGCAGAATCTGGCGACGGCCTCGGCCTCCCAATACCTGACGGTAACTCCGGGCGCGTCCGTCACGCTCAGCTTCGAGGCCCCGTCCAGTGTCCCTGCCGGCCAGCCGATCGCCTACACGGTCACTCTCAACAACAGCTCCACCGCGGGCGCCAAGCTGGCAGGCGACCCCCTGACCGTCACCATCCCGCTTGACCGTAATTTGACCAATGTTACCGCTCCGGTCCCAGGCGTAGGCGATCCCGTGTGGACCTGCACCAATTCCGGTGGCACTCTCGTCTGCACCAATTCCTCGGCGGTAGCCGCCGGCGGCCAAACCAGCTTCGAGATGACCGCGACTGTGTCGCCCAACGCGCCCGCCGGCGCCACGCTCTCCACTTCGGCCACCTTGACTTTCGGCGGCCAGACATCGCCGGCCCAGGCGCCCAATACCCTGATCAACCAGGCGCTTCCCACCGCTCCCACGCTGGTGTCCCCCGCCAATGGCGCCACCGGACTTTCCATCCCCGTTACGTTGAGCTGGTCGGCCGTGCCCAACGCAACCTCCTACGCGCTCTATTTCGGAACCACCAATCCGCCACCCGCGCTGTTCAACACCGTTTTGCTCAACTATTCGCCACCAGCGCTGACCTTAGGCACGACGTATTACTGGAACGTAACGGCCATGAATTCCTCGGGCACTTCCACGCCTTCCGACACATGGTCCTTCACCCCGGGCACCCCCACAAGCTGTCAGTTTACGCTGGCTTCCGGCAACACCGTGAATCTACCGGG
>JASHSS010000666.1 GCA_030038565.1 Bryobacteraceae bacterium
TGGTAAGTGGAAGCAGCCGCGGTGCGCGCCCTCACATTCTCGTAATGTGAAACGATAACCGGGTGGCGCCCGTCGGAAGATAAAGATGCCGTCTGTAACCGCCGCCGCCAGTGGCACGCCGCACGCCTCATCTGTCCCTCGGTGGGGCCGGCTCCCCGGTTTTTGGCAGCGGGCCCTGTCGATGGGCGTTCTTCTCGGCGTCGCGGCAGCGGGTGCACGAGGCGCCGACGCCATCAGCCAGGCTCCGCCCGAGACCCTGGAGGCGGGCTACCGCCAGATGTACAACCTGCAATTCGCCGAGGCGCACCAGACCTTCCAGGACTGGCAGCGTAGCCATTCCGACGATCCCCTGGCGGCGGCTTCCGATGCTGCGCAGTACCTGTTCGCCGAATTCGACCGGATGCACATTCTGCAATCGGAATTTTTTACCCACGATCAGCATTTCCTCACCGACCACAAGCTGGCGCCTGATCCGCTGGTGAAGCAGCACTTCCAGGCAGCGCTGACCGCCAGCCGGGGAATGGCGACGCGCCAGCCCGGCACGCGCGCCGAATTCGCCGCGCTGCTGTGCGACGGGCTGGAATCCGATTACACGGCGCTGATCGAAAAGCGCTACGCGGCCGCCTTTTTGCAGATGAAATCCGGACGCAGCCGCGCCGAGAAGCTGCTGGCGGCCAATCCGTCCTATTATGACGCCTGGATCGCGGTGGGAGTTGAGAACTATATGTTGAGCGTAAAGCCGGCGCCGGTACGCTGGCTCCTGCGCCTGAGCGGCGGCGAGACGGACCGCGCGCTGGGCATCGAAAAACTGCGGCTCACGGCGGAAAAGGGCCACTTCCTGGCGCCTTTTGCGCGGCTATTGCTGGCCGTGGCGGCTCTTCGCGACCACCACGCGGACCAGGCGCGGGCCCTGCTGACCGGATTGTGCCACGAGTTTCCCCGGAATCCCCTGTATGCGCTGGAACTGGCCCGCCTGAGCGGGCCCTTGGGGCACCCTCAAAATGCCTCCGCGCAGGGTTCCAGACCCTAATGGAGTTGCCGAAATCTACCGATGTATTTATTGTCGGCGGCGGGCCGGCAGGCTTGGCCGCTGCCATTGCCGCGCGGCGCCGCGGCTTGGAGGTCACCGTGGCGGATCGCGAACATCCGCCGGTCGACAAGGCCTGCGGCGAAGGCATCATGCCCGATGGGCTGGCGGCTGCGCGATCCCTGGGTATCCCGCTGGAGGGCGAAGGGCAGGCATTCCGCGGCATCCGCTTCTGTCATGACAGCGACCGGGTGGAGGCGGATTTTCCCCAGGGCCAGGGCCTGGGAATTCGGCGGACCCATCTGCACCGGATCCTGGTGGACCAGGCCGCGCAGGCCGGGGCGCGGCTGCTCTGGGGAGTGGGGATCACGGGCATCGACGACCGGCGGGTGTATTCCGCAAGCGGCTCCACGGAAGCTGCCTGGATCGTGGGCGCGGATGGTGCAGGCTCGCGCGTGCGCGGTTGGGCCGGCTTGCAGTCGAGCGGCTGTGACCGCCGACGCTATGGGTTTCGCCGCCATTACCCGGCGGCGCCGTGGAGTCCGTTCATGGAGATTCACTGGGGCGACGCCTGCCAGTTGTACATCACCCCCACGGGCCCGCGAGAAATTTGTGTGGTGCTGATCTCCAGCGATCCCCACCGGCGTCTGGAAGATACCCTCCCGCAGTTTCCGGAAGTGGCCCGGCGGCTCGCGGGACTGGCTCCCACAACGCCGGAACGCGGTGCGGTTTCGGCTTCACGCCGCCTCGACCGTGTGACCCGCGGGCGCGTGGCGCTGGTGGGCGACGCTTCGGGATCGGTGGATGCCGTCACCGGTGAGGGGATCTGCCTTCTGTTCCAGCAGGCGCAAGCGCTGGCAGAGGCCCTGGCAGACGGGGATCTTGCGCCTTATGAGTCACACCACCGGCAGATCGGCAAGCGGCCGGCGCGTATGGCCGACCTCATGCTGCTGCTGGACCGGCGCGCGCGACTGCGCCGGCGAACCATGCGGGCGCTGGCGGCCCATCCACCGCTGTTTTCCCGCCTGCTGGCCCTGCACCTCAGAGAGGGTTCGATTTTCCCGTTTTTTGCGGGAACTTTTACGCTCGGTTGGAGACTTCTCACATTATGATGAAACGCATGCCCTTCCTGGTTGCGCGGCTGGCCATCGCGGCGCTGGCGTACTCCGCCGCCTTATCCGCACAGGAAACAGTGCTGCAAATCGACGCGGGGCAGACCAAGGTGGAATTTACGCTGGGCGACGTTCTGCATACCGTGCACGGAACGTTCGCCCTGAAACGCGGCGAGGTGCGCTTCGACAACTCCGGCAGGGCGTCGGGCGAACTGGTCGTGGACGCGACCAGCGGCCAAAGCGGCAGCGAAGCGCGCGACCGCCGCATGCACGCCAACGTGCTCGAGAGCGCTCGCTATCCGGAAATCGTGCTGCGTCCCGACCGCCTGGAAGGCAGGGTAGCTCCCCAGGGGCCATCGCAGGTGGTCCTGCACGGAGAGTTCGAAATCCATGGGCAGTCGCATGAGGTGGCGTTGCCGCTTGAAATTCAGGGGTCAGGCGGGCAATTTACCGCCAGCGGAACGCTCGCCGTGCCCTATGTGAAATGGGGCATGAAGAATCCGAGCACCTTGTTTCTGCGGGTCAACGAGACCGTCATGATTACGATTCACACCGTGGCGCGCCCCGTGGCGGCCACCGCCGACGGGCAGTCACCGGAAGGCCACAGGCCTGTTATTCCGCACTAACCAAGGCGGGCGGTCAACGGCCAAACCGGCGGCCCCAAGCCCCGGTGGCGTATAGTGAAGATATGCGAATCGCGCTCGGACTGGCGGCGGCAGCCGCGCTCTGGGCGGCCCAGCCTGCCGGCAGCGTCAATGAGGTGATCGCGTTGGTGCGCGCACAGATCGCCCAGAAGCGCCCCGACGCCCAGGTTGCCAAAGAGGTGCGCAAAATCAAGCTGGCGGAGCGCCTGGACGATCAGA
>JASHSS010000667.1 GCA_030038565.1 Bryobacteraceae bacterium
GCTGCCCGAGCCGCCGGGTCGTAGAGCTCCTCGGGGATCAGGTTCATGGGAGCCAGTCTCACGGACCGCTCGATGTACCCGAAAGTCTGGTCCGCCGTGTTGATCTGGCGCATCTTCCCCGGGTCGTCGAAAGCCACCAGCAGCGCACCCGATTTCACCCGCGCCAGAACCGGCGCGCTGAGGCTGGCAGTTTCGTAAACCGGCACCGATTCGCGCGATATCACCCGGTGGACGCGCCCCATGGGGTTTCCCCGGTTAAAGGAAGTCAACTCGTCCCGGTTGCCGGTGGTCGTATGAGCCGATTCCGAAGGGGGATGCTCGCGGGTGTACCGGCGCCCGGCCTGGATGGCCTCCTTGAGCTGGTCGAGGGTCGCCGGATCGGTTTCCGCCGCCAGCGTCTGAATCCGCTCCGCCATGGGCGGATGGGTGGCCATCATGCTTCCGCCCAGCCATCCACGCGCCTCCGTCGGGCTGGCAAAATAGAAGTGCGCGAAGGCCGGGTTGGCCCCCGCCATGACGGATCCGGATCCGCCGATCTTGGCCAGCGCGATCATCAGGCCCTGGGCCGTTCCGGTCAGCTTGACCGCATCGGCGTCGGCTTCCAACTCGCGCCCACGCGAGACCGAGGCGCGGATGACCGCCGCTACCAGGGGAGCCACGAACAGAACATAGAGTCCCACGGGAGAAACCGCCAGCCGCCAGGGGCTGCGCCGCCGGCTGACCCGCTGCTGTTTTCCGGCGCGCAACTCGCGCTGGAAAAGCACGTAGGGAATGCGCAGGAACAGCGCGATGGCCGCCACCACGGCGTTGAGTTGCAGGTCCCGATTCCCGATGTGCGACAGTTCGTGCGCCAGCAGGCCTTCCATCTCTCTCTGGTTGAGTAGCGCCATCGCGCCGCGGGTCACCACCACCACCGCCTGATGAGGGCCGATGCCGGCGGCGAAGGCGTTGGGCACGCTGGATTCGGCGATGAACAGTTTGGGCGGAGGCAGCCCGGCCGAGAGCGCCAGCGTTTCCAGCGACTCGCGGATTTCCTTCCCGGAGGCGCCCGCAGGGCTGGCGCCCGCCTCCACCAGCAGCTTGGACATGGGGTCGGCGGCAATCGACCAGAACAGCAAAGCCATCGCCCCGATCTGGACCGTCGCGAAAAGGGCGATGAGTTCGGCCAGCAGCACCCCGTTGGACGCCTGGTCGCGCTCCAGGGCGGCGCGTTTTTTCTGGATCACCCGCTCCCAGGCCTGGCGCGTTTCAAGGTCCATGGTGGAGGATGCGGAGTTCAGATAGGACTCGGCGGTGCGGATTTGGGAGCGGACGATGCGCGCATCCGGCCGTACTCGCACCACGATCATGTTGGCCAGGACATAACTCACGCCCCCCACAAATGGCGCCAGGGTCAGGAACAGGAGGCCCCCCAGAAGCCACGCGTGGATGCGGTTCTCCCTCGCGCGCCGAAACACTACTCCCCGGTAATCGACGGAAGTCGCGGTTGCCATGCTACACCGGCCCCAAGAACCCCTATTTTCGGATGCCCGGCGCCCCGGTTTACTACTGATTTTGGTTAGCGCGGCTCTGATGCCCGCAGGCGGTAGTCAGTACCCGTGACCATCCAGCTTACCCGCAATCTTCCCGCGGAACATTCGGTAGACGAATACGAAATACCCGGCCGCAAGCGCCATCCCGAAACTCCACCAGATCAACCCCACCGCCAGAGAGTGCTCGCCCGAATGCGCATTGAACACGGTGATGTTGAGCGATGGATCGGTGGCCGAGAGCAGCAGGTTGGGGTACACCGCCGCAGCCGCGCCTGCCAGCATCAGCGCCAGGTACGCCGAGGAGCACAGGAATGCAGCGCGTTCCCGGCCGTTTCGCCCCAGGCGCCAGGCGCCGAAAAGCGATCCCGCCACCAGCGCGGGGATGGCATAAAGCACCGGCAGGCGCTGGTAATTGTCCAGCAGATCCGGGCGGATGAAGAGAGTGGCCGCCAGGCTGAGGGCGGTCACCGCCACCAGCGCCGGCCACAACCGGGCGGCCGCCAGCCGGGCGCGGCGGTTGAGTTCGCCGGTGGTCTTCAGGGCGGCATAATTGGCCCCGTGAAGCGCCAGCGCAATCGCCGCCAGCAGGCCCGCAATCACCGTGTACCAATCCAGAATCCCGGGATTGGGGCCGACCTTCCAATCGGTCCACAGCGGCAGAAAAAAATACCCGTGGCGCTGTAAGGGAACGCCGCGAATCACGTTGCCCAGGGCCGCCCCGTAAAACACCGTCAGCAAAAGGCTCGAAATGCCGAAGCAGCCGTTGAACAGCCCGCGCCACACGGGCGTGTCCAGGTGCATCCGCAGCTCGATTCCGATGCCGCGCAGGATCAGCAGCCACAGCACCATCATGAGCGGCAGGTAGAAGCCGCTGAAACCCGAGGCGTAGAGCAGCGGGAAGGCGAAGTACAAGGTGCCGCCGCCGGCCAGCAGCCAGACTTCGTTGCCATCCCAAACCGGACCGATGGTGCGGATCAGGATGGTGCGCTCTTCTTCGGTGCGCGCCAGGAACAGGTGCAGCACCCCTACGCCGAGGTCGAATCCATCCAGGACCACATAGGCCGCGAGCATGATCGCGACCAGCAGGAACCAGGTCAGCAGCATCTCATCCTCTCCTTAAGCCATGGTCACCGGAGCCCCCGAAGCGATACCGGGAGCGACTTCCTCCGCGGGCCCGTGCGCGATTGTGCGGGAGACCAGAAACAGGAACAGGATCGCCAGGATGCCGTACAGCCCCATGAACCCCAGCAGGGTGAACAATCCGTTGCCGGCGTTGACGTATTGCGAATCGCCCTGGGTGGTGCGCAGCAGTCCGTAGACGAGCCACGGCTGGCGTCCGGTCTCGGCGGTCATCCAGCCGGCCGTGTTGGCGATGTACGGGAGCGGCGTGCACAGCAGCAGAATCCAGAGCATCCAGCGGGTGCGGAAAAGCGCGCCGCGCCACAACAGGAAAACGGCGCCCGCCATCACCGCCACAAAGATGGTGCCCAGCCCGGCCATGATGTGATAGCTGTAATAGAGCAGCGGGATATTCGTCGGCCAGTCTTGCTTGGGGAAGGCGTTCAGGCCCTGGACGCTGGCGGTGGTGGTGCCGTAGATCAAGAAGCTGAGTACGTCATTGGCCACCAACGGATTATCGATGCGCTCGTTTTCGGCGTCGGGCTGGCCCAGGATGACGATGGGCGCCCCGGCCTCGGTTTTGAACAGCCCTTCCATGGCGGCCACGGTGACGGGCTGGTGCGCGGCCATGAACTTGCCGTGCAGGTCTCCGGTGGGGAAAATCTGCACCACGCAAGCGGCCGCTCCCACCACCACCGCGACCCGCAGAAAGGCCCGCGCATCCTCCAGAAAACGCTCCTCCAGCAAATAGTAGGCGCCCACCGCGGCCATGGCGAAAACGCCGGTGGTCAAGGCTCCGCACATATTGTGGGCGTACTGGATGAGCGCCCAGGGATTCAACAGAAGTCCCCAGAAGCTGGTCACCTGGAATTCGCCGGCCGCATTTCGCGCGAAGGCCACCGGATGCTGCATCCAGGCGTCCGTCACGATGATGAAGAAACCGGAGAGCCAGGAGCCGGCGAAAACCGCCAACCCGGCCCACCAATGTCCCACGCGCCCGAGCCGGTTCTCGCCGTAAAGAAACAGCCCCAGGAAAGCCGATTCCAGGAAGAACGAGAACACCCCCTCCATCACCAGTGGCTGCCCGATCACGCCCCCGGTGACCCTGGCGAACTGGGCCCAGTCGGTGCCGAACTGGAATTCCATGGGAATCCCCGTGACCACCCCCATCACGAAATTGATGCCGAAGACTTTGGCCCAGAAGCGCGCCGCCCGGTTATAGAGCGGGTTGCCGGTGCGCAGGTACACGGTTTTGAGGATCACGATGAGCGGCGCCAGGCCCATGGTGAGTTGCGGGAACAGATAGTGAAAGGTGATGGTAAAGGCGAATTGCAGCCGGTGCAGGAGCAGTGCTTCATCCACGCCCTATATTATCCACCTCAGCGCCGCGGAGACTCTGCGGACTCGGGCAGGCGCGCCGAGCGGGACGGGAGCAAGCAGAGGTTTCCGCAGAACCGCCCATGGGGCGTGCCGCAACGGGCAAAATGAAAATGGGTGCGAGGCCCGCGCCATCGCCGCGATTTCTTCGGCCCCGCGGCGCGAACCTGGCGAGAGAAGGCGCCGCGCCCCCGCCGGCCTGCAGTACGCTAAACTGGAGTCACAAAAGGCGGAGACTTGAGGTTTGCCCTTTCAGCTTTCCTGGCGCTGGCCTGCGGCGCGCGGGCTGCGTCGCCCGAGCTCGGACAGTTGGACGCCAGCCCGACGCTGTTCACGGTAATGGCGGCCATCAACGCGGCGGGCTACGACGCGGGTTTCGATTCGCCCAGCAACCATCCTCTGCGGACGGAAATTCGCAGGCAACTGGCCGGCCGCAACATCCCCTCGCTGGCCGCCATCAAGGAATTCTACGACCGGCACAAGCGCGACAATCCGGTGCAGGACCTGTCGCAATACATCTCCTTCGCGCTGACCTGCGGCCCTCCGCCGGACTTCAGTTTCGAAAAAGTGCGGGAAGTGGACACCCCTCCGGATGTCAGCGGGATGAGGGAATTGGGGCCGCTGCTGGCCAAGTTCTACCAGGAGGCCGGGATCGAGAGTTTGTGGAAGGGCGCGCAGGGCGATATCGACCGCTACATCCAGCGCTACCACAACCTGGTGGCCGATGCGGTCCTGCAGGTGAATGCATATCTGCGGCAGCAGACTTCGGGCTATCGAGGCCGGCGCTTCCAGATCTTCGTCGAGTTGCTGGCGCCGCCTAACCAGGTGCAGGCGCGCACCTACGGGAACGAGGATTTCATCGTCGTCACGCCATCCAGGGAGCCGTATATTTTCGAAATCCGGCACGCCTACCTGGGCTACCTGCTGGACCCTCTGGCCACGCACTACAGCGAGATGATCGAGCGCAAGAAGGTGCTGGCGGACCACCTGGCGCGCGTGCACGCCTTGCCGGACTCCTACAAGAACGACTTTCTCGAAGTCACCACGCAGTCGCTGATCAAGGCGGTGGAGGCGCGGCTGGATCACAAACCGCAAATGGTTCAGGAGGCGTTGCTGCAGGGTTATATCCTGGCGCCTTACTTCGCCGAGGCGCTGCCGCTCTACGAGAAGCAGGAAGCGGCCATGTCGGTGTACTACCCGGAACTGGTGGGGGCCATCGACCTGATGCGGGAAGACGCGCGGCTGCAGCAGGTACAGTTCAATAAGGCGATTTCCGAGCAGCCTGCGCCGAAGGGCGATGCGCCCACGCCTGCCACGGGAGTCTCGAAGACCCTGGAGGACGCCGAGAACCTGTTGAACGCTTACCTGAAGAAGCCCGATACTCCGGATACCCTGGCCCAATCCAGGAAGCTGTTTCAGGATGCGCTCAACCAGGCCAAAGAGAAACCCCAACAAGCCGCCGCGACCTACGGACTGGCGCGCATTGCGCTCGGGGAGAAAGACCTCGACAGCGCGGAGACCCTCTTCACCAAGGTCCTGGAGTTGGATCCCGACGCATTCGTGAAGGCCTGGGCCCTGGTTTACCGGGGCAAGCTTTCGCTGGCCGCCGGGGAGAACGAGCAGGCCGTGCAATTTTTTCAAAGCGCTCTGAAAGTGGAAGGCGCGTCGGACAAGGCGCGCGAGGAAGCCGTGAAGGGCGTGCAACAGGGTTCCAGGAAATAAAAACGAATCGATAAGAGGAGTTAGGCATGAAGAAAACGATGATCACCGGCCTCCTGCTGTGGGCAGCCGGTACGTTGAGCCTGATGGCACAGGCGCCCGCGCAAGCGCCGGCGCAGGCCCCGGCGGCCCCGGCCTTGACCGTGAAGTCGAAGGCCGAGGCCGATGCCGTGAATGCGTTGATGACCGCAGCCAACGCGCAAAACCCGGACGGGGTCATCAAGGCGGCCGACGACCTGGTGACGAAGTTCAGCGACACCGCCTTCAAGGAAGTCGCCTTATTCCTGGAGGCGACCGCCTACCGGCAGAAGCACGATAACGAAAAGGCGCAGATCTACGCCGAGCGCGTGCTGGACATGAATCCCAAGAATTACAACGCGGCGCTGTTAGTGGGTGAGATCCTGGCCTCCACCACGCGAGAGAACGACCTGGACAAGGAAGAAAAGCTCACCCGCGCCGAGAAACTGCTCAACGATTCGATCGCCAACGTGCAGGTCGCACCCAAGCCGAACCCGCAGTTGACCGACGCACAGTGGGAGGAAGGCAAGAAGTTTACCGTGGCGGAAGCGCACAACGACCTGGGCCTGGTGGCCCTGGACCGCAAGAAATACGATGTGGCGGTGAAGGAATTTCAAACCGCGCAGGACATGGATCCGCAACCGGCTTACCAGGTGCGGCTGGCTTCGGCGTTGCAGTCCGCCGGTAAGAACGACGAGGCCATTGCCCTGTGCGACAAACTGCTGGCCGACCCCAACCTGCACCCGGTGATCAAGAATCTGGCCGAGAACGTGAAGAAGGCCGCCACGGCGGCGAAGAAGTAAGCGGCGCCGGTCTCATGCACCCGGAGCGGACTATCCTGGAAGAGAGAATCGGCCATCGATTTTCGAGCCAGGAGTTACTGCGCCGCGCGCTGACGCACAGTTCCCTGGCGAATGAATCGCGCGGCGGCCCAGTTCCGCTGTGCGACAACGAACAGCTTGAATTCCTGGGCGACTCGGTGCTGGGGTTTCTGATTGCGGAAGCCCTGGTCCGGCGCTTACCGGAGGCGCACGAGGGCGAGCTTTCGCGGCAGAAGGCGCACCTGGTGAGCGCGGCGCACCTGCACGGCGTAGCCCGCCGGCTGGACCTGGGCAGCCACCTGGCGTTGGGGCGCAGCGAAGAGATGAGCGGCGGCCGCGCCAAGAAGACCCTGCTGGTGGACGGGCTGGAAGCCTTGATCGCGGCGATCTTCCTGGATGGCGGCCTGGAAGCGGCGCGCGCGTTCGTCTGCGGCCAGGTGCTGGACGCGCCATTTGCCGCCGACGAGGAGGCCGGCACGGATATCCAGCCGGCCATCACCAATTTTAAGAGCGCCCTGCAGGAACTGGCGCAATCGCGCAAGCTGCCGCAACCGCGCTACACGATCGTGCGGGAACGCGGTCCGGAACATTCCAAGACCTTCACCGTAGAGGTGCGGCTGAGCAAGGAATGGATGGGGCAGGCGGAAGGCCGCACCAAGAAAGTGGCGGCGCAGCGGGCCGCGCGCGGAGTGTACGAACGGCTGCTGCGGGACAACGGGGAGGGTTCGCCGGAGGGATCGGAGGAGTGCCTGCCGGCCGCGGAGCCAGATCCCCTGGGCGCCGGGTAGGGACCCCGGCTGACCACCCTGTTTACTGCGCCGCCTGGCGCACCGTCGGATAAGTGATGCCTAATTGCTGTAAGTAGGTGTCGTACTTCGAGGGATCGTAATACAACTGCTTCATACGCGGGCGATACTGCTCCATGATCTTTTGGTTCAGCCAGATGGCAGGCTTATCGCCGTCGCGGATAAAACTCTTGTATTTGACTTCCTTGGTCTGCACGTTGTTGAAGTAATCCCAGGACTTGGCCACTAATTCCGGATGGACCAGGATATCGATCATGGTCATGGCCTGGACTTTGGCGCCCGCGATGACACCCTTGTGGGCAATCGGAGTGGCCATGGCAACGCCATCCGCCCAGTTATGGCCCGGTCCGCCGGGAATGTTGGCGGGATACCGCAGCGTCACGGTGGGGACGTTCCAGGAAACGTCGCCGATATCATCGGAGCCGCCGCCGGTGGGCTGGTTGGCGCCGAATCCACCGCCCTCCGCATCGGGGTTGGGCGCGGGGCGGGGCACGCGCATTTCCGGAATCCGGGTGGGCAGGCCGTTGACGCGCACTTTCAGCTCGGTCTGCAGGGCGCGAGCCAGTTTCTGATCGTCGTCCGACCATTGCGGCAGCCCCACCTTCTTGATGTTCTCGTACATGTCCTCGGCGATGGCTTTGTTGAAGTGGCCGGGCCAGGCGCTGCCCAGGAGGCGCTCGGTGTAAGTGGTGTCGGTCATCAGCGTGGCGCCTTTGGCCATGTTATCGCCGATCCGCCACATATCCATGATGTGATCGTAATCGGCCTCGCGGAAGTAATACCAGACAGCGGCGCTGGGCGGCACCACGTTGGGCTGATCGCCGCCGTTGGTGATGACGTAGTGGGAGCGCTGGGCGAGGCGCAGGTGCTCGCGGCGGAAATTCCAGCCCACGTCCATCAACTCGACGGCGTCGAGAGCGCTGCGCCCGCGCCAGGGCGCCCCGGCGGCGTGCGCGCTCTCGCCCTTGAACATGTATTCCACGGAGACCAGGCCGTTCTGATTCATGGCCGGACCCCAGGTAACGCCCATGCTGCTGGCGACGTGAACGAACAGGCAGACATCCACGTTCTTGAACATCCCGGCGCGCACGAAGTAAGCCTTGGCGCCGACCTCTTCCTCCGCCACGCCGGGCCAAAGCTCGATGGTCCCCTGCAAATGCTCCTGCTCCATGACCTTCTTCACCGCCAGGGCGGCGAGGATGTTGAGCGGGACGCCGGAATTGTGGCCCTCGCCATGGCCGGGCGCGCCTTCGATGAGCGGCTCATGCCACGCCACGCCGGGCTTTTGGGAGGCCTGCGGGATGTCGTCGATGTCCGATCCCAGCGAAATCACCGGCTTGCCGGATCCCCAGGTGGCCAGCCAGGCGGTCGGAACGCCGGCGATGCCGTGCTCAATGTGGAAGCCGGCTTTCTCCAGAATGTCGCTCAGGTACTTGCTGGTCTCGAACTCCTGGAAGCCCAGTTCGCCGAAGCTGTAGACGCTGTCCACCATGACCTGCGCCTGCTTCTTCATGGCGTCGATCTGGCCCGTCAGGTCGGCCTTGATGGCAGCCTCCTTTTCAGCGGTGACTTTCGGTTGCGCCAGGGCCGCAGCGGCGGCCAGCAGCGCGATGAGGACGGTTCTTGGCATGGATCTTCTCCTGTGGTGCATGGTGACAGGGGTGCGTATCTGAATAGTGTATGCCGGAACGGGGGAGGATGGGGGCGGGACTCAGTGAACGGGCCGCGGCAGGCGGAAGAATGCCATCCCCGCGTGTTCGAAGTGAGCGTCCCCGGTGAGCGCTTGCCTGATTCGATAGGCTTCGGTGAAACGTTCCCGGGTGACGTGTTCGATATCTGTTAAGCCGAGACGGGATGCATCGAAGATACCGTCGATGAAGCCACACCCAAGCTCCTTTGCGGTTGGCCGCCGCGGCACGCATCCGCGACACCACGCCGAAGGCGGGGTCCTTCCTGTCCGACAGCACCAGCCATGCCCAGGTGTCTACGAACACCCGGTCAGATGCCATACAACTCTTCGTCGATATTGTCAGAGATCGGCGGACCGATGTAGATTCCGGCCACCTTCAGAATTGGGTCCACCGGCGCCCTGCGTTTGGCGGCCCGTCGCTTGGGACCTCTCAGCTTGGACCGAATCAGCTCTGCGATGCTGATGTTGGCGCGAAAGGCTTCGCGCCTCAGCCGCGCGTTCAATTCCTCGGGCAGGAGAATCGTGGTCCGCTTCATACCGGCAGCGTAGCATGTAGATGTTACGCCACGCCAGCGGTCGTTGAGTGGCGGGCTGCCGCGGCCTTGCGGTGGTGGTTGAAACGTGATCAAAGAGAGGCGTACGGAATTCGAGTCATGCGAGGAAGAATGGAATTACCCACTGTCGATGAGTATGCATCGGCGCTGGACCAAATTGGTAGATCCCCGGACCGGGTGCTGGAGTTTTTACGCGTGCACGAAGCCGCATCGGGCCGTGCCCTGACTGCAAGTCAATTGGCACAAGAGGTCGGGTACCAGAACCACGGTGGAGTCAATCTCCAATATGGCCTTCTAGCACGCCGAATCGGTGAAAAACTGCGGCGACCTAGGAGGGACTCGCACCTTTCCCTCCTGGTGGCATTTCTTAGGCCGGCGTCAGTGACAAACAAGGAGTAGATATTAGTAATGCGCCCGGAATTCGCCGAAGCGCTCAAGCGGGCTGGTTGGATCCCCAGGGACTGAATATGCCGTCGAGACCAAATGATCTTCGGTAGCTATGTTCCGTCGATCCCCACTTTGTACCCTTCCCACCTTGCCACCACAGCGCTGGCCAGGCAGTTGCCCAGAACGTTGATGGAGGTGCGGGCCATATCCAGCAGCGCGTCCACTCCCAACAGCACGGCGATACCTTCCATGGGGAGGTGGAAGGTGGCCAGGGTGCCGGCCAGGATCACCAGGGCGGATCGCGGGACGCCGGCTACGCCCTTGCTGGTGAGCATCAGGGTCAGCAGCATGAGGACCTGATCGCCGGCTGAAAGATTCATGCCGGCGGCCTGGGCCACGAAGATGGAGGCCAGCGAAAGGTAGAGCGCCGTGCCCACCAGGTTGAAGCTGTAACCGGCCGGGATGACGAAGCCGACAATGTGCTTGGGAACGCCGAAGCGCTCCATGTTTTCGAGGGCCAGGGGCAGGGCGGCTTCGCTCGAGGCGGTGGAAAATCCGATCAGGAACGGCTCGCGGACGGCGCGATAAAAGCGGGCCGCGGGAATGCGGAAGAGCCACAGGGCGGGCGCCAGCACCAGCAGGATGCACAAGGCCGCCGAGGCGTACATGGCGGCCACCAGTTTGCTCAATCCGAACAGCACCGCCACGCCCTTGCTGCCCACGGTGACGGCGATGGCGGCGCCCACGCCCAGGGGCGCCAGGTACATGACGTAGCGGGTGAAGCGGAACATGACTTCGGCCAGCGAGGAGCAGAAGGCCACCACCGGGCCGGCCTTGGCGCCGATGGCGGCGCAGGCGGCTCCGAACAGGAAGGCGAAGACCACGATCTGCAAAGCGTCGTTGCGCGCCAGGGCATCCAGGATGCTGGTGGGGAAGATGTGTTCGACAATGGTGGTGAAGCTGGTCTGGCCGGCGGGAACGGCGGCCTCGGCGGCGGTGCGCTGAATGGCCACGCCCGCGCCGGGGCGCACCAGGTTGACGGCCGCGAGGCCCAGGAGCAACGCCAGGGTGGTGACGATTTCGAAGTACAGGATGGCCTTACCGCCGATGCGGCCCATCTGTTTCATGTCTCCGCCGCCAGCAATCCCCACCACCAGCGTGCTGAACAGCAGCGGCGCGATGATGGAGCGGATCAGGCGCAGGAAGATGTTGCTGAGGGGCGCCATCTGGCGGGCGGCCGCGGGCGCGGCGAGACCCAGCAGCACGCCTGCGGCCATGCCAATGAAGATCCAACTGGTCAGCGAAAGGCGTTTCATCGTTCCCCCCACTTGAGCTTCTGGCGCAGGACATCGAAGAACATCATGTGCGGCGGCCGCACCAGGTTCAGGGAATGGTTGCAGCTGCGGCAGATGACCGTATCGTGCTCGCGGATGGGCGTGCCGATCTGCCCGTCGATGGTGAGGAAGACGCTCTCATCGGGCCCCCTGGACACCACCCGGACCACGCTGGTTTCGGGCACCAGGACGGGACGGTTGGTGAGCATGTGGGGGCAGATGGGGGTGATGCAGATGGCGGGGACGGAGGGAAAAATGATGGGGCCGCCGGCGGAAAGCGAGTAGGCCGTGGAGCCGGTGGGGGTGGAGATGATCAGGCCATCGGCTTTGTAGGCGCACACGAACTGCTGGTCGACGTGGGTATCCAGATCGATCATGCGGGCGATGGAGGACTTGGTGAGGACGGCGTCGTTGAGGGCGTCGTAGGAGGCCACCACCTGGTCTCCGCGCAACACCTCGACGTTGAGCAGCTTGCGTTTGGCGATACGATGCTCGCCGCGGAAGGCGCGCTCCAGCTCGGGGTATAACTCATCCACGGTTATGGCGGTGAGGAAGCCCAGGCCGCCCAGGTTGACGGCGAAGAGGGTGATTCCGCGGCGGCCGATGGCGCGGGCGGCGGAGAGGAGCGTGCCATCGCCTCCCAGCACGATAATCAGGTCGCAGCCTTGGGGGACCTGGTCGCGCGGGAGGCCCTCCGCAGATCCGGCGTAGGCGGCGGTCGGCTCGTCCAGGCGGATCGAGACGCCGCGGGCGCGGAGCCAGTCGAGGAGTTTGCCAACGATGGATCCGGCGGCGGCGGAGTTCGGCTTGGAACAGATTCCGACGGTCTCAATGGTGGGCATAGAGGAGAAACTCCCGATTTCCTTCGGCGCCGGCGATGGGGCTGTCGATCATGTCGGTCTCGAATCCGAATTCGCGCACGGCGCCGGTCACACGCTCGCAGGCGGCGCGATGCAGTTCCGGCCGGCGCACGATGCCGCCTTTTCCAACCTGTCCCCTGCCGACTTCAAACTGCGGTTTGATTAGTATAACCATTTGCCCCTCCGGACGTAACAGGGGGACGACGGCCGGCAGCACCAGGGTGACGGAAATGAAGCTGACGTCGCAGGTTGCCAGGTCCACCGGCTCGCCGATATCGGCGGGGGTGAGGAGGCGCGCGTTGATGCATTCGTGCAGGCGCACGCGGGGATCGGTGCGCAGGCTCCAGGCGAGTTGCCCGGCGCCTACATCCACCGCGTGCACGCGCAGGGCGCCGGCCTGCAGCAGGGCGTCGGTGAATCCGCCGGTGGAGGAGCCGATATCGAGGCAGACTTTGCCGCCGGCGGGGATGGAGAAGTGGCGCAGGGCCGCGGCCAGTTTGATGCCTCCGCGGCTGACGAAAGGAGGGCGGGCCAGGACTTCCACGGCGGCATCCTGGGCTACGGGCTGTCCGGATTTAGAGGCTTTCTGGCCGTTGACCATGACTTCGCCGGCCATGATGAGGGCCTGGGCTTTTTCGCGGGAATCGGCCAGACCGCGTTCCACCAGCAGCCGGTCGAGCCGGTTTTTCATGATTTGCGTTGCACGATGTGGTCGGCCAACTCGCCCAGGCGCGCGGCGCGCTCGCCGAAGGGCTGGAGCGCCTGGTGGGCGAGGGCGCATTGCTCTTCGGCCATGCGGTGGGAACGCTCCAGGCCATAGACGGCGGGGAAAGTGATCTTGTGCTGCTGGGCGTCTTTGCCGGCGGTCTTGCCAAGCGCGGCGGAGGATTCCTCTACGTCCAGCAGGTCGTCTACAATCTGGAAGGCCAACCCCATGTGCTCGCCATAGCAGGAGAGGAGCTTGTACTGTTCGGCGGTGGCGCCGGCGTAGATGGCGCCCATGCGCAAGCTGGCGCGCAGCAGGGCGCCGGTTTTGGCGCGGTGGATGGATTCCAGCAAGGGGGCGGTGGGGGTCTTGCCTTCTCCCTCCAGATCGGCCACCTGGCCGCCGATCATGCCGCCCACGGTGCCGGAAGCGGTGGCGAGTTCGGCGATCAGGCGGACTTTGCGATCGGGCGGGGCATCCAGCTCGGCCAGCACCTGAAAGGCCCAGGTGAGCAGGGAATCGCCCGCCAGGATGGCCATGGCTTCGCCGAACACCTTGTGGTTGGTGAGCTTGCCGCGGCGGTAATCGTCGTTATCGAGGGCCGGAAGGTCGTCGTGGATCAGGGAATAGGTATGGATTAACTCCAGGGCGCAGGCGGCGGAGATGGCGCCAGGGGAATCGTCCGAGACGGCGTGGGCGGCCTCCAGGCAGAGAATCGGCCGGATGCGCTTCCCACCGGCGAAGAGGCTGTAGCGCATGGCGCGGTGGATGGTTTCCGGGGGCACGTTTTCGGGAGGGACCAGGCGGTCGAGTTCGGCATCCACGAGGCTTTGCTGGAGGGCCAGATATTCGCGCAGGTTCATGGTCAGGATTTTTCGGGGCGGAACGGTTCAGCGACGAGTTTGCCTTCCTTGCGGATCAGCATGTCGACGCGAGTTTCGGCCTCTTCGAGCTGTTTACGGCAGGCATCGCTCAGTTGCATGCCGCGCTCGAAGAGTTGAAGGGAACGCTCCAGCGGCAGGTCGCCGGCTTCGAGTTCCTTGACAACCTTTTCGAGCTCGTCCAGGCAGGATTCGAAGGACTGGACCGGCTGCGGGGCGGCGGGATTCTCTGCCATCGCCTCATTCTAACAGGGGGGCGGAGAGGGTTCCGGGTGCGGATAGTGGACTTCGGGTCTTGAGGAGTCGATGCGGAACGGCGTTCGTCAGGCCAACCGCGGGCGACGGCGCCGGGCTGCCAGGGCGAGGCTCAACAGGCCGAAGCCGATCAGGGGAAGGCTGGCAGGTTCGGGAATGCCGATCGCGTCGGGAGTCACGGGATCGGTGGGATCGTTTGGATCGCTGGGGTCGTTGGGGTCGGAGTTCCAATGGTTGTGGGAATCGATCCCGTCCTGGCCTGAGTTCTTGCCGCTCAGCCCGAAGTCTCCCTGCCCCTGGTTATTGAAGGCGTCGTACGAGATTGAGCGGGACTGACCATCGAGCAGAGAGGCGGTATTGGCGCCGGCGGCGTCGCCCAAGGCCGGGGGCAGAGTGAGGAACAATGCAGTGGTGTCTGGAGGCAGACTCTTGGCCAACGCGGGGACCGCGAGGAGAACCAGAGCGGCGAAAGCGGCTATCCGCATGAAGTGTCCTGACATACCAGCCACCTCCAACTCAGAAGTGCTATCGGCTGGAATCAATCTTAAGGGTACCGGCGAAGTGAATCAAGACCAAGTTCCGGGCTTTGGTGCTGTTTCGTATGGTTCGGGACGCCGCCCGACGCCGAGCGCTGCGGGGGGACCGGAATACCCTCCGTGCTACGATAATTACTTGTCAGGTCTCGGGCTCCGTGCAACGGACGGCTGCAAACCCCGCCAGGTCCGGAAGGAAGCAACGGTAGCGGTGCGGTTCGTGTGCCGCGGATCACCCGGGGCCTGGCATTAACCCGCCACATGTACCAGGTGATCGCCAGAAAATACCGGCCCCAGGTTTTTCAGGACGTGGTCAACCAGGAGCACGTCAAGACCACGCTGGAAAACGCCATTGCGCTGGGGCGGATTGCGCACGGCTATATTTTTTCGGGGCAGCGAGGCACCGGCAAGACGACCGTGGCGCGGATCCTGGCGCGGTGCCTGAACTGTATCAATGGCCCCACCGCAACGCCTTGCGGGGAGTGCGCGAGTTGCCGCGAGATTACCGCCGGAGGGGCCGTGGACGTGATCGAAATCGACGCCGCCTCCAATCGCGGGATCAACGAAATGCGCGAGCTGCGGGAGAACGTGCGCTACCAGCCGGCGCGCGACCGGTACAAAGTATTCATCATCGATGAAGCCCACCAGATTACCAGCGAGGCTTTCAACGCGCTGCTGAAGACCATCGAGGAGCCGCCGCCGTGGGCGGTGTTCGTGCTGTGCACCACGGAGGCGCACAAGATTCCGGCGACGATCGCCTCGCGGTGCCAGCATTTCAGTTTCCGGTCGGTGGATTTCGAAGATTTGACCGCGCGGATGGCGTGGATCTGCGAGCAGGAGGGGATCGCGGCGGATGCTGAAGCGCTGGCGGTGCTGGCGCAGGCCGGCGAGGGCAGCGTGCGGGATTCGCTCTCGGCGCTGGACCAGGCGATTGCCTGCTGCGGCGCGCGGCTGACGGCTGGGGAAGTGCGCGCGCTGTTGGGAGCCTTCGCGCTGGAATCGCTGGAGAAGGTGACCCAGTCGCTGGCATCGGGCGATTCGCGCACGATGCTGGAGATTGTGGATGGGTTGGAGCGCAACGGGCACAACCTGCAACACTTCAGCCGCGAACTGGCGCGCTACTTCCGCAACCTGCTGGTGGCGCGGATTGCGGGCGCGGCGGGTTCGGCGCGGCTGATCGCGGCTTCCGCGGCGCAGCGCGAAAAGCTGGCGGAGATCGCGGCGGGGTTTTCGGAAGAGGATCTGACGCGCTACCTTCAGCTCACCCTGGAGCTGTTTCGCGACATGCAGTTTTCGCTGCAGCCGCGCTTTCATTTGGAAATCGGGTTGGTGCGGCTGGTGCAGGCAGGCAAGCTGTTGCCCATCGAAGAGGCGCTGGCGGGGTTGGGGGAAGCGCCGGCGCGCGGGCCCGGGCCGGCAACGCCCACACGTCCGCCGGCGCCGTCCGTCCCGAGCGCGCCGCGGCCCACGCCGTTTGAGTTGGACCGGGCCCGCAAGGCGGCGGGTCCGGCGGGGGCGCCTGGGGAAGGGCCGGGGCGTGCGATACCGCCGCAGCCGGGGACGGTTCCGGGTGGCCGCGAGACGCCGGACCAGGTGCCGCCGGCATCCGGAGCCGCCCAAAGCGCGTCCGAGGGTCCGGCCGACTGGCGCGCGTCGCTGCACGCCGCTCTCATGGAGCTGGGGTTGCCGTTCACCGCCGACGCGGTGGAAAATTCGCGCGTGACGGAAGCCTCGGGAGAGCTGCAATTCACCACCAGTAAGGCGTACAAGCTGGCTCTCCGGGAAGAGGACCTGCGGGCGGCCCTGCGCCACATCGGCGGCGCCGCGGCGGCCCGGCCGCTGCGCATCAGAATCGTCATCGGCGAGGCCGGCGAGCCAGCCGCGCCCCTGGCTGCTAACAGCGGCGGGGACGATGTTTCGGCCCGCGCGCTGGCCAATCCCGAAGTGCAGCGCTTCCGGGAAGTCTTCGGCGGCGAAGTGCGCAAAGTTCGCAATCTGAAGGAGTCGTAAACGTGAAACTACCCGGCAACATGCAGCAGATGATGCGCCAGGCGCAGCAGATGCAGGAGAAGCTCCAGCGGGAGATCGCGGAGATCAAGGTGGAAGCCTCGGCGGGCGGCGGCATGGTGAATGTGCAGATGGACGGCCAGAAGCACCTGCTGGCGGTGAAGATCGATCCGGAGGTGGCCGGCGATGTGGAAATGCTGCAGGATTTGATTGTGGCCGCCGCGAGCGAGGCCGTCAAAAAAGTAGACGAGATGATTCAGCAGAAGATGGGCGGCATGCTGGGCGGAATGGGTCTGCCGCCGGGTATGTTCTAAGCGATGCCCGATTTTGCCGAACCGCTGGCGCGGCTGATCACGGAGTTCAAGCGGCTGCCCGGGATCGGGCAGAAGTCCGCGCAGCGGCTGGCTTTCCATGTGCTGCGGGCCAGCCGCGACGACGCCGAACATCTGGCGCAGGCGGTTCTGGACGTTAAGGATAAGCTCGGGCTGTGCCGGGTGTGCAACAACATCAGCGACAGCGAGCTGTGCCAGTATTGCAGCGATCCCAACCGCGACGGCCAGGTGGTCTGCGTGGTGGAGGAGCCGCACAACATCGTGGGCATTGAAACCACGCGCCAGTTCACGGGGCGCTACCACGTGCTGCACGGGGCGCTTTCTCCGCTGCGGGGGATCGGGCCGGACGCGCTGAAGATCAAGGGCCTGGTGGAGCGCATCGGGCAGGGCGAAATTCAGGAGGTGATCGTGGCCACCAATCCCACGGTGGAGGGGGAAGCCACGGCGGTGTACCTGGCGCGGCTGCTGAAGCCGCTGGGCGTGAAGGTGACCAGGATTGCCATGGGCATTCCGGTGGGCAGCGACATCGAATTCGCCGACGAGGTGACGATTTCGAAGGCCATGGAAGGGCGGCGGGAGATGTAGCCGGGTGTAGTTGGTTTGGCCGGCCCGCGGGTCTTTATAAAGTGTAGGCTACTGATCGCACTCGCAATCGTCCCGCTGGCCTGCGCCACCCCTACGCGCGTCCTGCAGTTGCCTTCGGGCGGCCAGGTTGTGGTCGGCTCGCAACTGTTTACCAGCTATTCCGTCTTGCCCGGCTTTTTCGGCGCCGAGACGCAGCGCTGGCGGATTTGGCTGACGGTCAGCGGCTCGAATTCCCAGTCCTATTCTGGTGCGGTCATCGCGGACGGCGGCAACGATATCGCGGAGGACGCGGCGGTGGATTCCGCGGGCAATATCTGGATTGCCGGCGAGACCGATTCCGACGATTTCCCGCTGGTGAACCCGATCTTCGCGCAGAAGGTTCCGTATCGCGTGGCGGGCTTCGTGCTGGAAATCAGCCCCAGCCCCATGGGCGCGACGGTGGTTTTCGCCACCTACCTGACGGGGCAGGAAGGAGTGACCGCCACGACGGGGATCAACGTCTGTTCCGCGTCGGCCACGGCCATCGCCACGGATAGCGCCGGAAATGTCTACGTGGGCGGCAACACCAATGAAGCCGATTTCCTCGCGTCGCCCGCGGTAAATCTGAACTCCACGCCGTGTACGGACAACTTCGGCAATTCGTCCTATGTCTCCTTCGCGCTGAAAATCTCCACGGCCGGCAAATTGGTTTACGGCAAGCGGGTGATGACCGGGGCTTCGATGTGCGTCGGCGGCAGCCGGTGCGTCAACCAGTTATCCACGCTGGCGACGGCCAACAATCTGGCCATCGATTCCACCGGCGCTCTCACGGTAGCGGGAACGGCGAGCGGTTCGTGGAATCCCGGCAACGGTTACATTCTGAAGCTGGCGCCGGACGGTTCGAGCGTGCAGTGGTCCACCACCACGCCTTCGACGTTCCAGGCGGTGCTGGCCCTGGCGATGGCGCAGGATTCCAGCGGCAACATCGACCTGTTGGGCCAGTACGCCTCGGTGATTGCCGTGGGCGGCCTCGATCCCACGGCGGTATCGCCGGGCTTGTTCGCCGCGCAATTGAAGCCGGATGGCTCGGGCTTCAATTATGTCACCGACCTCGGCCAATCCAACGATGTGCAAGTCGCCGGAATGGTGCTGGATTCGGCGGGGCGTCCGTACCTGGCCGGGACCAGCTCTTCGGCCCAGTTCCCCACGGTGGCGGGCGCTCCCAACCTGGGGCCGGATTTCGTTCTGCAGTTGGACACGGCCGGCGCCGTTCAAATGCTTTTCGGGCTGCCTCACGGCGCCGTCATGGCGCCGCCGGCCTTCGATTTGAAGGGCAACCTGCTGCTGGCGGGCGCCAACAATTGGGTGGCGACGCTGCCGCTCTCTTACACGACGCCCGCCGTGGTGGCCTTCGCCAACTCGGCTTCGTATGCGCTGAACACCGGAATCCTGCCGGGCGCGCTGGTGACGCTGTTCGGGTTCGGGCTGCCTTCCTCGAAGGACGATGTGCAGATCTCCATGGGCAATCTGCCGGTCCCGATTCTGTATGGCGGATCGAATCAGATCAACCTTCAGGTTCCGTTTGAACTCGGGGACGGAGAGATGCTGACGACGCTGCAGATCGACTTGCCCGGGGCGACGCTGTCGTTGCAGATGCCGTGGTCGCCGTCGCTCGGCGTCTTCACGCTAGATGGGACGCACGCCGCGGCGCTCAACCAGGATGGCACGGTGAATTCCGCTTCCAATCCCGCCGCGGCGGGAAGCATCGTGACGATGTTCGGGACCGGCGCTTTCTGGCCCTCCGGGATGCAGGATGGCGCGGTGGCCACAGCGGCGGCGCCGGCGGCGGTCCCCATCCAACTGGTGGCGGACCTGGAAATTCTCAACGCGCTATACAGTGGAGCGGCGCCCGGACTCATCAATGGCGTGTTCCAGGTGAATGTGCAACTGCCGGCGCAGCCGAGCATGCCTCTCACGCTCCAGGAGAACAACCGCTACGGCGTGGGAACGCTCTCCAGCAACGCCGTGCTGCTTTACTTGCAGTAACGCCCCTTTACCCCAGCACTTCCTTGGGGCTGGGCATGCCTCGCCGCGCGAACTGAATGACGCCATCGGGACCGATGCGGTAGACGGTGCGTTTCACGATCAGGCCGTTGGCGTGGTAGAGCGCCGCCACCTTCTGCCCGGCGTCCACCAGCAGGGGGAACGGGAAATGGAATTTCTGGCGGAATTTCCCGTGGCTCGTCGAGCTTTGCGGATTCACGCCGAAGACTTCCACGCCGCGGGCCTGGGCCTCGCTCCAATCGTCGCGGAACTGGCAGAGCTGCTTGGTGCAGCCGGGGGTGTCGTCGCCGGGATAGAAGACCAGCACGACGCTTTTGCCGCGCAGAGCGGCGAGCGAGACGGTGCGGCCGGAGTCGTCGGGGAGGGAGAACTCCGGGGCGGAAGTTCCCACTGGGAGGGGATCGGAAAAGAGCCAGGCAAACATCGTTCCAGACATAACACAATGCGGCGCACGGCGGCCACCTGGAAAGTCCCGGTGCGAACCCGGCGCCGCACCGCCGCGCCCGGCGGGGGCCGCGACGCACGCCTGGCCAGGGCTTTTGTGTGGTGCAGGTGGGACCGCGTTTGGACGCTGATGATCGCGCCGCTGGTGGCCTACGCCGCCAGGGTCAATGAGCTGGCGATCCCCAGGCTGTGACCGCTAGCCCTGAGTCATAATGGGAGAAACCCCCGATGGAAATCTATCTCCTGCGGCACGCCATTGCCGAAGATGCGGCTCCGGGACATCCCGATGCCGAGCGGGCTCTCACCGCGGAAGGGCGGGACAAGCTGCGGCGCGTGCTCAAGCGGGCGCGGCAGGCGGAGGTTTCGCCCACCCTGATTCTCTCGAGTCCCTACCGGCGGGCGCTGGAAACGGCCCAGATGGCGGCCGAGGCGCTGGGTTATGAAGGCCGGCTGGTGCACTGCCCGGCGCTGGTCCCGGACGCTTCCCCGCACGATGTGTGGGACGAGATTCGCAGCCGCCGCGGCGAACGCGCCGTCCTGCTGGCCAGCCACGAGCCGCTGATGAGTTCCACGGCGGCGCTTCTGCTGGGCTCTCCGGCGCTGCAGGTAGACATGAAGAAGGCCGCCCTGGTGCGGATCGATTGCGAACGCCTGGGCGGCGACCCTCGGGGTGTGCTGAAATGGATGCTCACGCCCGCTGTGGCGTAACACGCATGAACATCGTCAAAGCCACCGAAAAATACGAGGCCTGGCTGGCAGGCCATATCCGGTTGATCGAGCAGGATCTCCAGTTGAAGCACCAGCAGATGCGCTCGGCGGTGTTTCCGTTTTTCCGCGCCACGTATTACCGTTGGGCGCAGATCTGGGCGGAAGCCTGCGAGCCGGCGGCCCGCGCGCCGCGGGTGCTGGCGGTGGGGGATCTGCACGTGGAGAACTTCGGGACCTGGCGGGACATCGAAGGACGCCTCATCTGGGGTATCAACGATTTCGACGAAGCCTGGTACCTGCCATACACCAATGACCTGGTGCGGCTGGCGGCCAGCGCGCAGGTGAGCGGGCTAGGCTGCGATCCGCAAGCCGCCACGCGGGCGATTCTGGACGGCTATCGCGAAGCGCTGGAAGCCGGAGGACGCCCGTTCGCCCTGGCCGAGCACCACACGGCGCTGCGAAGCATCGCGGTGGCCCGCCTGCACGATCCGGGGAGGTACTGGGAGAAGCTGCACGCGCTGCCGCCGGTGCATTCACCGGTTCCGGCGGGGGCTTCCAAGGCGTTGGCGCGGATGATGCCCGAGCGCGGGCTGGAATTTAGCGTGGCGCACCGGGTGGCCGGCCTGGGCAGCCTGGGCCGCGAGCGCTACGTGGCGCTGGCCGAATGGAAGGGCGGTTCGGTGGCGCGGGAGGCCAAAGCCTTGGCGCCCTCGGCCTGCGTGTGGGCGGAACGCGGCAAGGGCAACGCCTCGATCCTCTACGAGGAGATTGTGAACGCGGCGGTCCGCTGCCGGGACCCGTTCGTGCGCCTGCAGAAGCGCTGGATCGTGCGGCGTCTGGCGCCGGACTGCTCGCGCATCGAGCTTTCGGCGTTGCCCCAGGAGCGCGACGAATTGCGATTGCTGCACGGGATGGGCTGGGAAACCGCCAACGTGCACCTGGGCATCGCCAAACCCGCCATTCTGCTCAAAGACCTCGCCAAACGCCCGCCCAAATGGCTGTTTCAATGCGCCCGCGCCATGGAGAAGGTGGTGCAGGAAGATCACGAGGCCTTCGCCAGGGCCTCGCAAACGGAAGCGGGATGACGCACGGGGAAAGCGCTCGCTAATCCAACGCTCACGGCTCCTAGCCTTGGCGAAGCGGAACTCGGGACAGGGACAAGGCTGTTCACTTAACCAATTGAATTACAGCAAACAGCCCCCTGTCCGCGAAGGCGGTGGGCGCCGTAGATCTCGCGATAGCCGGGGTGGCCTGTTGGACCACGTCTCGCGCGTTCGGCAGCTCCCGATGGTGATTCCTGAACGCTGCGGCGTTTCCCGTCAGGTGATGCGACGGGGACATTCAGGATTGGTCCGTGGCGTCACAGGATCGCAAGACACCTTGGCCGATCACGGAAGCTGCCACCTGAGAATTCCGGGGAGCGCCCTTGCGTTAGCATAAAGAGGTATTCGACGATGTCACGCCCGGTCACTCGGCGGCTGAAACCAGAGGAGGAGGAACTTCTCCGCAAGCGCGAAGAGTTGGCGGCGATTAGCGCGATTCTCGCAGAGCGCGAGTTGGAGTTGGTCGATCTTCGCCGCCAGCTTGCCGCTTTTGAGGGCCGCTACCTGCGGCAGGTGGGCGCTCTCTACGCTGAACTGGACGAGTGGAAGGCGCGAATTGCCGAGTTGCAGGCACGGCTTAATCCTTCCGCCGCGTCGAAGGCACAGGCAGCGGAGGCCCGCGCACAGGCACGCCAGACGTACGAAGAATCCCACGGCGAGGCATCTGAACGTCAGGATTTTGCGCCGTCGCCTGAACTTAAGAAAATCTACCGTGAAGCAGCCAAACTCATGCATCCTGATTTTGCAACAGATGCCGCCGACCGGGAGCGCCGGACTCGATTGATGGCAGAGGCCAACCACGCGTATGAAGCGGGCGACGCCGAGGCCCTCCAACGCATTCTCGACGAATACCAGGGGGGCGCGGACGCAGTGAAGGGGGAGGGAATCGGCGTCGAACTTATTCGGATCATCCGGCAAATCAGCCAGGCCAAAGCTCGCGTTTGCACTATTGATGAACAGCTGGCAGCACTGCGGAAGAGCGAGATCGCCCTGCTCAGGAAACAGGCCGAAGAGATGATGCGAGAGGGCCGGGACTTACTGACCGAACTTGCCAGTGCTCTGCGCGAACAAATTGAAGTGGCGAAAAACGAATATGAGTTGCTCACCAAACAAGGGGCGAAGCCTGCATGACTGATGAGTCCCATCTCGGGGTCAACCCGAAAGATGGCGGTTCCTCGTTGAGCCTTTCGAGGGCATCATCAAGTCTTGTCGCGCGGGGCCGTAGGGATGCGGCGGCAATCGCACAGCGGGCCTCTGGGCCAATAGACCCCCTGTCGGAAACGCGCAGGCTCGCCGAGCAGGGAGACGCAGAGGCTCAGAGCTCCCTCGGTTATGCATACTACAGAGGTACAGGGGTCCTTTATCCGGGCCTCCCGGTTCTATCCGGAGTCGCTCCAGACTACGCCGAGGCTGTGAAGTGGTTCAGCAAGGCAGCTGAGCAAGACGACTTCGATGCTCGGGAGATGCTCCTTTTTGAATTCCCGCGGGAGTACGCGGAAGCAGCGACGAAATGGTTTCGCGAAGCTGCTGAGCAAGGACACGCCGAAGGCCAGTATATCCTGGCCACGGCGTACCGGGCGGGCAGCGGCGTCCCTCGGGACCACGGGGAGGCCGTGAAGTGGCTCCGCAAGGCCGCCGACCAGGGGCATCCCTGGGCGCAACACGATCTCGCTGCGGCGTACTCCAGCGGCCAGGGAGTGCCGCAGGACTGCGCCGAAGCAGTGAAGTGGTATCGCAGGACGGCCGACCAGGGGAACCCGAATGCCCAGTTTAGCCTCGGCTGCGTGTACGATAACGGCCAAGGAGCGGAGCAAGACGACACCGAAGCGGTGAGGTGGTATCGCAAGGCCGCGGACCAGGGTCTTAGCGCAGCTCAGTTCAACCTTGGATGTATGTATCTCAACGGGCGAGGAGTGGTTCGAGACCACATCCAGGCATATATGTGGATGGATCTCGCGGCAGCACACAGTTACGGTGATGATGAAAAGAGGTGTGCCGCTGGCCGGGATGGCGTGGCAGCTAAAATGAATCCTGAGCAGATTGCCGAGGCGCAACGCCGTGCGCGTGAGTGGACGCCGAGTACAAGCGATAGTTCGGGTCGTTTAAAGTGAACATCTATTTCGACACCTCGTCTTGGAATCATCTGGCCATTGAGCGCACTGATCGGGAAAAATTAGTCTGTCTCATACTGAAACGCAACTATCGGGTATTGGCCAGTGTCATTTCAGTCGGCGAAGTTCTGCGCGACACAGATGGTTGCCGCCGCGAAAAAATCCGTTCAACGATGGGGACCTTGCACGGTGATGGCCCTCTTTTGGAGCGCCCGCTTGATCTCTCGCGCGCCGCCGCTGAAGCTGTTTTCCAGGGCCAGGAGGATTTCCCCCTTCCTCGGACCGGTCCGGGCGAATATCTGCTCGCTTGCTTGCAAAGCGCAACCCACCCTCCTCCCGGAGATGAGATCTGGGGGTGGCTAAGCAATATGCGTGACTGCTGGTGTCAATTCAGAGCCCGGCTTAACCAACTTAGCCTACAGCCCAGCTTTGACGTTTTGCCCGATGTTGCGGGGAGCGATGCTCTCCTCAAGCTGCTGTGCAAGTTGCCAACGGCCGATGCGCTTGGGGTCTCACTTTCCCAGATGCGGTCTATCTATAAAAAGAGCGATGTTTGGAAGGCATTGGGGGCCACGCTGGCGTACATGATAAAGCCGTCCACGACTCACGCGCCGAAAAACAAGAAAGGCAGGCGGGCGCCCGACGCTCCAGATTTGTGGCAGGCTACATATCTCGGGCTCGTCGAGGTGTTTGTTACGGACGATGGGCCGATGCGGGACACTATCTCTGAAATCTCGAGCGCAGCACGCTTTCGACACCCCCGGCGCACCGAGGGGTCGGACTCGTTGATCGCTTACTATCGCCAGGGGAATAGGCAACGAGGTTTTTGTTACCACCTTTTCGCTGGCGAGAGTTGGGACGTCCAGCGGTTACTCTCCTGAAACACCCTCGCCGCAGTTGTGAGCAAATGAGCCCATCGTCGCTTTCTCCGACATGTACCGCCATCGGTCCTGCCTGGTCGCCTGGCGTTGGGAACACGAGTCGCCATTGGCCCAAACGGCAATCTCAGAAAGTCACGGCAAGGCCGTCCCTTACTGAACGGTATCAGGGCCAGGGCCGGCCGTGCAGGCCGGCCACGGCGGGAGGCGGCGGGAAAGTGAACGGCGGACGTTCCCGTCGCCGACGAGAAGATGCGGCGCGGCGTCTCGTCCGCTCTCAGTGCTTGGACTGCTTGAGCTTCTCGCGCTGCTCGCGCAGGACCGCCTTGCGGCTGAGCTTGATCTTGTTGCCCTCCAGCGCCAGCACCTTCACCAGGATCTGGTCGCCCTCCTTGAGCTCATCCCGCACGTCGCGGATACGGTTCTCGGCGATCTCGCTGATGTGCAGCAGGCCGTCGGTGCCGGGAAAGATCTCGACGAAGGCGCCGAAATCCACCAGCCGCACCACCGTGCCCAGGTAGGTTTTGCCCACTTCGGCGGTCGCGGTCAGGTCGGAAATGATCTGGATGGCCTTCTTGGCGGAAGCTTCGTCGCTGGATGCCACGTGCACGGTACCATCGTCTTCGACATCGATCTTGACGCCGGTCTGTTCGATGATCCCGCGGATCACCTTGCCGCCGGGTCCAATCACGTCGCGGATCTTATCCTGCGGAATGTTCAGGGTGTAGATGCGCGGCGCGTACTGGGAAATGGTGGTGCGGGCTTCCGCGAGGGCCTGGTACATCTTGTCGAGGATGAAGAGGCGCCCCAGGCGAGCCTGTTCCAGGGCTTGCTTCATGATGGCCGTGGTGATGTTGGGCACCTTGATATCCATCTGCAGGCCGGTAATGCCGTCGAGCGTGCCGGCGACTTTGAAATCCATGTCGCCGTAGTGATCTTCCGCTCCGGCGATGTCGGTGAGGATGGCGTATTGGCCGTCTTCCATGACCAGGCCCATGGCCACGCCGCCCACGTGCGCGGCCAGCGGAGCGCCAGCATCCATGAGGGCGAGCGAAGCGCCGCAGACGGTGGCCATGGAACTGGAACCGTTGGATTCGAGGATGTCGCTGACCACGCGCATGGTATACGGGAAGCTCTGTTCGGCGGGGATGAGCGCCGTGAGAGCCCGTTCGGCGAGCGCCCCGTGGCCGATTTCGCGGCGGCCCGGCCCGCGCATGAAGCCCACTTCTCCCACGCTGAAGGGCGGGAAGTTAT
>JASHSS010000668.1 GCA_030038565.1 Bryobacteraceae bacterium
CCGGAACGCCGCGGAGATCTCGACCGGTATGGTGTCGACACACCATAAGGAATAGCTCTCGACCACCGCGCGCGCCGAAGGCTTGGAGAGCGGAGGCGAGATCTTGCGGGTCACATTCAGGTAGAACTCCTGCAGCACCTGCAGGCGAAGGATGCCCGTGCGATCCGTCCACAGCTGGCGGAGAAGGCCGCTCGCGATGGCCCGTTTCTCCGCAGCCTCGACATCGTGGGCATAGAAGAGGACGTTCGTGTCGACAAACGTTTTAGCGTTCATGCAATTCATCCCGGCTGGCCGTTATCCGCCCACCCAAAGAAAAACCTTGGTCGAGCAGGGCCAGGGCGGAGCGCTCGGCGCGTTCGTAGGCGTCTTCGCCGGCGACCAGGTCTTCCAGTTGTTCGGCCACCGGGTGGCTGATCGAGGTTGCGCGCCGGGCGGCGAGGATCCTGGCCTTGGGCACGGTTTCCGGGCTGATGCGGATGGTGAGGTGCGCGGCACTGGTTTTACGTGCAACAGGGCATGATAGCACGATATGTATCATTATCGTGCGTAATTGCCGGGTTGCATCACGGCCCTTTTATTTGCCAAGAGTTTGTGCTTGCACCGTTTTGCGTGATCGCGCATAATCGCGTTTGGACCCGGTCTTGTAAATAAAAGGCCGATTCTATCATTTACAAGGAACGGCGATTTCGAGTCCGCCTATGCCTGATAAGCCACTCTGGTTCGACCGCCTCCAGGAGGCCATCCGGCAACTCGAACATGCTACGGAAACCTGGGTGGACCGGGCCACCTTGGAAACCCTCCTCGGCGTCGGCCGGCGGCGGGCCCAGCAACTGCTTGCTCCCCTGGCACGGCGCCGCGTGGGAACCAGTATCGTGGCCCGCCGAGGGGAGGTGATCGCCTATCTCCAGCGTATTCGGGCGGGCGAGAAGGCTCAGGAGGAAGACCGCCGTCGCGAACATCTCTGGACCCAGCTCTCCCAAGCCCGCGAGGAATGGATCCAGCACCCGCCCGTGCTGGTCGAAGTTCCCCACGCCCAGATCCGCAAGGTCGCTGTGCAAGATTTCGAGGGCCTGCCGGAGGGCGTGGAACTCGCCCCCGGCGTCATCACGGTGCGTTTTGTCGACCCGGATCAAGCGCTGCGGAAATTGATGGCGCTGGCCATCGCCATAAGCCAGAACCGGCAGGGCTTCGATGAGCGAGTGAGCCTCCCCAGCGCCTGATTCGCAGGTGATTCCCCGATCAAAACAAGGCCACTCCAGCGCCGTTCTGCGGCAGCCGAGGGCCCCTTCCGGCCACACTTCGGAAGTCCCGTACCGAACGGATTCCCCGCCCTCTTCAGCCCACCTTCCTCCAATCCGCAATCACCACCAGCTTTATGACTTGTAAATACGAGTCAGCCTCATAGGCCTAGCAACTTCCGGATCTCCTCTTCGGTTGGCCGCTGTTTTTCCAGAGCCTCTTCCACCGCTTCGCGTACAAATTGAACCATAGTCGTATTCTTGATGCGGCAAGTCGCGCGGAGCCGCTGCAACAGGCCGACTGGCAAATGAAAGGTCGCCGGCTTGGTTGGCTCCTCCACCGGCGGAGCGGCTTGGCGCACCGGATCTGCAGCGTGCCCCACCGGTGAAACCGCCGCACCCGTAACATCCGCCGGCAGAAGCGTACGCTCCACGGCCGGGTCCGTAATCGGCGCCGCTTCCACCAGGGGCCGCTTCACTCCGACGAGGCCGCCGCGTTCTCGGTCGACAGGCATTCAATCACCTCCTGGGTCAAACGCCGGATCTCATCCGACCCCTTCGAGCGGGCGTCGTAGCTCAAAATTGCCCGCCCCACCGACGGCGATTCCGCAAATGCCTGCCGGTGACAAATCTCCGTTTCGAGCACCGCTAAACCCTCGAAGTACTCCGCCGCCCCCGCTCTGGCCTGATCTCCCAAACGCGTGCGCGCGGGCGCCTTCCGGTTGATGACCAACCGGGCTTGCAACTTTGGGTTGGCCACCGCGGACTGCCGCAGCAGCGGGATCATTGTGGCCGCAGCATCGAAATCCACAATCGACGGCTGTACCGGGATCAGAACCAGGTTAGCCGCCAGCATGGCGCTGCGGGTAATATTGTCCCGCGTATCCGTCTTCGATCCCCCAGGCGTGCCCCCCGGTGGGCAATCGATCACGGCTACTTCATAGGGCGCGCCCAAGCTGGGTATGTCCCGATTCAGCAGTTGGCTGGGCAGAGCAATTACGTCAAACCCTAACTGGTTTTCCTCGCTGTGGTTACGCCATTTCAGGGCGCTGGTCTGTGGATCCGCATCCACCAGCAGGACCTTGTATCCGGCTTCGGCCAGGCCAGCCGCCAGGTTGACGCTGATGGTGGTCTTCCCCGCGCCGCCTTTCTGGTTGGCTACCGCGATGACGGTTGGCATTGCACCGCTATTGTAAAACAGTATGCTTTTACAATCAAGGCTGTATTTACAGCTTGCAAGCTTTACAACCTGGCAAGCCGCCTCGTATTGACAACGCACCATGCCAGTTTAAATGGGTCCGGAAGCTCGGGCATCCAAACCAGTGGGGGCGCCTCCGGTCCCGACATCCGGCTTCTGGTGCGGGGGCCCCTCCAGGCGAGCCGGGGAAGGGAAGGCCCAATTCGACGGTTCCTAAGGGTTTTCGAGCGGGCGTATCAAAACCCGCTTACGCGTCTATGGAAGCGTGAGCCCGAGGCCCGAACCAATCCATTTCCGCATTCCGCTCATCGCTGACACCAACTGCGATTGCGTAGGTGTCTCCGACCAGACTAGAACCGCCAGCAGGTCGCCATAATACGGATTGCTGCTGCTGCCGAGCACCAGGGCGCCGGAAGTCCCGCCCGCTGATACGGTTGCTGTAGCCGTAGGAGTGAGCGGCAATCCTTCCAATGCCGTACTCGCATAGATCGATGCCGTGGTGCCGCTATTCGTGATGGCGATGCAGCCGGGAGAGCCGTCCGCGATTGCGACTTGCCCGACAACCGTTCCGTGAACGCTCACATCCCAGGACGCACCTGGGCCATAAGTGGTCCCGTGACGCACGATGGTGAAATTCGGATCCGCCACAACCGTTTCCGAGGCCGCGCCGGGGTTCCAAATCGTGGCCCCCAGTTGATACGGGCGGTAGAAGCACACCATCGTACCGAAGCTCCCGAGTGACTTAGTGTAAGGGGTGGTGTACGCCACCGCCGCGCGCCCTACCGCTCCTCCCCACGTGATGCCGTCCGTACTATTCCCCCCGCTGTTCGGGTACGTCATGGCGAGGCCTGTATGATCGTAGACCACCGGACCGCCGGGGGCGACTGCGTAATTCTGCGCCGGATCGTTGGGAGACCAATTCGGGATCACAGTGGGATTCGGCCCCTGCACGCCGGGGTAGAACACGTCCAGATTGGCTAATGGGATGCAGCCTGGCCCACCCGGATACGTCATGCAGGGCCGGGACGGCTGGGTGGGGGTAGCCTCCGCCAGAGTCACCTGCCAGGTATACATGCTGTAGTTGTCCGAGGCCGGATTGCTGCCGGGAAAGATGCCGCCCGAGGTGAGCCAGTTCATCTCCGCGATATAGGGACTCGCGGAAACCTTCTGGTACGTCGCCGTCACCGCCGAGCCGAAACTGGGGCACATGCCGGGAAAGCGGTAATCGCGGTTGATCTGGCCGATGAATACCGGCTTACCCCACGGGTACGGCCCCAGATCGAAGATCCAACTGGACGTGGCGCAGCCATTCGGCCCCACGTACATGGTCAACACAAAACGGTTCGCATCCGGAACGAAAACAATCTGGCCTTTGTTAGCCAGGGAATTCATGTAAGCGTACGGATCGAATGCGCCGCCGGCCGCTGTGAGCGCCGCACACGATGCGCCGGTGGCGGGTCCCCAGTTGGCGTCGTACAGCCCATCGTCCGCGTTTTGCGTGCCGGTATAGCATTCGAATTTGCTGACATTCTGGAGCGGAAGATCCTCGATGCGAATGCGAAATAGACCGCGATAGTGGGCAAAGAGATAGAGCCACCCATCCATCCCGGCATAGGCCACACAGTTCATGCTATAGTCCTGGCAGGCTTGCACCGGCGAGAGAAGCCAGTAAATCCCGCTGGCCCCGTTGGCCGCGACGTTTTGCAGAAGCGCCTGCATATACTGGACCGTACCTGCTGTGTACACCTCGTCGGTCGAGGAGGCATACGATACCGTGGTCGCGCTAGCGCCCGTGGTGACGTGCAGTCCGTCGCAATTGGTCGAGCCGCTGATGTAGATGTAGGTCACGGCGGGCGGCGTCACCCCCCACGTCGAAACCGTCAGCGTCAGCGTGCCCGACGCAAAACCATGACCCCTGATCGTCGCGCTCTGGATCGGCGGCGCGTGAAGTCCCGCGTAACCCGGTGAGATCGGCCCCACATTGTCCTGGGAATTGGTCGAGTGCGCCCAGTGATCCGAAGTCTTGAGGACGTTGAAGCAACAGGCCGCACTTCCATAGCCATCCATGGTGAAAATGTACTGGCTTCCCCGTACGCTGATGGCCCCCTGCTCGCTGAATGGAGCAGCGTTCAAACCCAATCCTGCCGCAAGCGATGCCAATTGCGTGCAGGTGGACAGTTTCGTGTCCCACTGTTCCACATTGATACCCGCGCCCCCGTTTTTGCACCCCGCGGCATCCTGACTCATGATCTCCAGGTGCCCTAGATCATCCCAGGTGCCATAGCGCGTGTCGCCATCGTCGTACTGGCCCGTGTCCGGCATCCCATTCGAGCCGTTGAACTGATCGTTGGTGCGCGTCGGGGGCGAAACCCTTGTAACCGCTAACGCCGTGCTGGCAAGCGCGGCGGTGGTATTGGCGCTACCCGTCCCACTCGCGGTCACACCCGCGGCGTTCGCGATGGTGGCCGCGCAGGAGTAAGGCGTGCCCGAGGCATTATTGGCCAGTCCCGTCAGGGCATAGGTAAACGTGCTCTGTCCCCACCATGCGCCATTCGACCATCCGTAGACTGTGGGACCTGCTACGGTACCGCACGTGACCTGCACGCTCACGGCTACGTTAGCCGTCCCCGAGAACAGAATCGAGCTGGGCGAGTTGGCCGTGAAGGTTGGGCCGGCCGTGAACGCCGGAGTTGCTGGCAGAGTAATCGTCAGCGCGAAACTATAAGGACTTCCGGGCGTCGGATTGGCATCTGAAATGGACACACTAGCGGAGCACGGAGAGCATGTGCCGGTCGGCGCACCCGAGATCACCCCGCTCGAAGCGTTCAGCGAGAGACCGGCCGGTAGTCCCGTTCCGCTAAACGTGGGTCCCAGGCATCCGCTGGTGGAAAGTGTGAGGCTGTACGGAACTCCGGTGATTCCGGAGGTCAATGGCGAACTGTTGGTGATTGTGCAATTGCTCCCCGGAGGGGCGACCGCAAGCACCTGGGCGGGAACGCCCTGGCCTCCCATGTACTGCGTGCAAAACGAAATGCTGGTTGCGCCGGCAGATGAGATCGGCCCCTCTGTGCCGAAAGCGTAGATACTGTTATCCGCCGCCCGTAGCGTTCCGGATTCCCCGCAGCCGGTCTGCCCCCAGTTCCCGCCCGGCCCCAGGATGGCTACCAATTGCGAATTAGCTACCGTGGTGGTGATGTTGGCGACAATCGGATTTATACCGCTTGGTGCTACGGGAATGCTGTCTGCATACATCGGCATTCCTGTCTGGTTTGCACCGGAATACGAAATCGCCGCCGCATAATACGTCGATGGCGGGCTGCCGCTTGCGGTCCCGATCGAAATCGTATTGGTGCCCGATGCCGGGGCAACCAATCCAAAACTGGCTACACAGCCATTCCCAGGCATACAGGAACCGGCCCCACCAATCAACGTCAGAGACTGACTGCCCCACGTAACTGAAGGCGTCCAGTTCGGTACGGTTGACCATGCCATCGATACTAGCAGCAACCGATTCGTCCCCGACCCTACGGTGTACGATGCGCTGATGGTGCCCGAAGAACTGGTGCCCAAGGCTGCCGAATTGTCGTAGACCGGCTGCGCCAAAGCCGGCAATGCCGGGAGCAGCAACAGGGCAACATATCTCACAGCCGCACCTCCCCGCAGATCGAGGCCGTCACCGCACCGCCTGTAAGATATCCCGCGCCCGAGCCGGACCCGAGTACGCCGGGATTACTGTTCGTCACTCCCAGGTACAAATAGATCGTGTGTGACGCCGCGCTGGCCGCCTGCGCGTCCGCACTGGTAGCTTCGAAGGACGGAGAGCTTCCCGCCACATAACACCCGTAGTAATTGTAGACTGTCGCGGTTCCCAGGCAGTATTGCCACGTGCTCATCCCGCCTGCTCCGGAACTCGTGTTGCAAGAGGAATTGCAGTTCGTAGTGGCGGTCTCGTCGATTCGCAACTCGGTCGGTATCCAGTTCGCCGGCACGGTCATGACGGCCTGCTGTTCGGAGGTCGCATTCGCGTTCCACGACCCCGCCGCAAAGCTGACGCCCTTGACGCAATTCTCCCCCTGCTGGTATTCCGTGCCGCCCGCGGCAATCGATGAGTAAATCATTGCCTGCCCTGCAAGGCCCCCCGATCCGTTGTTCATTTGAAGACCGCCCGAAGGCGACCCGGGACTTGCGCCGGTGCTGCCGCCAATGGCCGTCGTCCAACTCCCGGGCGAGCCCGAACACATGCTCAGATTCTGACCGACAGTCGCGTCGGTAGCGAAATACAGCTGCCCTGCGGTGCAGGTCGATGGCCGGGCCGCTGTCAGGCCCACTTTCACCGGCGCGGTGCTGCCCGCCCCGCTGAAATCCACCACCGAATTGGCGCCGTTGGACCGCAGGGTTCCCTCGAATACCCGCCCACCGTTGACGGTGGTCTGCGCTTCGCACGCCACTGCCCATAAACCGATTGCTATCGTGATCGTCTTCTTCATGTAAGCTCCTTCCCGTTCCCCATCCCGAGGTCTTCTGCCCCTGCAATCTCATTCAAGAGGTTATGTGTCAACGACGGACCACGCGGCGCGCCGCCTTACGCGGCTTCCTGCATTCCCCTCAGAAACTCCGCACGACGGCGGCTGTGTAAACGCTGCTGCCAGTGCTCACTG
The DNA here is from genome assembly GCA_030038565.1 of Bryobacteraceae bacterium. Lineage (GTDB taxonomy): Bacteria > Acidobacteriota > Terriglobia > Bryobacterales > Bryobacteraceae > JOPF133. Next base: position 7,095 of record JASHSS010000668.1, read on the forward strand.
GCGCGGCCGACAAATTGCACAACCGCACCGAGAGCGTGCCGCTGCCCGATACCCACATCGTCCCCAGCAGGCCGCCCGGCAACGCCGGCCATCCACTGGCGACCGGATCGCCCGGGTTAGCCCCGGGCAATCCAAAGGTCTGGTCGGTGGTGCAAGCCCCTGCCGCGATCGTTGCGAAGTTCAATGTGCCTGAAGCAATCAGGTACGTCGGGACCACCGCCGTGTCCACTCCCACACTTGTTTGGGGCCCGCCCGTAGACAGTGCCAGGCCTGTTCCAGCCGCTATATTTTGAGCGCTGAGAAACGCGCGGTAATCCGTTCCTGAGCCGTTATTCCAGGTGTTGTTCGTCGCCAGCCAGGTAAACAACGGAACTGAGTTCGCCGGAAACCCCGTTACCCCGCTCACCGCCACGCAAGGCGCCGTGCATGTCAAGGCCAGGTTGTGCCCCACCGTCAACAATCCGTTGGCGTCCACGTAAAAATACGCCGTGCCGGTGCCGCTCGTCAAGGTCACTGTCGAGTTGGTCGTGTAGCTGTACGTCTGGTTGCCCGCTTTCACGTTGCAAGGCGTCGCCGTAGAGCAATTCGGCCCGATCGTTAGCGTGTTTGCACCGCTGCTCACCACCGCCAGATCCCCCAGTTGTGCGGCCATGGTCGCGCCCGCCGCGCCGCTTCCTCCGCTCCCCGAGCCTCCACTTCCCGATCCGCCGCTCGACACCACACAGCGCCCGCTCTGCGCCGTCGCGAAGTTAATCGTCACATCGTACGTGGTGAGGTTCACCGATACCGTGTCCGGGTCCACTTCCATAGCCGGCGTTTCCGTGTCGTAGCAGTACACTACCAGGTTCGCCGTGTTCAATTGGTGCGCCGTCCCCGGAATGGTAACCGCGGTTTGTGAGGTGAAGCTGCTCGCGTAGGCACCGCCCCCCCCTGCGCCTGCCACCCATGACGATCCATTGAACGTCTTGAACGTATTGTTATCGTTGGCGTCCACCGCCAGGTCCCCCGCCACCGGACTGGTCGGCAGGGGAGCGGGCGTCAGGCTCAATCCCGCCGTAGTGGAGCTGGCGGCCATCGTCTGCTTGGCGCCCGACGAATAGACGTTCGAAGTGCTCAGACTCGCGCCTGAACCGCCGCCCGATCCACCGCTCGACACCACGCAGCGCCCGCTCTGCGCCGTCGCGAAATTCACCGTCACGTCATACGTCAATGGATTTACCGAGATCGTATCGGGCTCCACCTCCATCTCCGGTGTCTCCGTGTCGTAGCACGTCACCAACAGGTTGGCGGTGTTCAACTGGTGCGCCGTACCGGCGATCGTCACGCTCGTCTGGGTCGTGAAGCTTGTGGAATAAGCAGCCCCCGTGCTTACTCCGGTAGGATTGTTCGGCGTCCACTGCGCCGTCGTGGCGTTCCAGGTGAGCACTTGTCCGCTCGCCGGAGCGACCCCCGAAACCGGATGCCCCTGAATTCCAGTCACGGTCAAATCCGCTGGTGTCCCGCTCGCGTCGCCGCCTATCGTAGGCATAGCACCACCCTGCACCGACCATCCGTTGGTTGTCGTGCAGACGTACAGGTTCTGGCCGGCGGCGGCGCTGGTATTCAGAAACATCTCGCCCACCGAACACGTCGCCGGCAGCGACGTGCCGGCCTTAGATGGTTTCGTGGAACTGGCGCCCGAGAAATCGACGCTCTTACTCTGGGTGCGCAGATCCACCGCGGTCTGGGCCATCCCGTAAGTCATCGCCGCGCCCAACAGCGCGCTGCGGTATGTCAATTTGAAAATTCGCATGGATCGCAAGTAACCTGCCGGAAAGAGCCGTCAGGCCCCTCTCTCAGCCAAATCGTAACGTCCGGAATCCGCGCCGGCGGCCGCGCTTTTTGGAAGTAATTGAAATCAAGCCATATCCAGTTGACCAACCTTTGTGACTCCCCCCGCCTGAGCCCGCCATTTCGAGATACGCTGCGGCGCGCCTGGTCGAATTGGCATAATGCCTTCGATGGGCATTGTAGAGGTGCGGAGCGAAATCGAGGCGGCTCTCGCCGGCGGCCAATGGCCCACGGCTGTCCGCATGGCCCAGTTGCTATGGGAGCGCGAGCCCGGCTCCGCAACCGGCAACTTTGTGGTCGCCTGCTTTGAGAAAATGCGCCCGCATGTGGAACTGGCGCCCTATCGCTGCGCCATCCTCCGGTCGTTTACCGTGGAACCTCTGGCTCCACTACTTCGTGCGGCCGCCTTCACGTCCGGAATCGATCTCACTCTCCATATCGGGGAATTCAATACCTACGCCCAGGAGTTGCTGGACGCCGGCAGCGCCCTCTATCGCTTCGCCCCTCAAACTGTGATCCTGGCCGTGCAAACGCGCGATCTCGCGCCGGAATTGTGGAGCGAATTCGCCGCCCTCGACGCAACCCGCAGGGACGGCGCGGTCGAGCGTGTAGGCGGCCAGTTTGCGGGCTGGATTCGGTCGCTGCGCCGCCACTCACAGGCCAACTTCGTGATTCATTCCCTGGAAGCGCCCGTGTCTCCGGCGCTGGGCGCGCTCGATAGCCAGATCGAGCACGGTCAACCAGCCGCCATCCATCTCCTCAACCAAAACCTGCGCCGCCTGGCTCACGACAACCCTGGCGTCTACGTTCTCGATTACGACGGTCTGGTGGCCCGGTATGGCCGGGAGCAGTGGACCGACGAGCGCAAATGGCTTTCCGTGCGCCTGCCTCTCTCGGCCGGAAGCCTGCTCCGTCTCGCCCGCGAGTGGATGCGATTCCTCCATCCCCTGACTGGCAAGATCGCCAAAGCCGTAGCCGTGGATCTCGACAACACCTTATGGGGCGGTGTGATTGGCGAAGA
>JASHSS010000669.1 GCA_030038565.1 Bryobacteraceae bacterium
TCATCTTGGCACGCTGAACCTGAAAATACGGCAACGTATATTTCCCTGCACGCCGACGCAATTCGGCTTCCTCGACGGATGAGAGGGTAATCGTAAATGGGCTTGATCTCGGCATGGTCGCGCACCTCATCACCACGATGCCACGGTCGACGACCCGAATTCAAGGGCAAATATACGCTAGCGTATTTATGAATTGCAGTGCTAAGATACCTCTTCCTGGCGCGGCTCGACTTCGGCGGCAGTTGAGCCGGAATCGTGAGTTCCGGCGGCCCGGCCGTTCGAGCGCGAGTCTTGAATGACCATGCATGCTGGCTGAAACCCCCGCACCGGTCTGGCGTGGTTGCCGGGCGATGCCAGCCAAGGTGTGCGATACTGACCTCCAAAGGAGGGACCAATGATTCGCAAGATCTCTCTCGTAGCGTGCGCTTTCGGTATGCTGTCCGGCCTCCGGGCCCAAACGGCGGGCGACGAGGAAGCGCCGCCGCGCCCGGCCAACCAGACCATGAAACAGTTGGTCCGCGGCACCGAGTATGCCGTCGCGTCCATGATGCCGCAGGCTTCGCTTACCGCCGAGCACGTGCTGCGCGCAGGCGGCAACGCCTTCGACGCCATCGTGGCCGGACAGGCCGTGCTGGGGGTGGTGCAGCCGAATATGAACGGCATGGGCAGCGACGCCACGCTGCTGATTTACGATGCCGCGGCCCAAAAAGTCTGGTCCCTGAATGCCGAGGGAACCGCGCCGCGCCTGGCGACCATCGAGTGGTACCGCAAAAACCGGGGCGGCAAAATCCCGGTGAACGACTCCCTGCTGGCCGGGACGGTGCCGGGGGTGATGGACGCCTGGTACATTCTGCTGTCGCGCTGGGGCACCAAGAGCTTTGGCGAATTGCTGGCGCCGGCCATTGAACTGTGCGAGCGGGGCGTGCCTATGGGGCGCATGTTGAACTCCGCCGCTCTGGCCAAATATCCCACCAGCAAAAAGGTCTACGGAGCTCCTGACGGGCAGCGCTGGAAAGAAGGAGAAGTCTGGAAGAATCCGGACCTGGCGCGCACCTTCCGCAAACTGGTGGAGGCCGAAAAGGAAGCCTTGCCGCAAGGCCGGCAGGCGGCTTTGAAGGCCGCCCGCGACCGGTTTTATAAGGGCGACATCGCGCGGGAGATGGCCCGCTTTTCGGAGGAAAACGGCGGCTTGTTCCGCTACGAGGATTTCGCCTCCTACACCGCCAAGCTGGAAGAGCCGGTGTCCATCAATTACCGTGGCTATACGGTCTACAAGAACGCGTCGGCCAGCCAGGGACCGGCGGAGTTGATCGCGCTGAACCTGCTGGAAGGCTACGACCTGAAGAAAATGGGGCTCAATTCCGCCGACTACATCCACACCTCGGCGGAAGCCATGAAGCTGGCCATGGCGGACCGCGATACCTACCTGGGCGACATGGATTTCATCCGTATTCCGTACGCCGGGCTGCTTTCGAAGGAATACGCGGCCGAGCGCCGCAAGCTGATCGATCCGGCCAGGGCTTCCGTGGAATTCCGTCCGGGCGATGTGACCGGGTTCGCCGGCGCGGATTTCCCGGTCATCGAGCGGCCGCGCGACGTCACCACGCAGGGCAATGCGGACCACGAGGGCGACACCAGCTACATCGCGGTGGTGGACCGCCGGCGCAATATGATCTCCTTCACCCCCAGCCTGCACAGCGCCTTCGGCACCAAGGTGGTGATCGGCAACCTGGGCTTCATCTTCAACTGCCGCGGCGATTATTATTCGCTGGTGGAAGGGCACGCCAACTCGCTCGAACCCGGGAAGAGGCCGCGCAGCACTCTGCAAGGGACACTGGTGATGAAGGAAGGGCAGCCGTTCCTGGTCACCGGCAGCCCCGGCGCCGACGACCAATGCATGCGCACGATTCAGACCCTGCTCAACGTGGTGGAGTTCGGGATGAACGTGCAGCAGGCCATCGAAGCGCCGCGCTGGGCCACGCGCAGTTTCCCGGCGTCCCCCTTCCCGCACACCATGTATCCGGGCGATCTATCGCTGGAGGGGCGCATTCCGGATGCGGTGCGGGAGGATCTCGCACGCCGCGGGCACAAGGTGACCATGAAAGGCCCGTGGTCGATGAACGACAGCGCGGCCATCATGGTGGAAATCGCCACGGGGACGATCAGCGCGGGCGCCGATCCGCGCACCAGCGCGCTGGCGCTCGCCTGGTAGCCGCCGGGGTGCTCTCCCGCACCATCCATGCCGCCCGCGCCGCCATCCGCCTTGAGCCGGCCCGGCCCGATTCGCTACATTTGACGGTGAGGCTACCGTGTCCGCACCTGTCGCACCGCTGAATAGGGCCACTGACTGGGACAGCTATTATCAGAGCGTCCCAGCGACCGCCAGGCTGACCCGCAAGTACACCAGCGCGGTGCTGGTCGGCGCGATGAAGCGTTACGCCCGGACCCAGGCGGGAGAGCCGCTGGCCATTGTCGAGATTGGAGGCGCCAACAGCTGCTTTCTGGACCGCCTGCTCAAGGAGTTTGCGCCGCGCTCCTACGACGTGGTGGATACCAATCAATATGGCCTGAATCTGCTCGGCCGGCACGCCGGCGAGGGGAAGCCTCTGAGGCTGCACCGGGAGAGCGTCCTGGCGATGTCCCTGCCAGCCACCGCGGACGTGGTGTTCAGCGTCGGCCTGGTGGAGCACTTCAATCCCCCGGACACGCGGGCGGCCGTGCTGGCGCACTTCGACGTTCTCCGCACGGGAGGCCTGGCGATCGTCACGTTTCCCACACCCACCCCGCTCTACCGGGGAACACGGGAGTTGCTGGAAGCCATCGGAAAGTGGAAATTCCCCGACGAGCGCCCCTTGGAACCGCCCGAAGTGCTGGAGACCATCCGCGAGCGCGGCGAGCTTCTTTTCCAGCAGACCTTATGGCCCTTGATGCTCACCCAGCATCTGGTGGTCGCGCGGAAGCTACGGTAGCGCCGCGATTACACGAACTGGCGGCGGCTAAGCGTGAGCGGCCCCGGAAAACCATTTGCCAGGCCGCTGTGGCGAACACGCGGCGGAAACAGGCGCATTCACGCCGGCCTAATAGCGCGCGGTGCGGATGGATCCCGGTGGGGGAATGGTGGGCCGTCCATATGCGGCCGCCACGCGCGTCTTCCGGGCCAGATTATCCAATTGTGTTTGCGCCTGCGCGCGGGCCGCCAAGGCCACCTGGCGGCACCATACCATCAGTTGGCGCGCCTCTTCCAGGGTGCCTTTCGGGTCGGTGCCGTGGCGTATCCGTTCGCGGCACTCGAGTGCATACTGCTCCCAAAGCTGGCGTCCGCGAGTGAACTCCCTCGCGGCCACCGCCCGGCGCACAGCGTTTTTGAGATTCGGATCCATCAACTGCCTCCGCCGCTATACTGCTCGTCGGCGATCTGCTCGGCCTGTAACATATCGCTCAGATCGGTGTATTGGTTTTGCAGGCTCTGGATCATCGCGTCGGCCGAGTTCATCTGGTTGGTCAGGCTGGTCTGCAATTGCGTGACCTGCGCCTGCTTATTGGTGATCTGGGTCCCTATGCTACTGATCTCATTCGTATAATTGCTTTCCGTGACCTTGAGCAGCCCGGTCGTGGAATCTTCCAGGCTGTCCATGGCGTCGGCAGCGGACAGGAGAAAACCGCTTCCGGTCTCCGTGGTGTTCCCGTTCGCCGAGATGCCCGCCGTGGCCGAGCCCAAAAATGCAGTGACCGCGGTTGGGTTGGAACTTTCCACATTTTCCAGCGTGGACTCGTCGAAGGTTAAGCTCGGGTCGGTGTCGCTGTCGGTGGCAAAACCGACTCCCAAGTCCATCCACCCATTCACGGCGCTGTTACCATCGGGCGAATATGTGATCAGGCTGTCCAACACCTGCTGAAGTTGATCGACCAGGGTCGAACCTTCGAGCGGGCCGCCGCTCTGACCGCGCTGCTTGCTCAGCTCTGTCTGGCACGTATTGTAGGCGGTCACGAAGCCCGACACGGCACTGCTCAACGCGGAAGGGTCCTGCGTCACGTCGATGTCAACCGGCGAACTGCTGGTGCCCAGAAGGTTGAGCGTTACCCCGGTGGCGATATCCACCGTACTCGAGTCGCTCGAAACCACCGTGCCGGAGTTGTTGATCTCGTATTGGGCGGGCGCGCCGGCGGTTTCGACCGCCGCGGTGCTGGTTCCGTTGTCGGTGAGATCGATCTCATCGGAGGTCAGATTGGTGGATTCGAGAGAAATGCGGTAATCCGGCGAACTGTTCGATCCTACATTCACCACGGTCGCCTGCACCAGGTTGCCATATTGCGAATTGATGGCGGAGGCCACGCTGGTGGCGGAGTTATCGGTGGGGGTGACGTTATAGGTTTCCGAACCGATCGAAAGCACGTAAGTGTCGGGCGATCCCGACGAGGTGCCGGTCCAGGTGTTCGTAAGTGTTGTGGAATAAGATCCTACGCTATTGACTTGAATGGAATAACTGCCGGGGGTGGCGCCATCACCCACAGTCGCGCTCACCACCGAGGGGTCGGAAACGCTGGCGCTCAGGGAGGAGCCGCTCACGGCGCTCTGGAGAGTCTGAAGGGCGGTTTGCAGAGCCGTGAAATCGCCGTCCAGAGTGGAGACTTCCTGCGATTGATTGGTCAGCGTGGTCTGTTCGTTCTCGAGTGCGGTGATGGGTTCGGAGGCGGCATTTACCGCGTTGGTGATGACTTGTTGCAGGTCGCCAGCATATTGGCTGGTGCCATTGAAGGCGGGAACGCTGGAGGTGGCCGAGGAAGAGACGGTACCCATGCATGGCTCCTACGCCGCCCGGAAGAGGGTCTCCGGGCGGCGCCGAGTTAATGTTGAAAACTAGCCCCTCAGGAGCGAGAGAATCGCCTGAGGCGCGGAATTGGCCTGGGCCATGGCGGCAATGGCAGCCTGCTGCAACACCTGGGCCTTGGTCAGGTTGGCGGCTTCGGTGGCGACGTCGGCGTCGCGGATGTCCGATTCCGCTGAAGCGTAGTTGGTGTTCTGGGAGTTGGCCAGGTCGATGGCGTAGTTCAATTGGTTTTCGCCACGGCCTACGGCGGCTTGCGCCACGCCCAACTGTTGGACGGCGTTGCCCACCGCCGTGACCGCCTGCAAAGCTCCGGCGACCGTGCTGATATCGATCGAACCCGAGGAGGACGAAGTCACGGTCTGGCCTTGCGGGGTGGTAGCGCCGGTAGTGCCGTCGTACAACCCGACCGGGTCGGCCGCCGAGTAGTTCGTGGCGCTGCCCACCTGGACGTTGAAACTGCCGAGCGAACTGATAAAGCGGATGCCTTCGGCGGTCCCATCGGCGTTGGTCTCTTTCACCGCCACGATCTGTTGCAGCGTCGAATTACCGCTGCTCTGTAAGGCGTTGTTGATGGCGCTGATGGCTTGGTCTACGTCCCCCGCGTTGCCCGAATTCAGAGTGACCGACGTGGACTGCAGATTGCCATTGGCGTCGTCGGCGCTAAAGCTCAGCACCTGCTGATCGGCGCCGGAACCCGTGCTTCCGCCGGCGTCGCCCGAGTTGGTCAGCCCGGCAAAGCTGAAGACATCGTTATCGGTCCCCAATCCGGTCTCGGAACTGCCCGCCGCGGAGATCTGGGCGGCCTGGTCGGTAGCCGTCAGAGAGCCGGAGGAAGTGACGCCGTATGCCGGCAGACCGAGATGACCGGCCAAGCTGGATGGGCCGCCGATCAGGTTATAGCGGAAACTCGGCTCAGTGCCTGCCTGGGCGCCCGAACCGTTGACGCCGCTCTGAATCAGGATGTCGTCGTTGTTTGAGGCGATGCTGGCCTGCAACCCCGCCGATGCCAACTCACTGTTGGCGTCGATCGCGGTGTTCAGATTCGCGACCATGCTGGCCGCGCTGGTTCCGGTGTTGAAGCTCACATCCACCGCCTGGCCGCCATTGATGGAGAACTGCATCGTAGCGGTTGCGTTTTCATCCCCGGCGGCGTAGTTGGTGGCGGCGTTGGTCAGGGTCTGGGAGTTGGCGCTGGCGCTCCAGGTGCCCATTCCAAAATAATTGTTGGTGTCGCCTGCGACCTCCACCTGGATGCTCTGATTGCCGCTGCCCACGAATTGCAGCGTGCCGCTGGTGCCTCCGCTCAATTGCGCGGTGACGCCCGCGGCCGCCAGCGCGGCGCTGTTACCGACGGTATTGATGTCGGCCAGCAGGGCGCCGGCGCTGTTCTCCGTGCCCGCTACGGTGGCAGTCAAGGGTTGGCCGCCATTGATTTCCTGGCCATTGACCAGGACGGTGAATTTCACTGTCTCGCCTGAGGAGGCGGACGACGCCACGTCGGTGTTTCCGGAAACAGTCTGGCTTACCGAAGCTCCGGTGGCCGCGCTGGCCCCGCTGACAGTGGAGAAGTTCCCCAGGAGGGCGTTGGCGGTGTTGCTCCCGGCTGCTACCTGGAAGGCTCCCGTGGCCGATGTGAAAGTCAGCCCCTGGTTGCCGGAACTGTCAGTGGTCGCCGAGACGGTGATATTGGCGGCGCGCAACGCATCGGCCCCGTTGCCGACGGTGTTGCCCAACGCCTCGCCGGAGTTGCCCAGCGCCTGAATCGCGGTGTTCAGCTTGGTGGCCACCGACTGGGCGTCATCGGACGAGGTCACGTTGATCGAGACCGCCACATTGGAGAAGCCGGCGCCCGAGAGGTCGAATGTGGCCGTGCCGCCGTTGGCCGCCACGATGTTGGCCACGCTGGTATTGGAAGCCGATGCCAGGTTCGTGCCGGTCGCGCTCGACGCGGTGAATTCCGAGGTCTGCAGCCCAAGAGCTTTGGAATCCACAGCGGAGTTAGACAGGTCCAGGGCCACCATGCCGTTCTGGGTATTGGAGGATCCCGAAACGCTCTCGCCGCCGCCGACGAAAATATTGAGATTCTGCGCGAAGTGGCCGCCCGTGGACAGCCCGATGCTTTGCGCCTGCCGGTCGATTTCATTGACCAGACCCTGGTATTCGTCGTTCAACACCGATCGGTTGCCAGTGAACCCCTGGGTGGCCGACTCGGTGGCCAGGGTTTGCAACCGGTCGAGCATGGTGCCGATGTTGCTCATGCCACCATCCATAATCTGGAGCTGCGCCACGCCGTCGTTGGCGTTCCCGACGCCCTGGGTGAGCTGGGCTTCCTCATCGCGGTATCCGTTGGCAATGGCCAGACCGGCGGCATCGTCGCCCGATTGGTTGATCCGATAGCCCGAGGTCAACTCATCGATGGTCTTGCTCTGAAACTGGCTGTTGGTGTAGAGATTCTCTTGTGCGACCAGAGAATTCACGTTGGTTTGAATTGAAAAAGGCATCTTTGAAATCCTTTCCTTTGTTGCCGGCATCTTGCCGGACGATCACCTCATCGGCGTCCGGCGGGAAAGCTTTAGCGCCGCAGCCGGAGTTTTTCGAGCAGTGACGACATGGCTGCGGCCGATGGCGCGGCGGCCGCCGCCAGGTTCTCGTCCCGCACCAATTTCACCTCGCGCGCCAGTACCGGCATTTCGCGGGGCGCTCGAATTCCTACCTTGACCCGCGAACGCCCGACGTGCGCGATGACGATCTCAATCTCATCGCCGATCAGAATCGTCTCGCCCTGGCGCCGCGACATCATGAGCATACGGCCGCCTCTGCCGGCAACAGGGCGTGCTGGTGTGAGTATCCGGACTCCGCCATGACCGCCTGGACGGCCTTCAGGTTGGCCACATTCACCACCACCGGCGCCAGCAAATTGGCCGTGGGGCCGCTGGCGCGTATGGAAACCACCGCCAGGCAAAGCACTTCCGCGCCGATGCGGGGCTGCCGCCCAGCGGAGAAATCCAGCCGCTCCAGATCTTCCGCGCTCAGACGCAAACGGAACCCCGGATCCACCGCCAGCACCGGCAGCGTAACAAAGCACAGGCCCGGGTCCTCCAGGCTCTGGAGAAAGACCAAGGGATTGGTGTCCGGGAGTTGTACGGCCAGAAAGCGCCGGCGCTCCTCAAACCCAGGCAGGCCGCCTGGAAAACGGATCTCGGACCCGTCCTCATACGATATCCGGCCGAACCTGTGGGTGTCCTGAAAAGCCATTCAAACCTCACTCAGGCAGGTAATCGGCAGACCGGTCCAGAACTTTAGAGGTTGCGATGAATTTTTTTGGGCTGGGGCGGCCGCCGAATCCACCGCGCTGCCGTCCAGGCCGCCTCATCGCCTCCGTCCAGGCCCGCGGGATTGCCTGGAGCGCTCCGGAAGCTCACCGGTTGTTGACGGCGCCTGGGAAATGGCGCGGGAAAGCGGACCTCCCGGCGGGATTGCCGCAACCGTACTCAGAGGGCGTCTGGAAGTACGTCAATCCGGTCGATAAATGCAATTACCGCCATGTCAATCGGGGAACCGGGGCGGCCTACGGAGGTCATGGCGCTGAATCCCTCGGTGGCCAGGAGCACGCGGTCGCCCATTCCCGCATCCACCGAGTCCATAGCTACCAAGGCATCCCCGCGGTTCGACCCATCCAGATTTAAGGGTTGGACCAGCAGCAGCTTGCGGCCTTCGTGGCTGGGGTGTTTCTGGGTGGCCACCAGCTCGCCCACCACGCGGGCGATCAGCATGGCGGCGGTTTCCGGGAGTGCTTCCGCCCGGACGGAGGGGTCTCCGGCGAGGTTTTCAGGTGCACCTCGTCCACGATTCCCACGATGGACGTGTCGGTGGGAACCTCGGCGGGGAGGAATGGGAAACTGGCCTCCCGGCCGCGCACCCAGTAGACCAACTCGCCGGCTCCGGCGCCGGTACAATCGGTGCACACAATGCGCCTGCCGGTGTTCTCGAGTTGCGGCGTCAAAGGCTGCACCAGCAGCAACCGCTGCCCGTCCAACCCGGGATTCTTAGCGGTGCACCAGACGCAACCGATCACCCGGCCGAAGTACATAGCCTAATCCATCCGGACGTCGTCTACAATGCCGACGATGGCGGTGTCCACGGGAATGTCCTTGCAGCCTTCCGCCATACGCGCCGAACTGCCCGCCACGGCGATCACGCGCTCGCGGTAGCCGGCGCTGACGGTATCCACGGCCACCACGTAGCCCCCCTCGTCCTTGCCCTCCGGGGAAACCGGCTTGAGGATCAGGAGTTTCTTCCCTTCCAGACGCGCGTCCTTCCGGGTGGCCACCACGGTTCCCACCACGCGAGCCAGTATCATGAGGCTACTTCGCAGGCTACTTCGCGGGTTTGAGCGGCGCAGGCAGATTGATACGGCATTTTCATCACCAGGGGCCCGGCGAACGAGCCTACTTGCCGGCCGAATTCTGCGCCTTGCCGATCGGCAAAACGCCTTCCAGGCTCTGGTGCGGCCGCGGGATCACGTGCACGGCGATCAGTTCGCCCACGCGCCGGGCAGCCGCCGCGCCGGCGTCGGTAGCGGCTTTCACCGCGGCCACGTCGCCGCGCACCAGGGCGGTGACGTATCCCGATCCGATTTTCTCCCACCCGACCAGTTCCACCTTGGCAGCCTTCACCATGGCGTCGGCGGCTTCGATCATAGCCACCAGGCCGCGGGTCTCGATCATTCCTAACGCTTCACCCATCTATTTTCTCCAGACTTGTTGTCAACCCAAACCGCGCGCCTTGAGGGCATCGTCCACCAGGGCGATGAGTTCCGCGCGGGTCACCGAAAACCGCTCTTCTCCGGCGCCGCCGGTCTCCTCGGCCGCCACCGGACAACCGGGCTCGCCGCTGCTCCGGGCTTTGACGCCGTACCGGGTGCGCGAATCGAGCAGTTTGTCCACCTCTTCGCGCGGCAGCACCTTGGGGCCGCCCAGCATCTCCGCCACGAACTGAATGCGCGCGAAATGCTCCATCGTCTCCATGCGGAAATAGGCCTTGAAAACGTCCTCGCCGTAGCAAACCGCGCCATGGTTGGCCATCATCAGGGCGTCGTACTTGGGAATCAGCGGGATCATCGGCTCGGTCAGCGCCGGGGTTCCGGGCAGGCCATAAGCCGCCAGCGGCACGCACCCCAGCCCGATCACCACTTCCGGCAGCAGAGCCAGGTTCAGCGAACGCCCCGCCGTGGCGTATCCCGTGGCAACCGGCGGATGGGCGTGCACCACGGCGCGGATATCGGAGCGCAACTCGTACACCTTCAAGTGCATGGCGATTTCGCTGGTGCGCTCCGCCCGCCCGCTGATTTTGTTTCCGCGCATATCGACGATGATCAGATCGTCGGGGTGCATCAGGCCCTTGCATACACCCGTCGGCGTGGCCAGAATCCGCTCCGGGTCCAGCCGGATCGTGATGTTGCCGTCGTTGGCAGCCACCCACCCTTTCTGGAACACCAGCCGGCCAACCTGGCAGATATCGTCGCGATGCTCGCGCTCCGTCTTTACCATTGCGAGACCTTCGATTGTAGCAGACCGCGCCGGATGCGCCCTCCCCGGGTGACCTCGGGTGATTGGGATGGGATCGGCTTGCGGCCAACCTTATTCCACCAGAGCCATGCCTCCAGCCGGAAGCCCTGAGATCGCTGTTTACTCTACAGACGCCTCACGCCGCTATTCAGGCCGCGCGGGCGCACCCCCGCGGCGTAAGCCCGGCCCGCCGCTTCGATCCAAGCGGCGGGGACACTCAGTTTTGTTGATTCTAAAAGAAAAGGCACCGAATCCAACCGCTTAACCGTAGCGGTGGACGTGCCGGCAACCCTTCCAGATTGACTGCGGTGGAGTAGATGCGGGCGCGGTTGGGTTGGAGCCGGACGCAGTTCCGGTAGCGGCGAGACGGGCTCTTGCGGCAGCGCGGGCGGAGGCGCCGCAGCACCCCCGCCTTCGGAAACCAGCTACTTCGGGCAACCCAGCTTCTTCACGTCGGAAGCGGGGGCATCTTCCAGGCCGGAGATTCCAGGCGGCATGGCCGCTCCGCCGGGCACAATCCAGACTTCCACGCGGCGGAACTGGGCGCGCTGATCGTTGGCCCGGATGGCCTGTCCGCTGCGCTCCTGCACTTCGGTGGATGCGCCGCAGAGCAGCGGGCGGGTGGCATCGGTCTGGTCCGTCCCCACCCATTTGACCTTCACGCGACTGAGTTCCAGCATCGGGCAGATGCCCGTTCCGGCGCTCACCACGGCGGCGGCGTTGAGGGTGCGCTGCCGGTCCAGGGTGGCGGCGGCCCGTCCCCGCTCGCGCTCGTCGCGATGCCCGATCAGAATGACGGTGGCGTTGGGGTCGTCGCGCAGCATGGGGGTGAGCTGCTCCAGCAGCAGGCGCTTGGCGCAGTTGTTGACGCGGGCGCTATTGGCCGGGAAGATGATGTCGTCCAGGCGGCGCGCTTCCGGACTTAGGGTGACCGTCAGATCGGCCGTGGCGCTGCCGCTGACGCCCTTCGAGTCGGTGGCGGTGGCGGTCAGATGAACCACGTGGGTCTGCTGCTTCAGACGGTTGCTCTGGTCGAAGGCCATGGTGCTGGAATCGAATACCCCGTTGCTGATGGTGCCTTCGCTGGCGGTGAACCGCAGGGTGGCGTTGCCGCCGCAATCCGAGGGCGTCACGGTCGTGGAGGCCGCCAGCGGCAATCGATCGCCGAAGTTAATGGTGGTCCTCGAAAGCGCAAAGTGCACCACCGGCGGGGTGTCCGTTCGAATCGTCACGGTCACCGGCTGGGAGGTCTCGGAACTCTCCGGGACACTCACCCGGACGGTGATGCGATCGGTGCCGGAATTGAGCGTCGGAACGCTGAAAGAGGAGCTGGTGGCGCCGGCTACCGGCTCGCCGTTGATCATCCACTGATAGGAAGGGGTCTGGTCTGACAGCCATCCGGCGGCCGCGACCTGCAGTTGAAGGTTGTCGCCGGGGCAGACATCGCGCGCGCCGGTCACGCCGGTGATGGCGATATGGGGCACCGGCTTGGGCGGAGGCGGGGGCTGGGGCGGAGGCGGAACGTAGCCGGTGCGCTGTCCCAGGCGGATATAAAATCCGGCGGTGGCCGCCCACGCATTTTCCGAGTTGTGCGCCGGAATGTAAATCGTGCCGGCGCCGGTGGGAACCTCGGGCTCGCCGAATTCCTTGCCGTAGGTGCGCAGGCCGCGCAGATCGACGCGCAGCCCCACCCATTTCCAGACGTTGAATTTGATTCCAGCGCCGTAGATGAACGCCGCGCTGGATTCGCTGGTGAGCGGGTACTGCTGCACTGCCTGAGGGGCATTGTTCAGGTTGTAAAACTGGTCGGTTTTATACCAGGTCACACCGCCCCCGGCGGTCACGAACGGACGGATCCTGGACTGCCGCGGCGTGAAGTACAGCATCGGATTGGCCACCAGGGTGTAGTTATGTTCCCCGGCGGTGACCTGCTGGGTGATACCGAAGGGATAGCCGGTCAGATTGTTGAACCCCACGGTGAGGCTTTCCTCAATGCCGACGTACTTCCACCAGTCTTGGGTGATACGGAACCCCAGGGCGGCGCCGCCATCGAACCAGCTCACTCGCCCGGAGTCGCGGTTGGGGATCAAAAAATGCTGATAACCGCCGAACAGTCCGACTTCGTAAATCGCGTAGTCGTCCGGCGAGCTTGGGGAAGTGGATTTGTCCTGCGCGGCCGCGGGCGTTGCCGCGGCCAGCACGAGCGCGACGAGAGCGGTCACGCCCGGTCTTCGGAGTACAAAAGAACAACAATCGGGCTGCATCGAAGTCAATAATCTCCTGTGAAGGTGAATTGGAACCGGGCCGGAAGGATGACACCGGACCGATCGACGGAGTGGGAAAGCACGCCACGGCGCGGAAACAGGGCAAACAACCGCTCCGGCGCGCCGGGCAAAAAGAACAGAGAGTCGGGATAAGCGTCGGCCGGTCCGCCGGCGCTGAGGGGAGACCAGGTAAGCCCCCCATCGGTGGTGTGAAAGACGCGCCCGGACTGAGCCGTAAAGGCCTCGTTCGGATGCTCGGGATGGAATACCACTGCGGTTGCGGTGGCGGGCGCCAGACCTCCCCGGACGAGGCTCCACGAGGCGCAGCCGTCGGCGGACCGGTAGAGGCCGCGGGAGGTCGCGGCCAGGGCGATCCGGTCGCGCGCGGAATCGAAAGCCAGGCCGTACCAGACCGTCTCCGGCGCCGGTTGGCCGCAGGCGGCCCAGGAACGGCCGCCATCCAGGCTGCGAAAAGCGCCCGTCGCGGTGAGCGCGGCCAGCGCTCCGCCAGGAGAGGTTTGCAATTCGTCGACGGCGGCGCGCGCCGGAAGAGCCACCGCAGTCCAGGCGTTCCGCGAAAAGGCGAACAGGCCGCCCGCCGTGCCTGCCAGAAGCCTCGCGCCCGCCAGGGGAGCCAGCGCTTTAATCGAGCCGCCTTCCGGAGCGGCGATGGGCTTGGCCCAGGTATTGCCTCCGTCGGTGGAGCGGAACAGGCCGCGGTAGCCGGCGGCGAACAGCAGCTTGGGATCGTCCGGGGCGGCCGCCAGATGCAGGATGTTCTCGCCCGGGGGACCCGCTACGCGCTCCCAGCGCAGGCCCCGGTTGAGGGAACGGAAGATGCCGCCCGAGCCGGGTTCGTAGACGCTGGCCGCATAAAGCGCCGGGCCCGCAGCCGCCACGGCCGTGAAATTCCGGTTGACGAAGCCGGTATTGAACTCCGCCACCGTGCGCCCGCCGTCGCGGCTGATCAGCAGCCCGGCGGTCGAGGAGGCCAGAAAGATCTTCTCCGGGTGGGCCGGATCGAAGGCTATCGACCGGACCACCTGGGGCGTGACGGTAGTCCAGGCGGCGCCGCGGTCGCGAGACCGCAGCAGTCCCGCGCTG
>JASHSS010000059.1 GCA_030038565.1 Bryobacteraceae bacterium
AGTACCCGCGCTTCTCGCCCGACGGCAACTGGATCGCCTTCTCCTCCAACCGCCAGGGCAACGACGATGTGTACGTGATCCCCGCGACCGGCGGCAAACCCCGCCAGATCACCTTCCACAGCGCGCCCGATACGGTCTCCGGCTGGACCCCCGATGGTAAGTACATCGTCTTCTCCTCCACCCGCGCCAAGGGCGCCTTCCCCTCCGTCGCCACGCTCTTCGAAGTCCCCGCCGAGGGGGGCATCGAGCAGCCCCTGCCGGTCGATTGGGGCGCCTGGGGCAGTTTCTCTCCGGACGGCAAAAAGCTGGTCTTCCAGCGCCACCCTTCGGTCTGGTCCCGCAAGCACTACCGCGGCGCCTATGCCGCCGACCTCTGGATCATGGACATCGCCGCCAAAACCTATAGCGGCGCCCGCCTCGGCGACCCCGCCTACCGCGGCAACTCTCTCTGGCCCATGTACGGCGGCGATGGCTACATTTACTTCGTGGCCGACATCACCGCCAACGAGAAGACCATCAAAAACAACAGCCCCGAGGTGATGAAGAGCGTCAACAATATCTGGAAGGTGTCCGACAAGGGCGGCATGCCCATCCAGGTCACCAAACATACCGATGGCAACCTGTTTTTCCCCAGCATCTCCGCGGACCGCAAGACCATCGTCTATGAAGACAACTTCGGCCTCTGGAAGCTCGACACGGCCAGCGGCAGAACCAGCGAAATCCGCATCGATATCAAGTCCGATTCCAAGACCAACGACACCGAGCTGGTAACCATGAGCAACCAGGCCGAAAGCTTCCACCTTTCGCCCTCCAACCAGCGCGCCGCCATCGTGGTGCACGGCGAGGTCTTCACCATCGCCACCGGACGCGGCGAGCCGCAGCGCGTCACCGAAACCTCCTGGCGGGAGCAGGACGTCCGCTGGTCGCCGAACGGCAAGTGGCTGGCGTTCGTCTCCGACCGCACCGGGCGCCAGGAAATCTGGATCTCCGACGAGCTCGGCAAGACCCCCAAAAAACTGAGCGATGCCGATTGCGATAAGACCGCCATCGTCTGGGCGCCCGATTCCAAATCACTGATGTGGAACGGCAGCGACCACAAACTGCGCCGCGTGGAGGTCGATTCCGGCCAGACCGATGTGCTGGTCGAAAACCCCGGCGGCAACATCGGCGCCCCGCAGTTCTCGCCCGATGGCAAGTGGATCTCCTATTCCAAGCAGGACAACCTCCTCCGCAACCACGTGTTCATCAAAAACCTGGCCACGGGCGACGAGCACATGATCGTCTCCGACCAGTTCCAGGTGGCCACCGGCGCCAAATGGACTCCCGATGGCAAAAA
This sequence comes from Bryobacteraceae bacterium, assembly GCA_030038565.1. Taxonomy (GTDB): domain Bacteria; phylum Acidobacteriota; class Terriglobia; order Bryobacterales; family Bryobacteraceae; genus JOPF133. The sequence goes on from JASHSS010000059.1 coordinate 1,337, forward strand.
GCTCCTCCTGATCGGCGGCGTGAATCTGCCCAGCATGGCTTCCACCGGCTTCCGCGGCACGCCCAGCCAGCTCTACGCCATCTCCCTCACCCACATGGATAAAGCTCCCGACGACCGCGAGGTCAATACCGAGGAACAGGCGCTGGCCGCGCTCAACGAGGGCGGCAGCGGAGGCGGAGGTGGCGGTGGACGCGGAGGCCGCGGTGCGGGCCTCGCCCCGCAGAATGTCACCGTCACCATCGAATGGGACGATATGGAGCGCCGCATCAAGAAACTCACCAGCATGACCGCTTCGGTCAACAGCGTGGTGCCCTCGCCCGATAGCCGCACCTACGCCTTCATGGCCGCGGGCGGCGGCGCGGCCGCGGCGCCCCCCGAAGCTGCGGGCGCCGGCGGCGGAGGGCCGGCCATCTACACCATCGCCGATGATGGCACCCAAATGCAGCGCCTGAATACCACCGTCCCATCCGAAGGCGGGCGCGGGCGCGGGGGGCGCGGCGGCGGGGGCTTCGGCGGCGGTAACGAGCCGCAGTGGACCCGCGACAGCCGCAGCATCTACTTCTCCGCCGGCGGCGGCATCTACTCCGTGGCCGTTCCCGCCGCGCCGGCCGACAACGCGGGCGCGGCCCCCACTGGCGGTGCGGGACGCGGAGGGCGTGGAGGCAGAGGCGCGGCCGCCGCTCCGGCTGCCGCGGCCGCCACTACCGCCAACGGCGCCGCGCCGCACCAGGTGACCTTCACCGTCCGCATGGTGGTGGATCGCGTAGCCGAGCGCCAGCAGGTCTTCGAAGAGGCTTGGCGCACCATGAAGAACCGCTTCTACGACGCCAACATGCATGGCGCCAATTGGGCCGCCGCCAAGGATACCTACGAATCCCTGCTGCCCCACATAGCCGATACCGAAGAGTTGCATAACGTCATCATGGAAATGATCGGCGAGATGAACGCCTCGCACACTGGCATTTCAGGCGGCGGCAATCTGCCCGGCGAACCCGCCGCGCCCGAGCGCATCCAGACCCGCAACCCCGGCTTCGAGATGACGCCCGACTCCTCCGGCTATTACAAGGTCGCTTCCATCATCCCTAAGGGCCCGGCCGATTTCGAATACGTCAAACTGGCGCCCGGCAACTTCATCCTGGCGGTGAATGAGAAGCCCCTCAAGACCACCGACAACTATTGGGAGCTGTTCAACGTGCTGCCGGGCCGCAAGCTGGACTTCCTGGTGAATTCCTCGCCGTCGCTGGAGGGCGCCTGGACCGTCAGCCTGGAGCCGCTCTCCACCGCCGCCCTCTCCGACCTGGAATACAACAACTGGGTGGCCGGCAGGAAGCGCATGGTGGAGAAGCTCACCAACGGCGAAATCGGCTACCTGCACATCAAGGCCATGGACGCCCCTTCGCTGCTGAAATTCCAGGAAGACCTGATCGACAACCGCGGCAAGAAGGCCCTCATCATCGATCAGCGCTTCAATGGCGGCGGCGGCATCGACCAGGAGCTGCTCGAAATTCTCAACCAGCGCAAGCAATACCAGCGCACCCGCGGCCGCGATTCGCTGGATGTGCCGCGTCCCGTCGAGGCTTTCTTCGGACCCATGGTGGTGCTCCAGAACGAGCGCTCCGCGAGCGATGCCGAGATGTTCCCGGCCGGCTTTAAGGCCCTCGGCCTGGGCAAGGTGGTGGGCACCTACACCATGGGAGCGGTGATCGGCACCGGCTCGTTCACCCTGCTGGATGGGTCAGCCTTGCGCACTCCCGGCGCCGGTGTCTACACCGCCGACGGCACCAACATGGAGAGCTACGGCGTGCCGCCCGATATCTTCCAGGACAACACCCCCGCCGATTTCGCTGCCGGCCACGACCGGCAGATCGAGAAAGCCATCGAGGTGCTCCGCGCCGAGATGAAATAGACCGGTGGGGCGGGCCTTCAGCCTGCCCACGACCGGCCGGGGAAGGTGCGCCCCCGCATGATTGCACCTACGCAGGCGTGACTGGCCGTCGCGTATCAGTGTCACGCGAGGGCTGGAACACCGGAACGCGGTGTCCGGAACGGCCGGCACAGCGTCCTGGCTTGGCGATCCACGATCCTATTTTTTGGTTTCGACCGGCGTGACGGATTGCAGTTTTTGGAATTCGGGATTCTGCCGGAGGGTCTGAAATTCGGGATCGGCCTGAATTTCCTTCCAGGAGTAGCCGTTCTGGAGGGCCTGTTTCAGGCCCGCCAGAGCCTCCGGTTCGCGGTGGGCGATGGCGTGAATCTCGGCCTCCAGATCCAGCAGGCTGGGGTCGGCGGGCTTGATGGTGAGCGCCTGTTGGATCTTGCTGCGCGCATCGGCATCGTCGCCCTTTTTGGCGTAAGCGCTCGCCAGGCAACCCAGCGCGTCGGTATCGTTGGGATTGGTGTCCAGGTTCTGGTAGGCCAGCCGGATGGCCTCGTCGTAGGTCTCGGAGGCCTTGTCGCGCTTGCCGGACCACCGGTAGGCGTCTCCCAGATTGGCCCGATAGCAGGGGTTCTTGGGTTCCTTCTGGACCGCCTCTTCGAACAACCCCACGGACTCGTCGTAGCGTCCCAGGAAGAAGTAGGCCGTTCCGAGATGCGAATCGAAGTCCGCCATGTCCTGCTTGGCGATGGCCTTCTTGAGCGCCTCCACGCACTCGGTCCAATTGCCCAGGCGATAGTACGCGGCGCCCAGGTTGGCCCACCCGGTCGCCATATCCGGCTCGAGCACGGTGACTTGCCGGAAAGCCTCCAGGGAGCGCTGGTTATCGCCAAGCCGGAAGTAGGCCACCGCCAGGGAATTGAAGTTCCACCAGAGGTACGGGTTGATGCGGATGGCTTCCTGGTACGCCGCGACCGCTTCCTGGTTTCGGCCGGCGGCCTCGTAGGCCCTTCCCAGCCGCCGGCGGGCGTCGTCGGAATTGGGCGCCAGCCGGAGCGCCTGCTGCAATTCGGCGATGGCCTCGGCGTATCTCCCTTTGCGCGTATACACCGCGCCTAGCGACATGTGGACCTCGGGCAACCGGTCGTTCAGGATCTCGGCCTGCTGCGCCGCGCCCAGCGCGCGTTCGGTCCAGACCGGATCCTTGGTGGACAGGGCCATGGCCAGGTCGGCATCCGCCATCCCCGCGTATGCCAGGGCGAAGGCCGGGTCGCGCTTGACCGCCTGGTTATACAGGTCCAGGGCCTTTCCGGCGTTGGCATCGTTCTGCCTCCGTAAATTGCGCCCTTTCAAATAGAGCTCGTACGCCTCGATGTCCTGGGTGGGCCGTGCGCTGGTGCGGGCGCGTTCCTCGTTGGTCTGGCGGATGACCAGCGCATCGGCCACGGCTTTGAAGGCGTTGTCTTCGAGGGTGAGCAGTTCCTGCCGCACTCCCTCGAACTGGGTGGGCTTCATCACCGCCTGATGCTTGCTGACATCGTCCATGCTGAGCTGGATGGCGATGTGGTCGTTAGCGCCCTGCTGGAGCGTGCCTTTAATCAGGATGGTCACACCCAGGGCTTTGGCGATTTTCTCGTCGGTGGCTTGCTTCAGGGCAGTATTGACCCGCGCGGGATCCGCCACGAACACGTTTCCCAGCCCGCCCAGCTTGGCGGTGAGCGATTCCCCGACGCCATCGGCCAGGTACTTCAGGGCGTCCTCGTCCCCCAGCACTTTGAGCGGCAGCACGGCTATGTAGTGCTGCGGCCCGCCCGGGGAACCCGCCAGGCGCGCCAGAATGGCCTTGCGGGTCTGCGGAATCGCCGCCAGCGCCGCCAGCAGCACCACCACCGCCGCTGCGATCACCCCCGTCCGGCGGGATGGCTTGGGAATCTGAATGCTGATGGTGGCGTCGCGCCGCGGCGCCGGCTTGTATTTCGGAGCCCGCGCCGCGCCGGCGGCTGAGGCGGTCCCCGCGCCTTCCCGGCTTCCCTCCGGCACAACCTGCGGGGCCCGTTCGGCGTCCAGATCGTCCAGAATTTCCCGCGCGCTCTGATAGCGCCGCACGGGATCTTTGGCCAGGCATTTCAGAATAATCGCGCCCACGTATTCGGGGAGTTCCGGGCAGCGCGTGCGCGGATCGGGCGGCTGCTCGGTCATCTTCTGGTACATCAACTGCATGGCCGATTCGCCGCGGAAGGGCGCCTGCCCGGTGAAGATTTCGTACAGGATCAGGCCCAGCGAATAGAGGTCCGACCGGTGGTCCACTTCCTTGGCTTCCACCTGCTCCGGCGACATGTAGCGCGGGGTGCCCATGATCTGGCCGGTGCGGGTCATCTTGGTGAGTTCGGCCTCCAGCGACTTGGCCAAGCCGAAATCCAGGATGAAGAGGTTATCCGCGCCGTCCACCAGGATGTTCTGGGGCTTCAGGTCGCGGTGCACCACCCCCTCGCCGTGGGCGGCCTCCAGGGCGGCGCACAACTGGCGGGCGAACTTCAGGGCCCGGTCGAGCGGCACGCGGCCGGTGTGGTCGAGCAGATCCGCCAGGTCCTGGCCTTCCACGAAGGCCATGGAGATGTACTTGGTGCCGCCAAAGTCGCTCAGGTCGTGAATCCGCAGGATGTTCTTATGCGAGATGCGGCTGGAAAGCAGCAGTTCCTGTTTGAAGCGCTCGATGGCCTGGGGGCTGGCCAGTTCCGGGCGCACCAGTTTGAGGGCCACCAGGCGATCGAGTTCCAGGTCGACGGCCTTGTAGACCGCGCCCATGCCGCCTTCGCCCAGCAGGCGCTCGATGCGATAGCGGTTGGCGAAGACCGTTCCCGGCGCGAGATGAAGCGCCTCCGCACTTCCGCTCCAGGCGCCCGACAGCAGGCCGCCGGCCGCGCTCAGATTCGGTCCGGTGGAGGATGGGCCGACGGCGGGTGGAGGGCTGGCCCCGGAGCTGTCCAGAAAGACCGTGGCGGCATCGTCGGCGCCGTCGCTCAGCGATCGTCCGCACTGCCCGCAGAACTTCACGCGATCCGGATTGAGAGCCCTGCAACCTGGACACACCATGGGTGCTTCCCCGTATGTTTACTGAAAGCCGATGCTTCTATTATGGAGGCAGCGCGGAAGGCGGTGCAACGGCCCTTCGCCGCCGCGCGGGCCACCACATGGCCTGGCGCACCGCCCGCCAGACGGGCCACCGCCGCACCGGCTGGCCGGAACTTACTGCACCGCCAGCGTCACTCCCGCGGGGCTGGTGACGGTCCCGATAGTCACCACCACCGGAACGCTCGGCCCGGGTGTTACTCCCGCCGGCACCACGGCATTAATCTGGGTCAGCCCGGCCACCGTATCGGGCGTGGCGCCGGCATATTGCACCTGGGCGTTCTGGCCTCCGATGGTCACCGAAACCGGTAACAACAGCTTGGGCGGCGCGGCCGGGCTGATGATGGACGCATCGGCGCTGGCGGGCGAGGTCGCGCCCCCGCCGGTCGCGTAAATCGCCACCACGGAACCCGGCGCCGCGCGGTTGTTGAGGCCGTTCACGGTCAGGTCCTGGTTCAGAATGGCGCCCGCGCCCTGCCCGGAAGAGTCCAGCGTGAAGATGGCCGGGGTGGACGGGACCACCGGGAGGGTGACGGTATTGGAGGGCGTCCCCTGGTAGATTACCTCCACGACGGTCTGGCCGTTGCTGTTGTTGGCCACTTCGTAGGGGACCACGGCGTTCACCTGGCCGGCGGAAACGTAGATGAGGGCGGCCGCCACGCTATCGAACATCACCTGCACGCCCGCCAGCGTCTTCGAGATCGACTGGCCGTCGGAGGACACCTGCAACCCGGCGGGCGTGGCCGGCCCGATGTTGGAGCCGAACAGCCCGACGATCTCGCCAGGCGAAACCGCTCCGGTGGCGTAATCGGCGGCATTAGCCACCGACCCAAGCGTTACCGGAGGCGGCGGCGCGGCGGCCTGGGTCACCGGCAACAGCATGACGGAGGCGCCGTCGTTGATGTGCAGATTGCCGGTGCGCGCCACGCTGTTATTGGCGAGGACCTGAATGGTGATGGCGCCATTGCCCGCTCCGGACGAGGTGCCGGGCGAAACCACCAGCCAGCTTACATCGCTGAAGGCGCTCCAACCGCAGCCGGCTCCGGTGGTGATGGCGATGCGGTCGTTGGTGAGGGCGGCGGGATACGATTCCGAGGTGGGGCTGAACGAGAAGTTGGCCGCCGAGCCATCCTGGGTGATGGCCAGTTGCGCCGCGGCCACGGCGATCGATCCGCCGCGGCCGGTGGCGCAGCCGTTGGGAGAAACCGTATAGTTGACCGTTCCATTGCCCGTGACGGAGGCGCTGCTGGCGGCGGCGATCTGGATCCACCCGGCGCTCGATCCCGGCTGCCAGGTGCAACTGCTTTGCACCTGAAAGCTCCCCGTGCCGCCGCTGACGGGGAAATCGATGGTCTGCGGAGTCAGGGTGTAGCTACACGTCTGGGCGGCCTGGGTGACGGTGACGCTCTGCGCCGCGATGGAAATGGTGCCGGTGCGGGTGGAGGCAACCGTATTGGTATCGGCGTGCCAGCCCACCACCCCGGAGCCAGTGCCGGTCTGGCCGGAATCGATGTGCAGCCAACTGGTGTTGGTGGTGGCGCCCCAGGCGCAGCCGCTGGCCGTGGTCACCGAGATGCTCTGCTCCGCCACCGAAGCGCCGGAACCGGCGGCAATACTGACCGCGGTGGGATACAGGGTATAGGTGCACTGGCCGAACAGGGGCACAGCGGCAGCCAGTGCCAGGAGCAATCTCATCCCTTGTATAGTAGCGAACGGCAGGCCGCCAGGATGGCCACGGCGCCGGGCGTGTCGCCGTGCACGCAAATGGTCTCGACCTGGCCCGATTCGGCCAGGCGCAGAGCCTGCCCGGCCGCCTCCGCCGGATCGGTGATGAGCGCGCCGGGCAGTTTGCGCGAGCGCAGCGTGCCATCGGGTTCGTAGCGGCGGTCGGCGAAGCCTTCCCCAGCCACCGGCAGGCCCATCGCGCGCCAGACATCCAGCATGGGCGACCCGGCCAGTCCAAACACGGGGACGGCGGCATTCCAGCGCGCCACCCCCTGGCCGATGGCGCGCGCCACCTCGGCATTCTTCACCGCCACGTTGTACAGGGCGCCGTGCGGCTTCACGTGCACGATGCGGGCGCCCAACCGCGAGACCACGGCCTCCAGGCGGACGATCTGCCGGTAGACGGTCTCGGCGATTTCGTCGCTCGAAAGCGGCATTTCAATCCGGCCGAAGTTGGCGCGGTCGGGATATCCCGGATGAGCGCCGATGTGCACGCCGCGTTCGACAGCCAGGCGGGCGGTGCGTTCCATGATGGCCTCATCGCCGGCGTGTCCTCCGCAGGCGATGTTGGCCGAAGTGATGTGCTCCATCAGGGCCGCCTCGTGCGCGGCGTCCTCCAGTTCCCCCATGTCGCAGTTCAGATCCATTGGCATAAGCGCAGCCGCCCACATCCGAGCATACAGCCATTTCCTCCGCTATGATGATGCCATGGGCACGATCACCGAAACGCCCCTGATGACCTTCGAGGAATTCGAGCGGATGCCGGACGAAGCCGGCAAACAGGAACTGCTCGAGGGAGAACTGATCAAGATGCCGCCCCCTGGATCGAAGCACAACCGGAGAACCATGGAGATCTTCTTCGCCCTGAGGGCTGCCTTATCCGCGGCGCACGCGCGCGGCGAGGCGGCGGAACTGGGTGAAGTGTTCATGGAAATGGGCTACAAATTAGCCGCCCATAGCTGGGTCCAGCCGGATGTCAGCATCAGCCATCCCGGGCAAACCGAACGGGAATACCTGGAGGGCGCCCCCGCCATCGCCATCGAAGTGGTCTCTCCTGGGAACCGCGCCGGCAATCTCGATTTCAAAACCGAGCTCTACTTCGAACATGGCGCCCGCGAAGTCTGGCACTTCTATCCAAGGACCCGGCATGTAGTGATTTACGCCGGCGGCGCGTCGAAGGTCCGGGTCGAGCAAGAAGCCGTGACGACGCCGCTGCTCCCCGGCTTCACACTTTCGCTGCGGGAGATTCTCGGCGAATAGCACCCCACACGGGTTTGGCGGATTCCCAAACGGCCTCGGCGGGCTGGAGGCCTGCCCACCGGTGCTCACTGGCCTGTTCCAGGCCCTTTCCGCAGCCGCCTACACCAGCGCGTAGAGCCATTTCTCCTGTTCCTGGAGCAACTCCAGCGCGCGCTCCAGGGCTACCAGTTCGAAGCTCACGGTGTCGCGCGGGCGCGCCTGGCCGAGTTTCCAGAAATCGGCCGAAATCACGTTGGCCGGTTTGGGATAGCCGCCGGTCGTCTGGTGCTCCACAAACAGAATGATGGGCTGGCCGCCGGGCGGCGCCTGGACAGCGCCCAGGGCGACTCCTTCGGTGAGCATCCCGCCGGGAGGGCTGGGAATCGCGGGACCGCGCAGGCGCAGGCCCATGCGGTTGGATTCTTCGCTCACCACGTAGGCGCCAGTGTACAATTCGCCCGCGAAACGCTCGGCTTGCGGACCGGCGGTCACCCGCAGCACGGCTTCGGAGGAGTGCACCGGCGGACGGGCAATCGAGTGTCGCGGCCGGCGGACGGCCGCAGTGCCGATGGGCAACCGATCGCCCGCGCGCAAGGGGCGGCCGCCCACCCCGGTCATCACGTGGGTTGAGCGGCTGCCCATGGCGACGGGCGTATCGAGGCCGCCGCGCACCGCCAGGTAGCCGCGCGCGCCACCGCTGGTGGGGCCGCAACAGACCCGCTCGCCGGGCTTGACCTCCAGCGCCGTCCAGAGGGGCAAGCCGGATCCGAAATCCGAACCGGTGAGGGCAATCACGGCGGCGGCTTCGAACTCGAACGTGCCGCCCACCAGGGTCATTTCCAAGGCCGCGGCATTCTCGGCATTGCCCACCAGCAGGTTGGCGGCCCGCAGCGCCAGCGGATCGGCCGCGCCGGAGGCCGAAACTCCGAAATGGGCGTAGTGGAACCGGCCCAGATCCTGCACCGTGGTGAGCAGGCCGGCGGCGGCCACGCGGATGCCGCTCACCGGCCCCACTCCGGCATGGGACGGAAGCGCACCCGGTCGTCCATGCGCAGCAGGCCGGGCGGCGCGGCCTGCGGATCGAAGAGGCGCAGGGAGGTGCGGCCGATCAGGCGCCAACCTCCCGGCGAACTCAGGGGGTACACGCCGGCCTGGCTGCCGCCAATGGCCACGCTGCCCTCGGGGACGTGCTTGCGCGGAGCCGCCAGACGCGGAGTGGCGAGCTCGGAGGGCAGGCCGCCCAGGTACGGAAAACAGGTGGAGAAGCCCACGAAATAAACCAGGTATTCGGAGGCGGAGTGCAATTCCACCACCCGCGCGGGGTCCAGGCCACAATGGCGGGCTACATCCTCCAGATCCGGCCCGAATTCGCCGCCGTAACAGACCGGGATTTCCACCATGCGCGGCTCCTCCCAGCAGGCGCCCCCCGCGTCGTCTTCGGCCATGTGCGCCTCCACCAGGTTTTGGATTTCACCGTGTGAGTGCAGCCGG
>JASHSS010000060.1 GCA_030038565.1 Bryobacteraceae bacterium
ATACGACCAAGTCCTCCAGGCCAAAGATCAGTCCACGATTCACTGAAGACCAGCCTATTGTCTGTCGAGAATCTGCTGATACATTCGCCGGAGCTGATCGAGGCTCCGGTTTGAAAGCGGGCGGGGCTTAACTGGCGCCGACCCGGCGGACTGCAACAATGCCGATAGCTTCGGCTCCACTTCTTCGCGAGAGTGCCCTGTGATCTTCTTCCGGACACGCTCTCCGTCCGGGCCGCGGCCCATGGCGATGAAGCCGTACCAGGTTCCGTTCTTTGCCTGGAAGACGCTGCCCGATCGGAACGCCCGTTTGTGACCGTGCTCGCTCTGCCAGGCGGATATCCGATCGATTAGTTCTTCCCGGGATAGAGCTGCGACTTCATCCCGCTTCAACTCTGCCAGAGCAAATTCTCGATCAATCGCCAGACGGCAGTGCGGACAATTCATACCCATCAGGCTACCACCACATGGCTACCTACTTCATGCCAGTTTTATGCCAGTTCCGAGCGGTTTTCGACAGGAGTTAGCGGGATTATCCGGGATTGACCGATGATGCTCCCGTGCCTCTCAATCCGCTGTTTCTGTTGATGTTGTTGGAGGCGCGGGTCGGAATCGAACCGACGAATAAAGGTTTTGCAGACCTTGGCCTTACCACTTGGCTACCGCGCCCGTTTGGGAGGCCTTAGATGCAAAATAGCGCGTCCGAGGACCCTAAGTCAAACCGTAGCACCGCTGCTGCCGCCGCTGGGAATCGCCGCAGCGCGGAGGGTGTTGCCAGCCATGCGGCCCCCAAAAAACCGCCCACGCCGCGCCGGCCTCAGCGCCAGTGGCCTTCCACCAATACCCACCCGCCGTGGCGATGCACCCAGCGGTGAGCCACCCAATGCGCGTGTGGACGTGGCGGCACCACCCAAGCCCCTGGCACCCACACATAAGCACGGCCGGTCCAACGATGGTAACCCGGAGTCCAAACATAGTTCGGACCCGGTCTGGGTATGGGGCGTTCCACAATAGCGCGCGGCGGCGCGATGCTCACAAACACCTCAGCCGCAAACGCTCCTGCGGTCAATATCCCCGCCACGGCGGCAACTAACAGACCTTTACGTAACATTTTCTCTTCGCCTCCAGTCTTCCGGTATTATCTTGCATTCTGTCGGCCATTGGATCCCCGCTATCCGGTTCCTCCAGATGCCTCTATAACAAAACGACGCCCCCGGCCCGCTCAGGTTGTTAAGGGAACCTAATGTACAGCGCACGATGCATTTGGGCGCCGCGGCGCGGGGGCCGCAGAGGCGCTGAAGTACAATCGGTCCATGCGAACCTTCCTTCTCTGGGCGCTGGCGGCATGCTTGCCGCTTTCCGCCCAGAACCCCATCGAACTGCACGTAGACGCGACCGCCGCGCCCGAGAGGGTGTTTCACGTGCGGATGAGCATGCCCGCGCGACCCGGCCCCCTGACACTGCTGTACCCGGAGTGGATTCCGGGAGAGCACGGTCCGACCGGGCCGATTGTCAACCTGGTGGGGCTAAAGTTCTCGAGCGGTGGACAGGCTATCCCCTGGAAGCGCGACAGCGTCAATATGTACGCCTTTCACCTGGAGGTTCCCGCTGGCGCGACGGCTCTGGACGTGGCTTTTGATTTCGTCACACCGCCCGAGTCCTCAGGCTTCACCTCGGGCGCTTCGACCACCAGCGAACTGGCGGTGCTGAGTTGGAACCAACTGCTGCTGTACCCAGAGGGCGCGGCGGCGGACAGCTTGCGCTATCAGGCCTCCCTGAAGCTTCCACCGGCTTGGAAGTATGGGACCGCGCTTCCCATCCAGAGGGAATCGGGCGGCGATATCGAGTTCCGCCCGGCTTCGCTCAGCACCCTGGTGGATTCGCCGATCTCGGCGGGCACTCACTACCGGACCGTGGACCTGGGCACGGGAACGATTGAGCCGCAGGCGCCGCACTACCTGCATTTGGCCGGCGACAGCGACCGCGCGGTCGATATCCCGCCCGATGTGATCGCGGAATACAAGAACCTGGTGGCCGAAACCGGAGCGCTCTACGGAACCCGGCATTATCGCGATTATCATTTCCTGCTGACGCTCAGCGACCACGTGGCGCATTTCGGGCTGGAGCACCATGAATCGAGCGACGACCGCGTGGGCGAGCGGACCCTGATCGACACCGATCCGCGGCGGCTGAACGCCTTCCTGCTGCCGCACGAATTCACTCACTCCTGGAACGGCAAGTTCCGAAGGCCCGCGGGGCTGGTTAATGGGAAGTCGGATGGCGGCTACGACACGCCGATGAAGGGCGACCTGTTATGGGTGTACGAGGGCCTCACCGAGTACCTGGGCGAGGTGCTTTCGCCGCGCAGCGGCCTGTGGACGCCGGAGGAATATCGTGATTGGATTGCCATCACTGCGGCGGCTCTCGACCGCGAGAGCGGGCGGAAATGGCGCCCGCTGGAAGACACCGCGGTGGCGGCGCAAATTCTCTACGGCGCCGGCGACGACTACTCCGAGTACCGCCGCGGCGTGGATTATTATCCCGAGGGCACGCTGATCTGGATGGAGGCGGATGTGAAGATCCGCCAGCTTAGCCAGGGCCGCAAATCGCTGGACGATTTTTGCCGGTCGTTTCTGGGGGGACCGGGCGGGGTTCCGGAAATGAAACCCTACATGTTCGAAGATGTGGTGATGGCCCTGAATGCCGTCGAGCCGTTCGATTGGGCGGGCTTCTTCAACCAGCGCCTGCACTCCACCGAGCCGCACGCCCCCTTGGGGGGCATCGAGGGCGGCGGTTGGAAGCTGGTTTACGATAACGTGCGCTCGGACTTCTGGAAGTCCTACGAAGACGACGGCAAACTGGAGGATTTGAGTTATTCCCTGGGGCTGCGGGTGAAGGACGACGGCACCGTCATCGACGTGGCGTACGGTGGCCCGGCGCAGGAGGCCGGAATCGCGCCGGCGGTGAAGCTGATCGCCGTGAACCGGCGGCAATTCTCGCTCACCGTGCTGCGCGAGGCGGTGGCGGCGGCCGCTCCGGTCGATTTGCTGATCAAAACCGGCGAGTACTATGAAACGCACCGGGTGGATTATCGCGACGGAGAGCGTTACCCCCACCTGGTGCGCGACCCCGGCAAGCCCGACCTGTTGAGCGAGATCATCAAGCCCAAGGCTCGGTGAAAGGAGCGGGGCGCGCCAAAAGATGCGCCGGCGGCTGGACTGGCGCGGCTCGGCCGCCTGGTGAGCGTGACTCACCCGTAACTGATTGATTTCCAGGGACAAGCTGTTGGCCCGCAGAGACCCGGCGAATCCCCGTTTCGAGGACGGCTGTGGTTCGGCCGCGGGACACTCGCTTTTTTGACGGCCCACCCCAATCCTGACTCAAAAGAGCCGCCGCCGCATCTTCCCCAGTTTTACTATCATCAGATTGAGTACTTGCCTAGCCGGTATTAATACCCCATGTGGATTGTAAAACTAGCCTTACGGCGTCCCTATACCTTCGTGGTCGTGGCCGTCCTGATCGCTATTCTGGGCGGGTCGGCAATCGTCACCATGCCGGTGGATATCTTTCCTTACATAGATATTCCGGTAGTCAGCATCGTATGGAGCTACTCGGGTCTGGCGCCGGACGAGATGGAAAAACGGGTGGTCACCATCTTCGAGCGCGCCATGACCACCACGGTCAACGACATCGAGCACATCGAATCGCAATCCTACAGCGGCGTTTCAGTAACCCGCGTGTTCTTCCAGCCCAACGCCAAGGTCGAATTGGCGCTCTCCCAGGTGACCGCGATTTGCCAGACCCTGCTGCGCATCTTCCCGCCCGGTACCACCCCGCCCAACATCCTGAAATACGACGCCTCTTCGGTGCCCATCCTGCAACTGGGACTGGCCAGCAAAACCCTCAATGAACAGCAACTCTTCGACCTCGGTTTGAACTTCATCCGCACGTCCCTGGCGACCATTCAAGGCGCCGCGGTGCCCTTGCCCTTCGGCGGCAAATTTCGCCAAGTGATGGTGGACCTCAATCCCGAGGCCATGTATGCCAAGCAACTCTCTCCGGCGGATGTCTCCAACGCTCTCGGGAATCAGAACCTCATCTTGCCGGCAGGCGACGCCAAAATCGGCGACAAGGACTACCAGGTCAAGCTGAACAGCAGTCCCCGCGTCCTCGACGACATGAACAGTATGCCGGTGAAAGTGGCCAACGGCGCCACCGTATACCTCAGGGATGTGGCGCAGGTGCACGATGGTTACGCCGTGCAAACCAGCATCGTGCGGACCAACGGGTCTCGCGGCGCGCTCCTGACGGTGCTACGGAACGGCAAAGCCTCCACCCTTGCGGTGGTCAACCACGTGAAGGCCGCGCTGCCTAGAATTCTGGCGGGCCTCCCGCGCGAGCTCGAAGTGCGGCAGCTATTCGATCAATCCTTGTTTGTGCGCGCCGCCATCAACGGCGTGGTGCGCGAGGCCGTCACGGCGGCCTTCCTCACCGGCCTGATGATCCTGATCTTTCTGGGAAGCTGGCGTTCCACGATCATCGTGTGCATCTCCATCCCGCTCTCCATCCTGGTCTCGCTGATCGTTCTGAGCCTGATGGGCGAAACCATCAACGTGATGACGCTGGGCGGCCTGGCCCTGGCGGTCGGGATTCTGGTGGACGACGCCACCGTGGAGCTCGAGAACACTCACCGCAACATGGCCATGAAGAAGCCGCTGGTGCGGGCGGTGCTGGACGGCGCCCAGCAGATCGCCGCGCCGGCGTTTGTGTCCACGCTCTCCATCTGCATCGTGTTCGTTCCGGTGCTGCTGCTGACCGGCGCCGCCAAGTACCTGTTCACTCCGCTGGCCCTGGCCGTGGTGTTCGCCATGATGGCCTCGTATTTTCTCTCCCGCACCCTTATCCCCACCATGGTCCATTACATGCTGAAACCGGAGGTGAAGCTGTATGCCCGTGGCGCGCACGGCGAATCGGCCGGTGGCCAGGGCATCATCTGGCGGGTGCATTATATCTTCAACCGGCGCTTCGAGCTGATGCGCTCTTCCTACGCCTCGCTGCTGCACTGGTGCCTGGACCACCGCTTTCCCGTGCTGGCCGGCTTCGGCGCCTTCGTGGCGCTCTCGCTGACCCTGGCGGTGTTCATCGGCCGCGACTTTTTCCCGTTCGTCGATTCGGGCCAGATGCGCCTGCATGCCCGCGCGCCCTCCGGCACACGCATCGAAAACACCGAAGTGCTTTTTGCGGCCATCGAGAACCAGATCCGCCAGGTGATTCCGCCGCGCGAGATCGACACCATCATCGATAACATCGGGATTCCCTTCGGCGGCTTCAACCTGGCCTTCGGCGACAGTCCCACGCTGGGCAACAGCGATGGCGATATCCTGATTTCGCTCAAGGAAGGCGAGCACGGCCCGACGGCCGAATACATCGACCGTCTGCGCAAGCGGCTGCACCATCAGTTCCCCGACACGGTCTTCTTTTTCGAAGCCGCCAACATCACCAACCAGATTCTCAATTTCGGCCTACCCGCGCCCATCGATGTACAGGTGGTGGGCCGTAACGTGGACGCGAATTACGCCATCGCGCAGCAGATCGAGCGGCGGGTGGCCCAGATCCCAGGCGCCGCCGACGTGCACATCCACCAGGTGGTGGATTACCCGGAGATCGAATTCGAGGTGGACCGCGAAAAAGCCGGGCAGGTGGGCCTCACCCAAAAGGATGTCAGCAACAGCCTGCTGATTTCGCTCACCGGCAGCGGCCAGATCGCGCCCACCCAGTGGGTGGACTGGCGCACGGGAGTGAGTTACTCGGTGGCGGTGCAAACGCCGCAATACCGTCTGGATAGCATCGAGGCGCTCCTGCGCACCCCCCTCGGCGCCCCGGTGACCGCTCTAACGAACAATACGGCGGCTTCGCTCGCCGGAATCGCCAACCCCACGAACTCCGGCATAGGTCTGTCGCCAAGCCAGGCCTCGATGGCCTATGGCAACCCCGGCGCGGCCCAGGGCGGACCGCAATTACTGTCCAACGTGGCGCGCTTACACCGTGGCGTCGCGCCCGAAATCGTGAATCACTACAATGTGCAGCCGGTCTTCGACGTGTACGCCAACGTGGATCGCCGCGACCTGGGAGCGGTGGGGTCGGCGGTCGAGAACATTGTCAAGCAGATCGAGCCCAAGCTTCCCCGGGGCACCACTATCGACCTGCGCGGTCAGGTGAGCACCATGGAAAGCTCGTTCTATCGCCTGGGGCTGGGTATGATCTTCGCGGTGGTGCTGGTATATCTTCTGATGGCTGTCAATTTTCAGTCGTGGCTCGACCCTTTCATCATTCTCATGGCGTTGCCCGGAGCCATGGCGGGTATTGTGTGGATGCTGTTCCTCACCCAGACCACTTTCAGCGTGCCTTCGCTCATGGGGTCGATCATGTGCATCGGCGTGGCGACCGCCAACAGCATCCTGATGGTGGTGTTTGCCAACGACCAGCGCGAGGAAGGCATGGACTCCCGCTCGGCGGCGCTTTCCGCCGGCCACACCCGCATCCGCCCGGTCATCATGACCGCCACCGCCATGATCATCGGCATGCTGCCCATGGCGTTGGGGCTGGGTGAGGGCGGCGAGCAGAACGCCCCGCTGGGGCGTGCCGTGATCGGTGGACTGGTGGTTGCCACCATCACCACGCTATTTGTGGTTCCATTGGTGTACAGCCTGCTACGCACGAAACCACCGGTGGATTACGAACGCCGGATTGTAGAAGAGGAGAACGAATACCTGACCGACGACATGCTGCTTGACGAGGACCTGCAATGAACGAGATCAATGTTCCGGAAGACCGGTTGCGGTCGGAAATCGAAGACCTGAAACGTCAGTTAGAGGAACAACGCAAGCTGGCTGCCGTCGCCCAGGCCCATGCAGGTAGCAAGCCGCCCTCCTGGCGCGCGCTGGTCGTGCTGCTGTTGCTCCTGGCCGCCTTGGGCGCCGCCGGCTATTTCGCCGGATACGCGCCCCACCAGCAGCGCGAGCTGATGCTGGCGGCCGAGACCCGCGACGCCATCCAAAGCCTGCCGGTGGTCAATGTGGAGCCGGTCGAGCGGGAAGCCGCCCAAAGCAGCCTGGTGCTGCCGGGCAACATCCAGGCGGTGACGGAAGCCCCCGTGCTCGCGCGCAGCAGCGGATACATCCGCAAGCGCTACGTGGACATCGGCGACCGCGTGAAGGCGGGCCAGGTGCTGGTGGAGATTGAAGCGCCCGAACTCCCGCAGCAGATCAAGCAGGCCGACGCCGCCGTGGACCAGGCTTCCAGCAACGTGCAGCAGGCCGAAGCGGCGCTGTTGCAGGCGCGCGCCAACCTGGGGCTGGCACAGGTAACCAGCGAGCGCTGGAAAAAACTGCTCGCCAAAGGCGCCGTTTCGCGGCAGGACAGCGATACCTACGACGCGCAGTACGCGGCCCAGCAGGCCAACGTGCAGGCCCTGGAAAAAGCCGTGCTGGCGGCTCGCAGCAACGTCTCCGCCCAGCAGGCCAACCTGGCGCGCCTCAACGAACTGCTGGCTTACCTGACGGTGCGCGCGCCCTTCGACGGCGTCATCACCGAGCGCAACGTGGACGAAGGCGCCCTGGTGACCGACGGCAGCACGCTGCTGTTCCGCATCGCCCAGACGGACCGCCTGCGCACCTTTCTGAACGTCCCGCAGAGCGACGCGCCTTCGGTGCGGGTGGGCCAAAAGGCTTTTCTCGCAATCCCCGATCTTCCCGGCCGCAAGTTCCCGGCTGCCGTAACCCGCACCGCCAACGCCCTCGATCCCGCCAGCCGCACGCTGCTGGTGGAGGTGCAGGCTGCCAACCCCGATGGCGAGTTGCTTCCTGGCATGTACGCGCAGGTTGACCTGGCGGTCCCCCGCAAGAATCCCGCGCTGGTGATTCCCTCCGATACGCTGGTGGTGCACAGCGACGGGCCGCAGGTGGCGGTGGTCGATGGCAATGGGCTGGTGCACTTCAGGCACATCCAGCTAGGCCGCGATTTGGGCGACCGCCTGGAGGTGGTGGGAGGCCTCGAAGCGGGCTTGCAACTGGCTGTCAATCCCAGTGACGACGTGCGCGAAGGAGTGCGGGTCAAGCCGGTGTTCGCGGCCCAGGCGCCCGCCCGTCAGTAACAGGTTTTCACGATGGAAAAATCAAGGTTTAAGTCTGCAGAGCCAGTCAGCGTTAGCTGTGTTCTCACCCCGGGGTCGCGGAGGGGTGCCCCCTGGGCCCGGAGGAAGTACGGAGAAAACCCAAGCATTTTTTCTTTGCGCTTCCACTGCGATTTCCGTGTCTTCGCTGAAACGCCGCTTCCTTCCCGCCTCTTGTCTTGGTTTTCTCAGTGCTTCCTCCGTGGCCTCTGCGTCTCCGTGGTGAATTCCACGCTGGCTATACTCTGCGTCGCGCCTTCCATGGCGCAGATGCCGATGGCCCAGAGCATCGCTCCCGTCGCCGCTCCCCGCACGGGACGGCCGCTGACTTTCGCCAACTCGGCTCGCGTGCACGAGTTGATTCGGGGCGGCAACATGTATCTGTCGCTGGCCGACGCGCTGGCGCTGGCCATCGAGAACAACCTCGATATCGAACTCGAACGCTACGGCCTTCCGGCAGCTGAGGCAGACTTGCTGCGCGCCAAGGGCGGCGGGCTGGTCCGCGGCCTGAACTTCACGCTGGCCGAGACCCCCGTGGGGGTCGGCGGGCCGCTTGCTCCCGTGGTGACCAATCCCGCGACCACCCAGGGTACACCCGGCACTTCGGTGGCCACCAATGCCCTGGAGTTGGGCGTGCTCGGCGAGCCGCAGGACAATTACTCGATGCAAGGGAGCATTCTCCAATCTAACGGCTCGAACATACCGGCCTTCGATCCGTCGCTGACAGGACAGCTAAACTGGACCCACACCAGCCTGCCGGAATCGTTTTACACCTACTACGATCAGAACGCCCTGGTGAGCAATATCACCAGCGCCAACGTCGGCATCCAGCAGGGTTTTTCGTCGGGCGCACAAGTGGCTTTGAATTTCGATAACTCGCACGAGACCTGGAATGCCCGAAACAGCACTTACGGTCCCTTCAGCGCGGCCAGCCTGGGAGTTACCGTCACGCAGCCGCTGGTGCGCGGTTTCGGCCCCAGCCTGAATCGCCGCTTCATCCGAATCGCCGCCAATGAGCGGCGCATTTCCAGCCTGCTCTTCCAGCAGCAGGTAATTCTGACGGTCTATGGCATCGTCCGGCTGTATACCGATTTTGTAGCTCTCACCGAAGATGTGAAGGTCAAAGAGGAAACCAATGCCCTGGCAGCCAAGTTGTTTGACGACGTGAAGGCCCAGGTGGAAGAAGGCACCCTGGCGCAAGTGGAAATGACCCGCGCCAACGCGCAGGTGTATTCCACCCGTCAGGATTTGATCAACTCGCGCGGCCTGCTGGCGGAGCAGGAAGCCATTTTGAAGAACCAACTCACCCGCACAGGCAATGCCGACCCCGAAGTGCAATCGGCCCACATCATCCCCACCGATACCCTGACCATTCCCAAGCAGGACGAGATCCGCCCCATGCAGGACCTCATCAACGAAGCGCTGGCCAGCCGTCCGGATCTCGGCCAGGCGCGCCTGCAGACCGATAACTCGCGCCTCGGCCTGGCCGGCTCCCGCAATGCCACGTTGCCCGAAGTGGACTTGGTGGGAACCATGCAGAACAATGGCCTGGGGGGTGTCGCAACGGGCCTACAACCCCCGGGCGACACCGCCTTCATCGGCGGCTACGGCCTGGCGCTCGACCAGATCCTGTCGCGCAACTATCCCACTTACGGCATCGGCGTGAATGTCACGCTACCCATTCGCAACCGGGTTGCCGAAGCCGACCTGGCGCGCGACGAAATCCAGCTCAAGCAATCGGAAATCCGCCTGCGGCAGTTACAGAATCAGGCCCGCCTGGAAGTGGAAGATGCGCTCATCGCCATGCGCCGGGCGCGCGCCTCCTACGAAGCAGCCGTCGAAGCACGTCGCCTACAGCAGGAATCCCTGGACGCCGAACAGGCCAAGTTCGAAGTCGGCGCATCCACCAGTTTCTTCGTCATCCAGTACGAGAGCCTCCTGGCGCAGGCCAAATCCACCGAAGTAGCCGCCCAAAGCTCCTGGGTGAAGGCCCGCGCGGCCTTGCAGCGCGCCATGGGCACAATCCTCGACGAAAATCACATCTCGTTCGACCAGGCCCTCAACGGGAAGATGTAGCCGGGGGCAGACGCCGGCCACAATATTTCGCTACGCTGATTCGTCTACCAGGGTAGATGGAAGAAGCGTTGAGAATTCCGCGGAGCATCGACGAACAGAACCGGCGGATCCGGGAGACGGTCCGGCGCGAGCGGGGCCGCCTCCTCAACTTCATCCGCCGGCGCGTGGCCGACGCGGGCGAGGCCGAGGATATTCTCCAGGACGTCTTCTCCGAACTGGTCGTAGCCTACCGGCTGATGCACCCCATCGGGCAGGTGGCCGCGTGGCTGTACCGCGTGGCGCGCAACCGGGCGATCGATTCGTACCGCAAGAAGCGGCCAAAACCGCTTGTCGATGTTCCGGTGCGGGTGAACGACGAAGAAAGCGCGTTCGCGCTGGAGGATTTGCTGCCGTCCCCCGAGGCCGGGCCGGAAGCGGCCTTCGCGCGCAGCGTCCTGATGGAGGAAATCGATGCGGCTATCCAGGAACTGCCCGGCGAACAGCGCGAGGTGTTCGTGGCGCACGAAATCGATGGGCGCAGCTTCAAGGAACTGGCCGAGGAGACCGGCGTGAGCGTGAACACCCTGCTCTCGCGCAAGCGTTACGCGGTGCTTCACCTGCGGCGCCGGTTGCGGGCCATTTACAGCGAATTTATGAACCAATGAGGATTGAGCGATGAGAAACAGACGGTTTCGAAAACTTTTGAAGATCGTTCCGATCGGCCTGGCGGCGGTGGCCGTGTTCGGATTCGCGGTGATGGGTTTATGGAACTGGCTGGCGCCCGCGGTCTTCGCCGGACATGCGATCACGTTCTGGCAGGCTCTCGGCCTGCTGATTCTGAGCCGGATTCTGCTGGGATCCTGGCATGGCGGGCCGGACCGGGGAAAACACTGGCGGCGCCGCATCATCGAACGCTGGGAGCAGATGACTCCCGAGGAACGGGAGAAGTTCCGCCAGGGGTGGGGCGAGCGCTGCGGTCCCGGCCGAATGCCTCCGCCCGCGCCCAGTACAGCAGGGCAGTAAGCCGCTGCCCACCCGTTGCCCTTCCCGGCAGCCCGCGATCTCAACCGGCGCACGGTTGCGATAGAATCGTCAGAACTATGACGCTCCGCAAATTTGCTCTTGGACTGCTGTCTCTGACCCTTCCCTGCGTCGCTCAACCCAAGCCCACCCTCACTCCCGCCGATTATGGCAAGTGGGAAACGCTGGGCGCCGGCACGCTGTCTCCCGATGGAAAATGGCTGGCGTACGAAATCCGCCGCACCAACGGCAACGGCGAACTGCGGATCTCGGCCACTTCCGGCGGCAAGACCCACAAGATCGACTTCTGCACGGGCGCCGCGTTTTCTTCGGACTCCCGCTGGGTGGCCTGCCTCGCGGGCGTCTCGGAGGCCGATCAGGAACGCGCCAGCAAGGCCCGCCGCCCCGTCCAGAACAAGCTCGCCATGCTGGATCTTTCGACCGGCGCCGTCACCACCGTGGACGAGGTGCAGGCGTTCGCCTTCGCGGGCGAGGGCGGTTGGATCGCCTTCCGGAAGTATGCTCCCACCGCGCCCGCCGCCGCCAATGCCGCCCCCGCGGCGCCCACCGGCGGTGGACGGGGCGGCCGCGGTGGACGAGGCGGCGGTGGCGCGCAGGAGGGCGAGCGCGATCCCACCGGCACGGTCCTGGTGGTCCGCAATCTCTTGAACGGCCTGGACACTACTTTCGGCAGCGTGACCTCCTTCGCGTGGCAGGACAAAGGATCCGGTCTCGCTATGGCTATCGGAGTGGAAGGCCGCGGCGGCAACGCCCTCCAGGTGTTCGATCCGCGCACGGGATCGCTGCGCGTGCTGGATTCCGGCCCGGCGGTCTTCTCCGCGCTCACCTGGCGCAAGAATTCCACCGACCTGGCGGCCCTGCGCTCCTTCAAGCAGGACGGCTACGAGGGAGAAAGCCATATCGTACTGGCGTGGAAGAACGGCGGCGACAAGCTTTCGGCGCGCGTGGACGCTCCGCGGCGCATCGTCTCCGCGCGCGCCCCGCAGTGGTCCGAGGACGGCTCCATCGTGTATGTGGGAATCGCCGAGTGGCCCAAGAAGATCGAGGTCAAGCGCTCGGACGAGGATCCTCCCACGGTGGAAGTCTGGCACTGGCAGGACGAGCACGTGGTCAGCGAACAGAAGCTCACCGCCGCCCGCGACCGCGATCGCAATGCACCCGCCGCCTGGCACCTGGCGACCGGCCGGCTTACCCCGCTCTCGCCCAATCCCAAGGAAGACGTCCGCCTGCCGCGCACCGGGACGCGCGCCCTGGTGTTGGACGCCACGCCCTACCAGAACGACGCCATGTTCGGCCGCAACTTCGACGACGTCTACAGCGTGGATCTCGCGACCGGGGCCCGCACCGAGGTCGCCAAACACCTCACCCCGCCGGTGGAGTTCAGTCCCGGCGGCCGCTACGCCATGAATTTCCGCCAGGGCGATTTCTGGATTTACGACCTCCAGACCGGCGCCACGCGCGACATCACCAAGGATTCCAAGCTCGTTTTCACCAACCAGGAGAACGATTATCCCGTGGCGCAGAAGCCCGCCTACGGCGTAGCCGGCTGGACCAAGGATGACCGCAGCGTGATCGTTTACGATTCCTGGGACCTATGGGAAGTCTTCCCCGATGGCGCCACTAAGCCCAAGCGCCTGACCGACGGCAGCGCAGGTGAGATCCGGCATCGCTATGCGCGCGTATCCGCCACGCCGGGCGCCGGTGGACGCGGCGGCGGCGGCGGACGCGGCGGACGCGGCGGCGATACCGAATGGATCGACCTCGATAAGCCGGTCTATCTCAGCCTGGAAGGCCGCTGGACCAAGCGCACCGGTTACGCGCTTCTCCAAAACGGCAAGGAAGAGCAGCTCATTTTCGCCGACAAGAGCATCCGCGGACTGGAGAAAGCCAAGGACGCCGACGTTTATGTCTACGAGTCCGGCGCTTGGGACGATTCGCCCAACTTTTTCGCCGCCGGCCCGGAACTGAAAACCGCCACGCGGGTCTCGGACACCAACCCCTTCGCCTCGCAATACGCCTGGGGGCCTGCCCAGCTCATCGATTACAAGAATTCGCACGGCGACCGGCTGCAAGGCGCGCTGTATTACCCCGCAAACTACGAAAAGGGTAAGCAGTATCCCCTGATCGTGCAGATTTACGAGATCGAAAGCAACCAGCTTCATAACTGGTCCGCGCCTTCGGAGCGCTCCACTTACAACGCCACGGTCTGGACCCAGCACGGTTACTTCGTCTTACGGCCCGATATCGTCTTCAAGAAGCGCGAGCCGGGTATCTCGGCGCTGGATTGCGTAACTTCTGCCGTCAAAAAAGCGCTCGAATCGGGCATGATCGATGCCAAACACGTGGGGTTGCAGGGCCACTCCTGGGGCGGCTACGAAACCACCTTCATCGTGACCCACAGCGACCTGTTCGCCGCCGGCGTGGTAGGCGGCGCGCTTACCAATCTTTCGTCCAGCGTGGGCGAGATCTATTGGAACAGCGGGGCGCCGGAGACCAACCACGTCGAAGTCAGCCAGGAACGCATGGAGGTTCCGTTGTATGAGGACCCGCAAGCGTACATCCGCAACTCGTCCACCTTCGTGGCCAACAAACTGGCCGCTCCGCTCCTGATGGAAGTCGGCGACCACGACGGCGCCTCCGACTGGCACCAGGATATCGAGTTCTACAACGCCGCCCGCCGCGCCGGAAAGCCGGTGGTGATGCTGGTGTATGAAGGCGAGAACCATTCGGTGGCCCAGAAGGCCAACCAGATCGATTACCACCGCCGCATCAACGCCTGGTTCGATCATTACCTGAAAGGCGCGCCGCCCGAGGATTGGATGGTGCACGGCGTCACCGTGCTCGAACGCGAGCGCGAACTGAAGGAGACCGGCAGCCCGGCGACCATCACGCCGTCGTACGCCAACCCGGGTCAGTAAGTAGCGGCCGCCGGCTTACCTAAACCTTCCGCCGCTCCTGGGCCGGGGTCCGCCCGGCCGCCACAACCACGATCCGCTCGCCCTTGCGCATCGCGAAGCGCAGCAGCGGACCGTCCAGCTTCTCCGCCGCGCGCCCATCCCGGAACAGCGCCGCGCCGCCCGGAAACGGGTTGCGCAGCCGGCACTCCGCGCCCGCCAGCGACTCCAGTTCGACGAACCCCGCGCGCCCCGCCTCAATCGACGCGCTCACCACGAAAGCCCCGCGCGCCAGCAGCCGGCACTGCGCGTTCCACTCCGCCGGCCACGCCGGAAACACGTGAATCACGGGGTCCTCGCCGGGAGCGGGAGGATTGCTCTGCAACAAGGCCTGGTGCAGTGCTTCCGACGCCCGGCCCAGCCGCTCGGCATCCAACGCTTGCGGTCCTTCCCGCAGCATCATGCGGTTGGCCAGGGCGCCGCCGTTCTTATAGGCCGTCGAGCGCTCCGCGGTACCGCGCACCTGGTTCGGAATCATGATCCGCACGGCATCGGCACGCCCCAGCGAAGCCGCCGCGATAGCCTGCTTGGAGAGCACCTGCACCGGCATTTGCGGATTGAGGCCGTTGCGCAAGGCCGCGGTGAACGTCGCGCGACCGGTTTCGAGCGTCTGGCGGTCTCGCGACTCCACGTTGCAGAGGTCGAAGAACCACATCGGCAGGCTGTTGCCATCGGGCAGCAGGCCGCCCTCCTTGATGGCCGGCTTCAGCCCGCGCACGAACACCCGCGGGCCGGTGTAACCGGCGGCGCCCAATGCCTCCGGGTTGTCGCTGGTGGGAAGCGGCGCCAGGTTGTCCAGGAATTCGCGCCACACCGGACGCATGGCGGCGTCCGCATCCAGGATGACGGCGGCGCGCAGCAACGCGCCCGTAATCCCGCGCAGGGACGAAAGATCCTCATCGCTATCGCGCGCGCCGTAGACGCTTTCATTGCTGTTGGTCCAATGGATGTGATACTTGCCGTCCGGCCCTTTGTCGAGGTTGGGAAAATTGCGGTAGAACTCCACTGCCGCCTTGAGCATGGGGTAAGCGCGTCGCGCCAGCCATTCGCGATCCAGCGTGTACTCGTAGCGCCGCCAATACAGGTACGCAATTTTGGCGGTGCTGCCCATAATGTGGGTCACCGCGCCATACGGCCCGAAGCCGCGCTCGGTGAGGACGCGCCGCCCGTTGACAAAGCGCTCGTTCTGGATCCAATTCCAGCGGCTGGAATGCGGGTGCTTGGTCTGGGCATACTCCATAAAGCGCGCCGAACGCTGTTCCCACGGCTTCTTCAGCAGGTACAGGTCGCGCATCTCCGCGGCGATTTCCTCGGGCAGCTTTTCCAGGCCGTCGAAGTAGCAGGTCTCGGGGATGTACATGCCCTGGCTGCCCCACTGCTGGCGCGCGGCCGTCGAGCAGTTATCGAACATGCCAGAGTACATATCGAACATGGGGTCCATCAGCTCCAGGCGGTTGGCGGCCGGAAGCGCTTCGTAATAGCAGCTCAGGTTGGCGAACCAGTGCTGGGCGCCCCAGGTGCGCAGGTCGCCGCCCGTATTCCACAGCATACCGTTGAACTTAGTGGCGAACTTACCGCGCGAGCAGGCCGCCATCAGGTAAGGGAAGTAGTGGTAATGCTGCTCCACGAGGGCTGCGTCGCCGTCGCCCGTCAGGCGGACGAAACCGCGCCGCCAGAAGCCATGCCACCACTCTTCGGTCTGCCGCGCCAAGGCCGTGAACCCGGCTGATTGCGCCGCCTCGAGCGGGCGGGTGGCCGCGGCGGCCGCGTCTT
>JASHSS010000670.1 GCA_030038565.1 Bryobacteraceae bacterium
GGAAGAAATTTGGAGACCGGATCGGTGAGCGCGACTTCCCCGCGCCGCACCATGTCCATGAGGATCAGCGAGGTGAAGACCTTGGTCATGGAGCCGATTTCGAAGACCGTGTCGCCGCCCAGGCGCCGCGGGTCGTTTTTGGCGAGGCTTCCGTAGGCCACCACCCTCCGGCCTTGGGCGTCGATGACCCCGGCGACGATCCCGATGCCGAGGTTGGGCGATCCCACGCGATCCGCCAGGATCTGGCGGATTTCCGCGTCCGATGGAAGCTGCGCGAAGGCGGTGGCGCAGGAAAGAAAAAGGGCGGCCAAGAGTTGATGATGCATTTCTCCCCCCACTGACGATCTCATACTACCTCAGGGTGGGGCATGCTTTAGCTTGCCCTCAGCTTGCCCCACCCGGGAACCGAACGCCCCCCACCGGAGTCTTATAGCATCATGCTGGAATTGCGCAACGTCTCCAAGCGATTTGCCGGGGTGACCGCGGTGGATCACGTCAGCTTTCAGGCGCGCGCCGGGGAGGTCACCGGTTACCTGGGGCCGAACGGCTCGGGCAAATCCACCACCATGAAGATGATCACCGGGCTGATCGAGATGAGTTCCGGCGAAATTCTCTTCGATGGCCAGCCCATCCACCGCGACCTGATCGCCTACAAGCAGCGCATGGGCTACGTGCCCGAAGAGCCGCACCTCTATCCGCACCTCAGCGGGCTGGAGTACCTGGTGATGGTGGGCCAACTGCGCAATCTTCCGGAGAAGGCCACCGCCCAACGCATTGACGGGCTGCTGCGCCTGCTTTCGCTGCACGGCGACCGCCACGTGCCGATTTCGTCCTATTCCAAAGGCATGCGGCAGAAGGTGCTGCTCACCGCGGCGCTCCTGCACAATCCCGACCTGATCCTGCTGGACGAGCCGTTTTCGGGCCTGGATGTGTCCACCGGGCTGGTGCTGCGCAGCCTCATCCAGGAACTGGCCGCCCGCGGAAAAGTGGTGCTGTTCAGCTCGCACGAACTGGAAACCGTGGAGCGGGTCTGCTCCCACGTGGTGATTCTGCATCACGGCAAGGTGGTGGCCGACGATTCCATAGCGGCCTTGCGCACCCTGATGTCGCTGCCCACGCTGGAGGATATTTTTTCGCAGCTCGCCGTGGAGCAGGACACGGCCGCGGTTTCACGGCAGATTGCCGACCTGATCCTGGCGTGACGGCCGGCGGGAGGATGGTCATGAACCAGCAGCAGTTCCGGGTGCTGTACCGCGAGTTCCTCTTTCGCATGGTGGACCTGGAGGTGCTCTCAGTGGAGGGCGACATCAAGCAACTGCTGGGCCAGTTCGGCGGCATGCTGGTGTTCTTCAGCGCCATGGTCGCACTGGGGGCGATGTTCTTCGATCCACGCAAAATGACGCCCGCGAGGGCCACGGCGGCCATCTGGCAAGTCGAGCACTTCCTGATCGCCACCACCATGCTGGTGATGGGCCTGTTCGCGGTGCTGAGTTGGGATTCGACCTTCCCGGACCGCCGCGACGTGCTGGTTCTGGCGCCGCTGCCGGTCCGCCCGCGAACCGTGTTTCTGGCCAAGGCCGCCGCCCTGGGAGCGGCGCTGGGTTTGACGGTCGCTGCGCTCAACGGACTGCCGGCCGTCACCTGGGGATTGTTCCTCTTCCCGCCGCCCGGCAGTGGATTACTGGGGCCGTTCCGGACGGTGGCCGCGTATTGGATTTCGGCGCTGGCGGCGGGCGCCTTCATCTTCTGCTCGGTGCTGGCCGTGCAGGGGTTGGCCGGACAACTCCCGCGGGCGTGGTATTTGCGGCTTTCGGCGGTACTGCAGATCGTGGTGTTCTCGGTGTTTCTGAGCAACTATTTTCTGGAGCCGTCGCTTTCCTCGCCGCCGGCCTTTGCCGCGCCCCAGGCTCAGCACCTGCTGGCGCGTCTGCCCACGTACTGGTTTCTGGGGCTGTTCCAGGCGCTCAACGGCTCGGTGACGCCGGGCGTCACGGCGGCGGCGTGGCGCGCGGTTTTGGGTCTGCTCGTGGCGGCGCTGGCGGCCTGCGCTACTTATCTCCTGGCGTATCTGCGCACCTTGCGAAAGATCGTTGAGGAACCCGATATCGTGCCCATGGCGCGCGGAGGCACGTGGCTGCCGCGCTTCGGAACCCCGCTCGATACCGCCGTGGTGCAGTTCAGCATCCGCACCCTGCTGCGCAGCCGGCAGCACCGCATTATTCTGGCCTTCTACCTGGGAATCGGCTTCGGCATTCTGGCCTTGATGGCGCAGGTGATCCGCGAGGATCAGCGCCGCACGCATGCCGCCATGGCGGACCAGACCAACGTGGCGCTCATACTGGCCAGCATAGTGATGCTGGCCGCCTGGGTGATGGGGACGCGGGCGATCTTCGCCCTGCCGGTTGAATTGCGGGCCAACTGGATCTTCCGCATGGTCTCGCTGGGCGGCGCACCGGCGTGCCTGCGGGCCGGGCGGCGCGCGCTGCTGGCCATGTCGGTGGCGCCGCTATTCGTGATTGCGGCGGCGGTTTATCTCTGCCTGTGGCCCTGGCGGATGGTTCTCGGGCATATGGTGGTGCTGGGCCTGCTGGGGGCGGTGGTGTGCGAGGTGTGCCTCCAGAATTTCCAGAAACTTCCCTTCACCTGCTCCTATTTGCCAGGCAAATCGCGGGTCCACATGGCGATCATGGGTCTCTACCCCTTGATTGCCTATGTCGGCCTGGGGGTGTACTGGGAATGGAAGGCGCTGGCCGACCCGTTGCTATACGGGGAGATCGTCGCCGCTTTGTTGGCCGCCCTGACCCTGGCGCGCTGGCGCGCGGTGAAGCTGGCGAAATCGGAGCAAGCCGCCGTGACGTTCGAAGAATCCATGCCACCGATGATCCAGACTCTCGGACTGCGGTTCGATCCCACTATGCAGGGGTAAGTGAAACGCTGCCCCGAGAGTACCGGCCGTGAGGTGACGGGAGCTGCACCAGTGAACGTCTCGGATCCGAACTTCTGGATGGGGTTGACCTGGATCACAGGTAAGATGGCCTCCGTTGCAACTCGGTGTTTGTGAGTGGGAGAATGAAATAGCAGGAGTGATGGAGTGCTCGAGATGCCAAAGCCGAGCGAATCGGAGCGGGTCGCCAAACTCGTTATTGAGTCGGTTTTGCGCGGCTCGTTTCTGGAATACCGAGATCAACAAGCAAACGGAGAATGTGACTACGAGCTCAGGTATCCGGACGGTCTACGAGTACCGCTAGAAGTCACGGTCTCGACCGACTTCCAGATTGAATCCGCAGTTGGGGCGTTGAATGATCGACGCTTTGTAAGGTCCTGTGAATGCAGTCGTGATTGGTCGGTTCTACCGTTACCAAGTGCCCGCATGAACGCAGTACGAGAAAAGGCAGATCGATACCTCGCGGCGATCGAAAGGGACGGACTTGACAGGTTCTGCGCTTCCGTAGATGCTGCTACGTCTCCGAGCGTTAGGAAAATCCTCGACGAGTTAAGGATTTACTACGGATACGCTACGGTTTGGAAGCCTCCCGACGGATCTATATCAACGAACCGATTCATGTCGCTATGACGCGTGTCGATTCACGTCACGTTCTGCGGGCTATTGAGAGCCGGGCGTCCGAGCCAAACCATAGGAAGAAACTCGGGGGTGTCAATGCGCCGGAGCGGCACCTGTTTGTTTATCTTCCTTGGCGAAACTATTCCGCATGGGTTTCGATGCTTGGGAGCAATATCCCGAGTGATCCACCCACACTGCCGTCTGAAATCACTGACGTCTGGGCTGTTGCGCCAGACCGTTCCGAAGGCGTGTTTGCGGTGTGGAAATTCACCAGGGGCCAGGGCTGGCACGATTTCGGCAGGACCACGGTTTGACACTTGTTCACCACCAGCCCCTTGGAAGCCTACCTCACCCGTCTGCATAGTCGCCATCTCGGACCCTGGCCCAGATCCCAAACCCGAAGCCGCTTACAGGTCATCGGGACGCAGGCCGGTTTTCTTCGCAATCTGTGCGAGTAGTCCCGGACCAATTTCCTCGCCGTCATGAAACGCGAACGTGTAGTTGGGCCAGCCAGGGCGCCGGAGCCGGCGATGGGACCCGCTTTGCCACGCAACCGTCCAACCAACGCGGATAAGGGCCGCCAAAAGCCTCCGCGCCTTTACCGATGGCCAACCGCTCATGCGATGGAGAAGACCTTCTCGAACTGCGGCGGAACGTCCTCTCCATGATCGATGCAGTCCGCGGCAACCCGCAGGGCCAGCGCTCGGACGGCGGCGACGGCCGCCTCGCGGGTCGGTCCGTAGGCCATCACTCCGGGCATGGATTCGATGTCGGCCCACCAACGACCGTCATCTTCCTGTCCCAGGACGATGGGAATCGATTCTGGCGAGGGCGTTTGCATGAGTCGTGCGCTCCCTAGCGATATTATAGTCTCCCGTTCGCCGTTCCGTCCGCGAAGTCACTTGGCTGATCTTGGCTGATTTGACGCCAAATCGCCAACCGGCGCAAACGGAACGGCGGCGCCTTTTCGATTCAACCCTCCGGCGCCCCAGTTCTCCCCGAAATGGTGCGTTTAAGCAGCGACCTCCACGTAATCGACCGATGAATTGGGCTCGGGAATCGGCTCGCCTGTTTCCCGCATCGCGTCAAAGTGTGCCGTCAGGGATCCCTGAAAATTCCGCCGTGTTTCTTCCCGAGTGTCACCTACTGCAACACATCCCGGAACGTCCGGCGAATACGCGGAATTGCCGGTATTCGTCTGCTCGATGACTACGGGAATAACGCTTCGACCTCATTTGAGACCGGCCTTCCTGAGTATAGCGTTCCGTGTGCCGCGCCAACGCCGCTCTACGACAGCAGCAATTCCAGATCTTCGCGCCCCAGGTCGCGAATCAGGCTGTTGTCTTCGCCGATGATGGCGGCCGCCAGGTCGCGCTTGGTCTTTTGCAGCTCCAGCACCTTCTCTTCCACCGTGTCGCGGGCAATCAACCGATAGGCGAACACCTGGCGGGTCTGGCCGATGCGGTGAGCGCGGTCCACTGCCTGGGCTTCCACGGCCGGATTCCACCACGGGTCCAGCAGGAAGACGTACTCCGCGGCGGTCAGGTTCAAACCCAGGCCGCCGGCTTTCAGGCTGATCAGAAACAGCGGGCAGTCGGGATCGTTCTGGAAGCGCTCCACGCGCGCCTGGCGGTCGCGCGTAGCCCCATCCAGGTATTCGAAGACGATGTGGGCGGCCTGCAGGCGGTTGCGCACAATCGCCAGCAGGCTGGTGAACTGCGAGAATACCAGGGCTTTGTGTCCGGCGCCGATGACGTCCTCCAGTTGTTCCATCAGCATGTCCAGCTTGGCGCTGGGCTCCCCCGCGCGCCGGGGGTCCAGCAGGCCGGGATGGCAAGCCGCCTGGCGCAGCCGCAGCAGGGCTTCCAATACCTGGATTTTGGATTTCGCGAGGCCCTCCTTTTCCACCCGCGCCAGCAGCGAATGGCGGTAGTGCTGCTTAAGCTCGTTGTACAGCTTGCTCTGGGCGGGCGCCATTTCGCAATACACGGTCTGCTCGCTCTTGGCCGGAAGCTCGCGGGCCACCTGCTCCTTGGTGCGCCGCAGGATGAAGGGGCGCAGGGCTTGGGCCAGCAGGGCGCGGGTCTCCGGGTCGGGATTGCGCGCGCCCGTGCCGGCCAGCCGGAAAACGCCGGCGGCGCCCAGCATGCCCGGGTTGAGAAATTCGAACAGCGACCACAACTCGCCCAGGTGATTTTCCACCGGCGTCCCGCTCAGCGCCAGGCGATGGTTGCCCCGCAGCAGGCGCACGGCCTTGGCCGATTCGGTGTCGGCGTTCTTGATGGCCTGGGACTCGTCCAGCACCACGTAATCGAACTCCACGTCTTTCAGGCGGACGGCGTCGCGGCGCAGCGTGCCGTAGGTGGTCACCACCAGGTCGTAGGCGGCGATTTCCGAGGTCTCGCGCGCCAGCCCGGTGTAATCCAGCACGCGCAGTTGGGGGGTGAAGCGCGCGGCTTCCTGCATCCAGTTGAACACCAGCGAGCGCGGCACCACCACCAGCGAGGGCGCCACCGCCTGCCCGGAAGCGCGCAGTTCGCGGCGCGTTTCAAGAAGCGCCAGCACCTGCGCGGTTTTGCCCACTCCCATATCGTCGGCCAGGCAGCCGCCGAAGGTGAAGCGGCGCAGAAATTCCATCCAGCCGAGGCCCTCGCGCTGGTAATCGCGAAGCTGGCCCGCGAATCCGCCGGGCTGCGGCGCGGCCTGAATGCCCGTGAAAGCGCGCATCTCCTGGCGCATGCGGGCGAAGGTTTCGTCGCAGGTGGCCTCCGGCTGGGCGGCCAGCAGGGCATCCAGCAAGCCGGCCTGGCTGCGGCGGAAGCGCATGTGGCCGTCCTGCGCTTCGCCCATTCCCGCCAGCACGCCGATGCGCTTGAGCCACTCCTCGGGCAGCACGCCATAGGTGCCGTCATCCAGCCGCACCATGCTGTCGCCGCGCCGCACGGCTTCCAGCAGCGCCGGCAGTTTCGCGGTGGTCTCGCCGTACTCCACGTCGCCGTGCAGCTCGAACCAATCCACGCCGGTCGAGACGCCGATCTTGAAAGCGCCCGGCCGGCGGAAGACTTTGCCATCGGCCTCCAGGTGCCAGCCCGCTTCCACCAGGGTGCGCACCACCTTCGGCAACTTGGTGGGGGCGATTTCCCAGGCGCCGAAAGCGTAGTTGTAGCCCCAACGCTGGTAGCGCAAGCCGCTCGATTCGAGCAGGGCGCGGGCGGTGGCTTCGGCGGCGGCGTCGCGGCGCACCAGGCGTTTGGCCGCGGAATCGTAGAACCCGCGCGATTTCTCTTCCGCGGCTACCGCGCGTCCTTCGTATTCGAACGACAGATCGCCGGCCAGTTTCCCGGCCGGATACCCCGGTTTATTGCCGTGAATTCGCAGCACGGGACGCGGCGTGGGCCGGACTTCTTCGAAGCGCAGTTCCTCGGGAACGTCCAGGTCGGGCGCGCCCGCCGCGTTCACCAGCGCCGCCAGCAGCGCCTCGCCATCCGGCTCCGGGGCTTCAATGGTATTGCCTTCGCGAAAATGCGCCAGCCAGGCGAAGGCGGTGTCCGCCGCCAGCGCCGCCGCGCGCTCGCCGGTGAACAGGAAACCGCCCGGAAGCACCAACTGCGGAACGTTCGCATCCATGCGCTCCGCGCCGCGCGAAAACTGCCCGGTCACCATCCAGCGGTCGCGCTTTCCGCGGCGCAGCAGCAACTGGAAGGCCCAGGGTTCGCCTTCGTCCCAGGCCAGCGGCGCCGATCCGTCGGGCCGCAAACCCGCGCCCAGGTAGCACCGCCCGCCGCGCACGATCTGCGGCAGCAGGTTGACCGCCAGCGGGTAGCTGACCTGCCGCGCGGGGGCGATGGGCGAGTAGTTTTCGTATCCCCAGCCGTGGTGCTCGCTGCCGCCGGCCAGTGCCGCTACGATTTCGCGGTCGGGCAGCGGCAAATGGAAAACCTGCTGGCGCTTGAGCGTCAGGGGCGAAAAGGCCGTCCAGTTTCCGTCGGCTTTGCGGTCGTGCGACCCCAGCGCCAGCACCAGGTTGTGAGCGGTTTTGCTGGCCGGCACATCCACCACGTAGACAATCTCGCGCTTGGCCGGCCAGGCCTCAGGCACTTCGTCCATCAGCGCACGGCTGGTGATCTGGTTCAGATCCGTCATCCAGGCGGGAGTTTTCGGCGCAGGCGGAGCTTCCGGAATCAGCACCGGCCGGGGAATCTCGATTGCGGCGGAGGCCCTGGGCCCGTCCGGGTCGAAATTTTCCTCTTCAAACCCGTTGCCGTAGTCCGTCGTCAGCTTGGACACCCCCTTGGCCAACGCCAGGTAGCCCTTGGCATCGGCGGCCAGAACGGTGGCCCAGAGGTGCTTGCAGGGTCCCACGGTATCGAAATAATCGCAGTCGCAATCCAGGCTGAGGGTGCCCTCGGCCCAATCCAGATTCACATCGTAGAGCCGCGAGCCGCGGACGCTGGCCTGCACTTCGCGGTCGGAGCCGCGCCGGATGCGCACGCGGCTTTGCCAGTAGTAAATCTTGCCGCGGTTCCGGATGGAGCTCTCGAAATCGTCGGACAGGAGTGTGGCCAGGTTCATCGCGTGAGAAGAACTTCTCCCGGGGAGGTGTATTCCTTATTTTATCCGAGATTGACCCCGCTCCGGCAACCAACATGGGGCGCCTCTGCTTTACGATGATTTTCGTTGACTTACGATTTTATTCGTCATATGCTGTTCCTAGAGAAAGGATGCTCGTCATGCATGCCATCCGGATCCTCTCTTCCCAGGCGTGGGTGGAACGCCTCGGCTGGACCCTGGTTCACTTCCTCTGGCAGGGTTTCGTCATCGCGCTTTTGTATGCCGCCGCGCGCCGGGCCCTAGCCCCCAGGGCGAACCCGCAGGCCCGTTACCTGCTGGCCTGCGCGGCCATGGCGGGCATGCTGGCCGCTCCCCTGGCCACTTGGGAGGCGCTACGCCCGCCGGAAACCGGCGCCGCGGCCGCCTATCGCATCGGAGGCGCCCCTCCCGCCGCTTCCACCGCCGGCGCCGCCACCACGACCGCCGCATTGCCCGCTTCGGTCCGCGTCACAGTCTCCACCGTCGAGTCAGCGCAGTTCCTGCCCTGGGTAGTGATGCTGTGGTTGGCCGGCGCGTTGGCGTTTTGGGTGCGCCTCGCGGGA
>JASHSS010000671.1 GCA_030038565.1 Bryobacteraceae bacterium
CGGGCGATTTGACGGAACGAACCCAATTGGGGGAGCGGAGAGTGCGCCGAGATGCGGGCGCGGGGCGGGGATTGGAGGATTGCGGCATCGGGAAACGGCTGGATCCCTCCAGCTCAACTTCAGGGTAGCAAGCCGACTCCGTGGTTCCGGACGGCGATGTCCGCAAACGATTGAGCGGATTGAAAAGAAACCAGCTACCCGGTGGTCACCGGCCGCCGGGGCCAGGCGGGCCGCACGGGTGGGGGAGGGGTGGGCGCGGGCTGCCTGGGGAAGGGTGGGAGCGGGCTGCGTGGGGGCAGCGTGGGAGCGGGGTGGGAGCGGGTGGGAGCGGGCAGCGCCCCGCGTCCGGTCCGACTGCTGGTACAATTCTGGCTGCCATGTTCCGCAAGGTTTTGATCGCGAACCGCGGCGAGATTGCCGTCCGCATCATCCGTACGCTTCGCGAAATGGGGATCGCCACGGTAGCGGTGTATTCCGAAGCGGACCGCACCTCCTTGCACGTCCGCATGGCCGACGAGGCGGTGGCGGTGGGGCCGGCGCCATCCTCGGAAAGCTATCTGCGCACCGATCGCATCCTGGCCGCGGCGCGCGAGCGGGGCGCCGAGGCGATCCATCCGGGCTACGGATTTCTGAGCGAGAATGCCGATTTCGCGGCCGCCTGCGAGGATGGCGGGCTGGTCTTCATCGGTCCTTCGGCGGCCTCCATCCGGATGATGGGATCGAAAACCGCCGCCCGCCGGACCGCGATTGCGGGCGGGACTCCGGTGGTGCCGGGGACCGAGAGCAGCGTGACCCTGGAGGAAGCCCGCGCCTTCACGGCGGTCCACGGGTACCCCATTCTGCTCAAAGCCGTGGCCGGCGGCGGCGGCAAGGGCATGCGCCGGGTGGACCGCGACGCCGAGCTGGAATCCGCCTTTCGCAACGCCTCCAGCGAGGCTGCCCGGTCGTTCCGCAACGCGGAACTTTACATCGAGCGGTACGTGGTGCGGCCGCGGCACATCGAAATTCAGTTGCTCGGCGACCGCCACGGCAACATGATCCACCTGGGCGAGAGGGAATGCTCCCTGCAGCGCCGCCACCAGAAGGTGATCGAGGAGTGCCCGTCGCCGCTGCTCACGGAATATCCGGAGATGCGCGAGGCCATGGGCGCGGCAGCCATCGGGGCGGCGCGGGCGGCGGGCTACTACAATGCCGGCACGGTGGAGTTCCTGGTGGACCCCGAGCGGCGCTTCTACTTCCTGGAAATGAACACCCGGCTGCAGGTGGAGCATCCGGTGACCGAGCTGGTGACCGGGCTGGACCTGGTGCGCCTGCAGGTGGAAATCGCCGCCGGCGAGCGCCTGCCGTTCGAGCAGCGGGACATCACCTGGCGCGGAGCCGCCATCGAGGCGCGCATCTACGCCGAGGACCCGTACAACGATTT
Organism: Bryobacteraceae bacterium; assembly: GCA_030038565.1. Taxonomy (GTDB): domain Bacteria; phylum Acidobacteriota; class Terriglobia; order Bryobacterales; family Bryobacteraceae; genus JOPF133. The sequence goes on from JASHSS010000671.1 coordinate 1,424, forward strand.
CCTGCCTTTCCCCGGCACGCTGACGCGCCTCGACCGTCCCCTGGGACCGGGCGTGCGGCTGGACGGCTGCGTCTACGATGGCTGGACCGTTCCCATGGAATACGACCCGCTGCTGGCCAAGCTGGCGATTTGGGGCGCCAGCCGGGAACAGGCCCGCCAGCGCATGATCCGGGCGCTTCGCGAATACGACGTGGGCGGCATCCGCACCAACATCGGCTTCTTCCGGCAGATTCTGGAGGACGAGGAGTTGCGCGCCGGGCGCCTGCACACCGGTTTCATCGAGGAGTTCTTCGAGCGCCACCAGCCTCCGCAGCCTCCCGCCGATCTGGCCGCCGTGGCCGCCCTGGCCGCCAGCCTGCACACCGCCGCGCGGGTGGGCGCCCGCGAAGCCGCGCCAGGCGCGGGAAACTCCCGTCACTCCGCCTGGCTGGAATCCGGGCGCAACGAAATGCTGCGATGAAACTGCCGCTCACGATCAACGGAAAGGAGAGCCTGGTGGAGATTCTGGCGCCCGCGCCCGCCTGCCGCTTCCGCCTGGAGGACGGTCCCGAGCGCTCGGCGGATGTGCAGATGCCGGAACCCTGCGTCTACTCCATTCTGCTGGATGGCCGTTCCTACGACGCGCGCGTCGAGGAGCAGCCGGCGGGACTGGTGGTGGTGATCGACGGCTACCGGTTCGAGATCCAGGTGCTCGATCCGCGGCGCTGGAGCCGGAAATCGGGGCGCGGCGCGGGCGATGGTCCGCAGGAGGTCACCGCCCCCATGCCGGGGAAAGTGGTGCGGGTGCTGGTGCGGGTGGGCGATGCGGTGGAGGCCGGGCAGGGGCTGGTAGTGGTGGAAGCCATGAAAATGCAAAACGAGCTGCGGGCAGCCCGCGCCGCTCGCGTGCTGCGGGTCTCGGCCGTGGAGGGCGCCACGGTCGCGGCCGGAGAAGTGCTGGTTACCCTGGAAGGATGATTCGGGAACGCTTGGAGAAGGCCATTCCGGCGAAGCTCACCACGCTGGCCTCATCGATATTCCACTGCTCGTATTCCAGCAGCTTGCCCTGGGTGGCCCCGGCGCTTTTCAGGAAAGTGTAAAACGGAGCCGAGCCGCACCACTTCAGATCGTCGCGATTCTGGCAGGTCAGGTCCCAGAACCCCGCCGCGTCGCCGGCATTGATCCGGCCGATGCGCTGTTCGTCGCGCGCGCCGACTTCGCTCATGGGGCCTTCGCCGGCCAGGGCCTGGAATTCGTCGCCGTAGCGCCTGCCCATGTGGGCCATATCTACTCCCAGGATCCAGAACAGCCGGCTGCTTTCGCGCTCGCCGAGTTCGCCCAAAGCCTCCAGAAACTGCTTCACCGGGCCATCGTCTTCCGGCATGCCGCCGCGGTACATACTGCGCGCGTAGGGGCCGCATAGAATCGGCAGAATCCGCACTCCCGGCCCAAGCACCTGCTGCAGGAAGACCACCTGCAACTCGACGGTGTGTTCGAAGGAGTGGCAGTAATCCTCCATCTGGACGGCGCTGCCGCCGCGGGCGGCCAGCCAGTCCACCAGTGCGACATCGGTGGCGCTCTCGCCGAGCGGCGTGACGAACGGTTTGCGGGTCAGCCCGAATTTCTCCGGCTGGCCGTAGTGCGAGGTGGCCAGAATCACGAAAGTGCGCGAGGCATGCTCGGGCCGAAGCAGGCTGTAGGCCGCGCGGTAACAACGCCAGCCGCCCGAAGGACTGACGTGGGGAGCGGCGATGGCGAACAGATCGCGGCCCAGGGCGGCCTTTTCCAGGCTGGGCCCGGCTCCATCCATATATTGCCGCAGCACTTCGCGGGCCTCGCCGGGGTCGGCGGGGTAGGCCGATCCGGCATGCGCGGGCAGGCGCACCGGGCTTTCGGCGAATTCCCGCCGCCGCTGGTCGCGCTGGCGCTCGAATTCCTGGTTTTCCAGGAAGCCGGCATCGCTCAGTGTGCGGATGAGGTGCTCCGCGATCTGGCCCACTTCCAGATCGTTGGTCAGCCGCACCAGGACGGCCCGCAGATCCAGGTCGGTCTGCCGGCCGTCGAAGCATTCGAGGCACTCGACCAGCACCGGGGGAATGATCAGCATGGCGTCCGAATAGCGGAAGGGATCGCGGATGAACAGGCCCGGATGATCCGGCGCCGGGGAGGGCATAAAATCCAGGTTCAGGCGCAGGCGGGGCAGTGGTTGGGACAAATCCTATCGTAGCGCAGGCGCCTGGCCGGCCGCCCAATCGCGGTACTTGCGCAGGAGTTCGTAAATCGCCACTCCGCCCGCCGTGGCCACGTTCAGCGAATGCTTGGCGCCCAGCATGGGGATGCGCACGTGGGTATCGCAGGCGCCGGCGATCTCCGGGCGAATACCTTCCACTTCGTGCCCGAACACCAGGCAGACGGGGAAACGGGGGCGCCAGTCGAACAGATCGACGGCATGCACGCTGGTCTCAATGGCGGCGATTTCGTAACCGCGCTGGCGCAAAGCGTCGAGGGCGGGGAGCGGGTTCCAGGCATGCTCCCAGGCCACCGATTGCTCGGCGCCGAGGGCGGTTTTGGCGATGGCGCGCTTGGGCGGGCGGCCGGTGATCCCGCAGAGATAGAGCTTCTCGATTCCGGCCGCGTCGGCGGTGCGGAAGAAAGCGCCCACGTTATAGAGGCTGCGAACGTTATCCAGGAGGACGCTGACCGGCAGCCGGCCGATGCCATCGTAGCGCGTGCCGGCGGTGGTGGCTTGAAAGGGGATCCGCTCGGGCGACTGAGCCATATGTATGCGATGCTACACTGAAATCTGAATTACAATGCTCTCGATTGTCGTCCCCATCCATAACGAAGAG
>JASHSS010000672.1 GCA_030038565.1 Bryobacteraceae bacterium
GACAGGCCGCCGAAGGTCGCCCGCAGGCGCTCCAGTTCGGGGTGGTTCGTCCCGTGCGCCGCGCAGACTTTATCGAACAGTGGCCCCAGGCGCGCCACTTCCGCGCGGGTGAACTGGTGGTGCGTGTTGCGGATGTGCTCCATCAGGGCGGCCAGCGGCTCTGTCTTCCAATCCCGTTGGGGGGCGGCGGCCCGCGCCTGCTCCACCGCGGTTTGCATGGATTCCTCAACCTCCCGGAGCGGCACGCCGGCCGCGCGGCACGCCTCCTCCAGGGTGCTGCCGCCGCCGCAGCAGTAGTCGATTCCCAGCTTCTCGAAAACCCGCGGGACGGCCGGGTTTTCCGCCGCCAGTTCGCCCACCGTCTTCGCCGTCGTGATCGCGCTCATCGTTTTTGCCTCCAAACCCAAGCGTAACCGCGCACGGGCGGCATGCCTATGACTTTAGTCACAGCCCGCATCCGCCGGCCGCCGGGCTGGGATCGGCGGCCACATTCCCGCGGCGCCGGGGCTGGCCGCCGAGGGCTTCAGCGGGTATCGCCGCTTTTTATATTTCTGCCCGCGCGTTTGCTGCGGCGCGTCGCGGAACGGCCGGCGGTGGCGGATGCCCTCCGCTGATCGCACCGGAAGGGAGACAGAGGCCGCGCGTCGGCACGCTGCCCGCCGGGGCGGAATCGATGGCCCGCTCGCCGCCGCTTAATTCCCGCCGGATGCCTGCGCGCCCGTCCTCTTGAGCAGCCACGCCATGTTCCGGCCGAGGACTTTCATTGTACGGATGCCTTCCTCGTCCTTCTCCACCTCGCCCATTTCGCGGCCGATGCCGATATTCCAGTAGCACGAGCCGGGAACGATCATCTCGGTGATCAGGAAGAAGTGGTTGAGGGTATCGAAGGCGTGCAGGGCGCCCGCCCGGCGCAGGGCCACCACCGCGGCGCCCACTTTGCGGCGGAACATGCCGCCGTTGGCCCCCGAAACCAGGCAGGCGCGGTCGATCAGGGCTTTGATCTCCGGAGAAACGTCCGTCACATAGGTCGGGGATCCCAGCAGAATCCCGTCGGCCGCCGCCATCTTCTCGATGTAGACATTGCCCATGTCGTGTTCCTGCGAGCACCGGCGGTTCTTTCGGGTCGAACACTTGCGGCACGCCAGGCAGCCGTGGATCGTGGCGCCGCTCATTTCCACCAGTTCGGTCTCGATGCCTTCCGCTTCCAGTTCGCCCATCACGTAACCGAGCAGAATGGCAGTGTTTCCGCCGCGCCGGGCGCTGCCGTTGAACGCAACGACTTTCATCTCGATCTCCAAAAAGAAATTCGGGACTGCTACTCCTATTTTCCTCCATCTGCCGGAACGGCGTCAGGCGCCGCGCGGGTCGAGCACAAGGAGCGTTCCGTGAAGACGCCCCCGCCACACCGGATTGCCGGGACTTTGGTGGGGCGGGCCTTTGGCCGGCCCTGGAGCGGGCGAACCGGCTGCCCCATCCGTTTAGGCGGCCCGAGGGCCATGCGGACTCCCTCACGGTCGCGCCGCGGCAGCGAAACGGAGCCGCGGCCGTCAGGGAGCGTCCCCGTGCGCGCGTCCCACCGAACCCGGCCAGGACGCCGGCGGGCCACGGAAACGGATCGGGTCGCCTCCGGCGGTGGGGCAGCCGATTCGCATATCTATGCCAGGGCCGGCCAAAGGCCCGCCCCACCCAATGCCGCGCCGAATTGGCGTGGGTGTGCCTCCTCAAAGAAGCGAGACATGCGCCCTGCCACCCCTAGCCGCGGCCGACGAACGGCATCCGGGTGGCCATCACGGTGATGAACTCCACGTTGGCATCCAGCGGCAGATTGGCCATGTAAAGCACCGCCTCGGCCACGTGGCGCACATCCATGCGCGGTTCCACCAGGCTGGCGCCGTTGGCCTGCGGGACACCCTGGCTCATCCGCGCGGTCATCTCCGTGGCGGCGTTGCCGATATCGATCTGGCCGCAGGCGATGTTGAAATTCCGTCCGTCCAGCGAAATGCTGCGGGTGAGGCCGGTGATGGCGTGCTTGGTGGCAGTATACGGCGCGGAGTTGGGGCGGGGAACGTGCGCCGAGAGGGAACCGTTGTTGATGATGCGGCCGCCCTGCGGCTGCTGCCATTTCATCAGCCGGATGGCCTCCTGCGCGCACAGGAAGGCGCCTGTAAGATTGACCCCCACCACCGTGCTCCATTGCTCGAAGGTGAGGTCCTCCATGGGGATGGCTGGAGCGCCGCGGCCGGCGTTGTTAAACAGCACGTCGAGGCGTCCGAAAGCCTCTTTGGCGGCGGCGAACAGGCGCTTCACGGAGGCGGGATCGCTGACGTCGGTGGGGACCTCCAGCATCCTGCCGCCCGCGGGCGCGGCCATCCCGGCCGTGCGTTGAAGTTCTTCGGCGCGCCGGCCGGCCAGAACCACGGAGTAGCCGGCCTGCTGCAATGCGAGGGTCACGGCCCGTCCGATGCCGCTGCCCGCGCCGGTGACCAGAGCGATCTTGCCCGACATCACTCCGATTGTGGCACACCGTCCGCGCCGGCGCGTCCCTGCCCGCAGCCACGGAACATGCCACCGCCGCGCAGCCGCTCCACGATCGCCTCTGCGCCGGATGCCCACGGCCCGACGGCAAGGCGCACCCCCGCGCCGCCCCCTCCGCCCGAATGCCACTGCCCCCAGGGCAAGGCGCGTACCCCCGCTGCCGCCTCTGCGCCGGATGCCACCGCCCGACGTGCAAGGCGCACCCCCGCGCCGCCCCCTCCGCCCGAATGCCACCGCCCCGCGACGGCAAGGCGCGCACCCCCGCTGCCGCCTCCGCCCGGTTGCCACGGCCCCCACGGCAAGGCGCGCACTCCCGCTGCCGCCTCCGCCCGGATGCCACCGCCCGACAGCAAGACGCGCACCCGCGCTACCGCCTCCCGCCGGGTGCGCCGGTTGCCCCACCATTGAATTCCGGGTGTATGCGCATTATTATAATTTCAGAGCCGCGCATCCGATAATGCCGGCGGCGCGGCAGCGGGGGCATTATGTTTCGAGTTCTGACCATCGCCAGGGAATATGGCAGCGGCGGGGCGTCGATTGCCCGCAAGGTTGCCGAATCGCTGGGGTGGGAATTGCTGGATAAGGCGCTCATCCTGGAAATCGCCCGCCAGGCCCGCGTGGAATCGGACCAGGTCCGGCGTTACGACGAGCGCGTGGACTCCTGGCTGCACCGCGTCACCCGCAGGGGCCTGTGGCATGGGGCTTTCGATGGCGTCGCCGCCGTGGCGGAGGAGGATTTCCTCGACGCCGAGACCGTCGCCGGACTGTCGCGCCCGGTGATCGAAGCGGCTTACGAGCGTGGCAAATGCGTGATTGTCGGCCGGGGTTCGCAATGCGTATTGCAGAACCGCGCCGACGCGTTTCATGTGTTCATCTATGCGCCCTGGCGCGAGCGGGTCGCACGCATCGAGCGGCGCCTGCCCGCCGGGGCGGATGCGGAAGCGGCCATCCGTTCCACCGACCGCCAGCGGGCCGAATACATCCGGCTGAATTTTGGCTGCCACTGGTCCGATCCGCACCTCTACCATCTGTTGATCAGTTCGGTAGCCGGCGAGGACGCCGTAGCTGCGATCATCACCGAAGCGCTGGCGGGCGGCAGCCTCACACGCGCGGGGCAATCCGCGCCGGCCGCGGATCGAGCGTTGCCGGAATCCCGGAACGCCTGATAACATGTTTCCGGCGATATGCCCGATGCGCCGGTTCCGGTTTTTCGGGAGAACAAGGCGGCCGCACTCGTATTCCTGATCCTGGGGGCCATGTGCCTGTTCCTTGGGCGTCCGCCGATGGTGTCCGGCTGGACCTTCACAGGCGCGGCGTTGATTGCCGTGGGGGTGGCGTGGCTCCTGCCGGTCACGCTGGAGCTGCGCCCCGACCGGATTTCCTATCGCTCCGCCTTTCGCGTGCGCGAGATGCGGCTGGATGCCCTGGAACGGTTCTACTACAAAGCTGTCAGTGTGAGGCTGTATGGAATTGCGCTCGGCACACGCTACTCCTTCAAGCTGGTGGACCATGGGGGACAGACCATATCCCTCGGCATGCGCATGAGGAAGCCCCGGGATCTCGGGGAAAAGCTGGTTGAGTATACCTCTCTGCACCTGGCGAGGAAGTGCGCCCGGAGCTTCGATTCGGGACGCGAAGTGGACTTCGGCTATATCCGGTTGAGCCGCTCCGCAGGCCTCCAGGTGAAAAAGCCGGCGTTCCGGGGCCTCTGGCGCCGGATCGATCGCATTCCGCTCGACCAGGTTTCGCAGTTCGGTTTTCGCAGGGGCCGCGTGTTGATCTGGCGAAAAGGAGAAAAGCAGACCACCGGGCCGCTGATTCACAAGGTTCCCAATGCCTTCGTGCTCGTGGGCCTCCTGGAGACGCTCTGTCCTGATGCGCTGTCCGGCAGCGGTGCGCCCGTGCGCCCTGAGCCCGGCGCCTGAAGTCCGGCGCCGGCCCCTGTCGCCAGGGTATTAACCTTTGCGCCAAAAAGTACTTGAAAGTTGCAAGCGGCGGGTGTAGCATGGCCGTATGGCGAGTCCGCGCAGGGACCCTCTGGAATTGCACGCCTATGCGATGGATAATCTGCGGTACATCCGCGACACCATCGAGCGGGCCGGGTCGTTTACGGCGGTTCCGGGCGCCGGCGGCATGCTGATGGCGGCGAGCGCCCTGGCGGCGGCGTGGGTGGCGCACGCGCAAGCCACCGACGCGCCGGGCAGGGAGCGCTGGCTGGCGGTATGGCTGGCCGAAGCAGTGGTGGCGCTGACGATCGGGATTCTGGCCGCCGCCCGCAAGTCGCAACGGGCCCGCCTGCCGGTGCTTTCCGGGCCGGGACGTAAATTCATGGCCGGATTCGCGCCGGCCATGGCGGCGGGCGCGGTGCTCACGGCCGTGCTCTTTTCCGGGGGCGGCGCGGCTTACCTGCCGGGCATGTGGCTGCTGCTCTACGGCGCGGCGGTGGTGTCGGCCGGAGGCGCGTCCGTGCGAGTGGTTCCCCTGATGGGCCTGTGTTTCATGGTGGCCGGAACGGCGGCGCTGTTCCTGCCGGCCGCCTGGGGCGACCTGGCGCTGGCGGCCGGCTTCGGCGGAATTCACATGCTGTTCGGAACCATCATCGCGGTGAAATATGGCGGCTAAACCAAATGCGGCCCGGCGTCTCCGGGAAAAGAAGGATTTCGCGGAGGCCGTGGCAGAGGTTCAGGGCCCACTGGGCGCCCCAGCGGACGCCTCCGAGGGCGCCGCGGCGGCCAGCCTCAAGAGCGCCCTCAGGGCCAACCCGGCGCCGCAACTCGACCGCCTGGTTCACGAACGCCTGCGCCTGGGGATTCTCAGCGCGCTTTCGGTCAACCAATCGCTCAGCTTCAACGACCTCAAGAAGCTCATGGAGACCACCGACGGCAATCTCAGCGTGCACGCGCGAAAACTGGAGGAGGCCGGCTACGTTACCTGCACCAAATCTTTCGATGGAAGGATGCCGCGCAGCGAATACCGGCTGACCGCCACCGGCCGGCGGGCGCTCGACCGCTACCTGGATCATATGGAGGCCCTCATACAAGCCATGCGGAAATAGCCGGCGGCGGATGCCGCTCGCGAAACCGCGGCCACGGGACTGGTAATGCCTATATACTTTAAACAGCAAAGTACTCTGCATGTGGGGATCATCATGGACGGCAACGGCCGCTGGGCCCTGGCGCGCGGCCTGCCGCGGGCGGCCGGCCATTCCACCGGAGTGGACGTAGTGAGCCGAGTGGCCGAAGCGGCGCCGGAACTGGGAATCGCCGTGCTGACGCTGTTCGCCTTTTCCTCGGATAACTGGCGGCGGCCCCGGCCGGAAGTGGATGCGCTGATGGGATTGCTGGATGTTTACCTGAACCGGGAGACCCCCCGCGCGGTAGAGCGGGGCGTG
>JASHSS010000673.1 GCA_030038565.1 Bryobacteraceae bacterium
ATCGGAAAACCAAAAGCGTACAGCGTGCCATCCGCCGTCCCCACGTATACCTGCGTGTCGCCGGCCGAAAGGCCGCTCTCCGCCACGGCCGAAGACATGATTTTTCCGCTATTCCACAGTTCCTTGCCGGTGGTTGGATCCAGGGCATACAGCACCGCCGGGGACGAGCGGCTTCCCTTGGATGCGGCGAATATCACTCCATTCACAATCATCGGCGCAACCGGCGAAGCGATTTCCCCGGAAGTCCAGGCACTCTCGATCGCCGGACTTCCGTTTCGCTCCGTCACCTTCCACGCGCGAATGGCCCCTTCCGTATTGCCCAGCAGCCAACGGGTGCCCGCGGGGTCCTGCCAGGTCGCCAGCGATTCGGGCGCCGCTTCCACCGCGGCTGCCAGCAGCGCCGTCTGATGATCCTGCCCGCCCAGCGACTGCGTGTCGAGCAGCAGGATCTTCCGGTTCTTCGAAGCTACCGCCAGCAGGGCTTTGTCTTTGAATTCGAAGATCACCGGCGAGGTTACCGGCTCGTCTCCGGCCAGGCTGTACCAGTCCTTCCGCTGCAGGGTCTTGGCTTCCAGCGCCGTCACCCCTGCGGAACTCCCACTGGTGGCCGCATACACCGTCCCATCCGGACCGAAGGCCGGCCCTTCGGCGCCCGCCACCGTGCCGCCGTTGGCATTCCAATTGGCCACATCCTTGTTAGCGATGTTCAGCGCCGAGATTCCGCTGGCAGCGCCGCATCCGGCCGAGGTGGCTGCATAAGCCACATCGTCGATAACGATCAGGCCGCGCGCGCCGGCGCCGGGCGGCAGGAACTTCGCCCCTTCATCCGATTTTTCACCACTCGACAGCCATACACTGTGCAACATGCCGTCGCCGGTGAGCACAAAGAGAGAGTTCTGCACCTTACGGCCGGCAGCCATGTCGTATCCGCCCATTCCGCCACGGCCTCCCCTTCCGGCCTCACCGCGTCCGCCTCGCCCCGGAGCGCCCGGGAAAGCGCCCGCCCGCGCCGCGGTATTCAGGGTGATCGCGCCCTCATCCGGATCTCCCACCGCCCCGTGGGCCGGACCGCCGCGCCCGCCCCCGCCGCCGCGCCCCTGCGGAACGGCCGGGAAGGCCGCCGCGCTGGGCCGCGCCAGCATGGGAATGCTGGATGCCTGGCAGCCCGCCGGCAAAGCCGCCGCCGGCGCCAGGTGGTCGTGCCATTCCAGCCGCGACAAATCCGTGTCTACCGTGTACACGTTATCGCCCGCCCCGCCGACAAACGCAAACGACCGGAAGCCGCGATAGCCGATGTAGCGGTTGAGCAGAATCGGCGGCCCCAGCACGGACGCCATCGAGTCTTTCGCCAGAGCGATCTTCCAGTCCAGCGTGAAGCCTGGCTTCGCCAGGCTCTCCCGCGAGATCTTCGCATCCGTGCGCACCCAGGAGGAGCGCTGCGCGTCGAACCCCGCCGTGTTCCAGTCGCTGTTGCCTCTCCCGAACTGCGCGTGCGCGCCCGTAGCCAGCACGGCGCATCCAATCGGTATCAGTACCGCAGCCGAAATTTGCCGCATAGAAAGCATCCCCTGGCGCGCTCATGCGCGCCTCGATCATTTCTTCTCCAGCGCCTGCCCGATGGCTTCTTCCGCCAGCGGCGCCATCACTTCGTAGCCCGCGTCATTGGGAAGCAGGCCGTCCACCGTCAAGTCCTTCTTGAAATCGCGGCCGTCCGCCAGCGCCGCGTAGTAATTCAAATACACCGACCCGCTGTCCGCCGCATACTGCTTGATCCATCCGTTCAGGCCGATAATCTTTCCCTGCGGCCGCAGCCCGGTCTGTTTGGTATAGAAATCGCACACCGGAGTGACCGAAGCCAGCACCACCCGAATCCCGTGTGCTTTGGCCAGCTCCGTCATCGACATGATGTTCTCGGAGATGGTGCCTTCGGTCGCCGGACCGGTCGCCCCCGCCAAGTCGTCGGACCCGGCCATGATCACCACTACCTTCGGTTCCAGCTCGATCACGTCCTGCCGGAACCGCACCAGCATCTGCGGCGTGGTCTGGTTGGCGATCCCGCGGTTGTAATACGGTTGGTCCGGAAAAAACTTCGCCTTGCCCATGCCCCAGCGTTCGGTAATCTGGTCGCCCAGAAATACCACCCGGCGTTCGCCCGGCTTGGGGCGCGGAACCTCCGTGTCTTCGCTGCCGTAGCGCGTCAGCCCCGCCCAGTCGATCAGCAGGTGCCGCTGGATTTCCAGCCTTCGCTCCAACTGCTGAGCGTCTGGCTGCCCGCCGGTCTGCGCCACCATCCAACCGGCCAGCCCCAGCGCCGGCAGCATTCTCCCCAGCGCCCCAATCACCGCTTGATCCCGAAACAGTACAGGGTGCTGTCGAAGGTGGCGATATAGACCCGGCCGTTGGCTTCCGACAGCCCGCTCCAATGGTTCCAGGAAGTAATCTGATCGCCGCTCGACCACAGTTCCTTGCCGGTCTGCGCATCCAGCGCGTAGAGCACCGCATGGGTCGAGCCTGGAATGCGCCGTGCGGCCGTGTCGTCCAAGCCCGTCTCCGGGTACGCCTGGTCGGTATCTTCGCCGTTACCGTACGCGAAGATCACGCCGTTGGCGATCACCGGCGGCTCGGCGCGATTCATGTCTCGCGACATCCATGCCGGCGTCAACTGCCACTTCCCGTTCTTCTCCTCAACCTTGAACGCCACGATGGCGCCATTCTTCACCGGCCCGTATTCCACCGGGGCGTGGAATTGCGAGTGATTCGGACCCCAGATGGGCGTCAGCACCCAGCGCGTTCCCTTGGAGTCTTCCCAACTCGCCAGCGATCCCCAAATACCGGCCGAGGCGAAATTCACGTCTTCATTGCACAACAGCGGCGACCGGTACAGCGGCGTCCGATGGTCGTCGCCGCCGATCGAATCGGTGTCCATCAGGTACAGGCGGCACTCCTTGCCGGCGTCCACCATCATTTCCTTGCCCTTGTAGTGGAAGATCACCGGCGTCACCTGCATGTCCAGGTCGCGCTTCACCAGCCACTCGGCGTTGGTAGGCCCGTAATAATCCACCAGCTCCAGGGCTTTGGTCTTGGCGTTCTGCTGGATGCCGATGATCCCGTCGCCGTAAGTCCCGTTCTCCGGGTCCCAGCGCCCGTCGCCCGTGCCCGTGTACATGGTTCCGTTGTCGCTGATGGCCGGTCCCGTCCGCCCCCACATTCCGCCGCCCGCCGGTCCCCACGACCCGACCTTCTTGGTGGTGAGGTCGTAAGCATACACATCGTTCGGGTTGCCGCCACAACCCTGCGCGGTGTGCGTGTAGATCACGTTGTTCCACAGGTTCAGCGCGTAGGGCTTGCCGTTGGGCGGCATGAATTTGGAGGGCGGCGCAACGTCCTCGCCGTCGGCCGCATTCAACTGGTGCAGCATGCCGTCCCAGGACGCCACGTAGATGGTGTACTTGCCCGGCGTGGCCGTCGGTCCCACCACCGGCGTCGCCGTGATCCCGCCCGGGCAAAGCACTCCGCCGCCCCGTCCGCCGGTGGCCGGCGGAGTCCAGGTGCTGATGAAGTGCTTCTTCCAGATCAGTTTTCCGGTGTCTACGTCGATGGCGTAGATATTGTCGGAAACGCCGGTTTCAATCAGCACCTGCTTGGGCCCGGCGGGTGTATTTAATCGTCCAATAAGCAGCGGCGGGAACAGCGAGTGCATCTGGCGCGGCTCGTTATCCAGCTTGATCTTCCACAGCAGCTTGGTGTCTTTCACGGTGGAAGTCGAGAAAATTTTCTCGTCCTTCTGCCAGGCCGTCCGCTGCGGGTTTCCCCCATCGGTCAGCCAGTCCGCCCCTCGCGCCAGAATGCATCCCAGCCCGATCGCCGCCAGCCCCAGACCAGTTCTAAACCCTCGAGTCATATTTTTCGCCGCGATGCGGCCCCCTTTTGCTACATTACTCCGTTCCAGCCCCCTGATGCACGGTGGGGCCGGTGGGGCAGGCGATGCGCCCGCCCCGCAGCCTCTTAGAACGTGAAACGCACCGACATCACACCGTGCCGCGCCGGGAGAGCCGCGCTGGTAATGGTTCCGAACGACGAATTGGTGTTTGCGCCGTTCGAGTAATTCAGCGACAGCGAGGTATTCGGGTTGCTGGGATTGAAGTGGTTCAGAGCGTTATACGCCTCGAAGCGGAATTCCAGAAGCTTCCCTTCCAGGATGCGGAACTGCTTGTACACGGTCAAATCCACGTTTTCGACGCCCGGTCCGTAGGTAACCGTGGGCTGTTCGTTGCCGATGCCCAGCGAGTTGACCGGCGGCAGCGAGAAACTCGCCGCGTCGAACCGGTACCACAGGTTCGCGGGCGCGGTGGAACCGGCCTGCCCCGGTGTCGTTCCCGAAGGCAGCCACAGCGGTCCGGTCTGCTCGCAGCGGAATGGCAGCCCGCCGGTCGGCGTTCCCGTCCAGTAGCCGATGGGCGCGCCGTTCGCGCTGCAACTGATGCTCATGGGCGTTCCGAAGTAGAACGTCATCACGCTTTCCACGTGCCAGCCGTCGGCTACCACCTCGCTGAACTTGTTCTTCCACAACTTCGAGCCGTTGGGAAGCGCATATCCGACATTGATGTTGGCGGCAAACGGCCGCGTGCCGCTGGCGATGTTCTCGAGCAGCTTATCCGCGGTGAACTGGTCGCGCGAGAAGGCCAGCGTCTTCGAGTACGTGAAATTGCTGCCGAAGAAGAAATTCTTGCCCACCCGCTTGTTGAACTGGGATTGCAACGCCTCGTAATGGGATTCGCCGTTGGAGGTGTACATCTGAATTTGCCCCCACCCCGGATACGGTGAGGCCAGCGCGCGAATCAGGTTGGTGGAATAGAATCCTCCCGTGCCTCCGTTCGCGCTGGTGGGATCCAGGAATTTGGCCACCGGGCCGGGCTGCCCGTTGTCGGCGGTCGGCGTCCAGTCGGTCAGCGGCTGACGGCGTTCAGATCGATCGATCCCTGGTTGAACTGGTGATGTCCGACATTGCCAACGTAAGACACATCCCCCACAAAGCCCCCGCCGAAGTCGTGCTGCACTCCGATGCTCCAGTCGAGAGTCTGGGGCGGCGGATAGGACAACGGTCCGCCCACCGTGGTCTGCGGCGTGAACACCAGCGGAGCATCCGCGAGGCCCGAGATGGTGGTATTCAATACGATCGGCGCCAGGAAGTGCGGCGGGGTCGCCACCGGCCCGATGCCCGCGCCCGTGGCGCCCAGGGTATCGACACCGAACGCGCGCCCGTAGAAGATCCCGAACCCCCCGCGCAAGGCCGTCTTCCCGTTGCCAAACACGTCGTAAGCGAATCCTACTCTGGGAGCCAGTTGCAGCCCAGGCGTCTGGAAGTAGGGTTTGGATGCCGACGGCCATTCCACGATCCCGGAGAATGGCGTGTTGGTATAGCTGGCGGGATCGAAGGTCCCCTGCCGCGAGTAAGAGTACGTAGCGCCCGTTACCGGGTTGATGGACTGCTTGTCGGCGGTGGGGCAACTGGCGTTGGAAGCCACCGTTACCGAGCAGGAGGGGAAGAGCAACTGTCCCTGCGCGCTGGCGCTGTAACTGGGCCCGTTAAACACCCCCATAATCTGGCCGGGAGCTTCATACAGAGCGCCCAGGCGCGAGAAACGGCTGCCCAGATCGAGCGTCAGCCGGCGGCTCACTTTCCAGTTGTCCTGCAGGAAAAACTCGTTCTGCTTATACCGCGCCCGGTTGAACTGTTTCAGGTTGTCCTCGCCATACCCGTACATGCTTCCCAGCAGGGCATTGGCGAACGGATATCCCGCATCCACCGGATTACCCAGGTCGGAGCCGAAGTAATAGGTGCCCGCGGTGTTGTACACCGAATAAACGCTCACGTTCCGGGCATCGTGTTCAAAGTAATACCCCGCCTTGAAAGTGTGGCTCCCGTGTACCCAGGTGATATTGTCGGTCACCGTCGCCAGGTTGTCCGTCCCGTTGAACGGCCACCGGCTGTCGAAGCCGAAGGAAGGAAGATTGGGAATGGCGGTGGGAGCCGATTGCGCCGTAAATCCCGAGGGCAGACCGAAATTGATATTCGGCAGAAGATTCAACGTGTTCGCCGAGCTGGGGAAAATGGTCGGCAGCGAGTAGGTGGTGCCGTTCACGTTCAGCGGCAGCAGGCTGGCGTCGTAAGCCGCCGTGTTGGTGGGCTTATTCTGCTGGTGCGCCCGGTTCTGTCCGGCGGTGGCCTCGTTGATCAGGTTGGGAGTGAAGGTGTGCACCCAGGTGCTGGCGATGCCCACGGAAGGAATGAAATAGCTGTGCGGGAACTGCCCCCAGCCGTCCCCCGCCGCCCCCAGGATCGCGCCGAAACCCGATTGCGCCTGGTAATCCTTCAGCCCGCGCACGAACATGGTGTCCTTCGAGGAGATGTTGTAATCGCCTCTCAGGATAATGTCCCTCCGCGGATCCGTGTTGCTCAACTGGTCGGTGAAATTGTATTGCCGCTGCCCCGTGGGGTCCACCGTGTTGGGCATCGGGAACAGGTTCAGCATGGCTTGGCCGATGGGGCTGATGCGGTTTGCCGGAACGATGTTTCCGGGGAAGCACCCCGCCGCGCTGGTCGAGGAACAGGTCGCGCCGCTGAGCGGGTCGCGGATCAGAATCGGCGAGCCGTTCGGGTTCACGCTCTGCGAGAAGTTCCCCTCCCGTTCCAGGGCCGTCGGCATGGTGTACTTGTTGATCGAGGTGCTCTGGGTGTTCCACAACTGGTCCCACGAGAAGAAAAAGAACAGCTTCGTGCGGCTCCGGTTGAACCGCGTAAACGGAGCCAGCATCGGCCCGCCGACGGTCCCGCCGGGATTCTCGTAGCGGTACTTCGGTTTGACCACGCCCAGTTCGTTGTTGAAGTATTCGTTGGCGTTGAACTCCTCGTTGCGGTAGTAATAATACGCACTACCGTGGAACTGCGCCGTGCCGTTCTTGATCGTCAAATTCATCTGCCCGCCGTTGCGCGCGCCGTACTCCGCCGAATAGTTGCCGGTCAGTAGTTTCACTTCGGCGATGGCGTCCGTGCTGGGAGTCTGATACGTGCTCAGGCTGGGCGCGCCGCTGTCCTGCGCCGCCATGCCGTCGAACGTGACCAGCACCTGCCCGATCTGTCCGCCGTTCACGACCGCCGAATTGGTGCCCCACCCGCGCTGATCGTAAGTGCCCATATCGATGACGCCGGGGAGATCGTTGATGATACCCTCCCAGTTCCGTCCGCGAATGGGCGTCTGTTGAATCTGCACCAGGTTGACGTCCGTCGCGTGGTCCGAAGTATCGGTGGCCACGCGCGCCGCCTGGGCCTGCACTTCCACCGACGTGTTGACGTCGCCGACCTCCAATTGGATAGTGTGGAGATCCACCTTCTCCAGTGTGCCGACGATGATGCCGTCCTGGATGTAGGCCTTGAAGCCCGGGTTCGTGACGTGCAGATCGTAGGTGCCGGGAACCAGGTCGGGAAATGTAAACGTCCCGTTCCCCGCGGTGGCGAATTGACGTACCTGCTTGGTGATTTGGTTAGTCAGCCGGACGACGGCGCCCACCACGACAGCGTTGCCGGCGTCTACCACGGTTCCGGTGATCGAACCAGTGACGGTTTGAGAGTTGGCCTCCGGCGTCATGGCCAGCAGGCAGGAAACAAGCGCAACGGCTATGCGAGACAAATTCATGGAACGCCTCCAGAATTGGATCTCTGAGAAGATTCGGAAAATGCCTGTAAAAGAGGCTGCCCGGCAGGTTAACATCCTGCAGCCGCCGGTGGGGCAGGCCGTCAGCCTGCCCGGCCCTTTCTCCGCTACCTGCTGAGTTGCCGGTAAGGAGACCGATTTTCTGCTGGTAAGATGGCGTTCTGCCGGGAAATAGGGGGTCTTCTCGAACGAGCCGGAGGAACCGGTACGCGTCCGGCGTTCTGCCGGCGTCCGGAATTTCCGGTCTGGAACTCGTCGGGGACGGTCCAGCCGCGGCTGGCCTCCTCGCTGAGTCCTTCGTGCTGTCCCTCTGCGACTCCATGGTCGCGTACACAGCTCCCTCCGCTTGAAACGTATCAACCCCGCGCAGTGGGTTCAGAATATATCCGCCGCCTCGCCCTTGTCAAGAGAAAATTCGAAAACCCCGGTTCACACACTTGACACGCAATTCCACTCCTAGGTACCCTACAAAAGCTCATTCGACTTCAGTCCTCTTGTTCGGTACTTACCTGAAGCCGGACTCAAATCCTCTCCCAAGGAGAGTGCGTTTATGACTCATCAGGCGAAATCCGCCGTTAGTTCTACCGTTTCCGTTTTGCCATCCAATTCCCACTCCGCCGTCATTCGCGAAGCGTTGGCCGCGGGCGAGGGCGCAGTGCGCCTCGCGCCGTGCTGGGTGCCCCGGTCGTTTCTGATGCCCGGCGGCAGGTTAAAGCTGGACCCCCGCGACCTCTACATTCTCGGCGGCCACCGCGGCGGCATCGACGAACGCTGGTTCTCTTCCACCACCCACGCCGCCAATGGTCCCCTCACCCCGCCCGACGAGGGCCTCAGCTACATCGAATTCCGCGGCCAGAAGGTTCTCCTCAAAGAGGCCATCGAAACCCACGGCGACCTCTTCCTCGGCAGCGCCGTCATGGCCCGCGAAGGCGGCTGGAACCTGCTTTGTAAATTCTTCGATAACCTCGGTCCCATTCCCCATCATCTCCACCAGACCGATGAATTCGCCGCCCGCGTGGGACAGAAGGGCAAGCCCGAAGCCTATTACTTCCCCCCGCAGTACAACTTCAAGGACAATAATTTCCCCTACACCTTCATGGGCCTGGAGCCCGGCACCACCCGCGACGATGTGCGCCGCTGC
The DNA here is from genome assembly GCA_030038565.1 of Bryobacteraceae bacterium. Classification (GTDB taxonomy): domain Bacteria; phylum Acidobacteriota; class Terriglobia; order Bryobacterales; family Bryobacteraceae; genus JOPF133. The sequence continues at coordinate 8,854 of JASHSS010000673.1, forward strand.
CTGGAACGCTGGGACCAGGGCGATAACGGGATACTTTACCACTCCCGCGCCTACAGGCTGAAACCCGGCACCGGCTGGCAGGTCGATCCGGGTATCCTGCACGCCCCCGGCTCCCTGGTCACTTATGAACCCCAGGTCAACTCCGACGTGTTCGCCATGTACCAATCCCTGGTGGAAGGCCGCACGGTGCCCTGGGACCTCCTGGTGAAGGACGTTCCGCCCGAGCACCACCACGACCTGGATTACCTGCTCGACATGCTCAATTGGGACGCCAACACCGACCCCGAGTTCGCCAAACACCGCCTCTTCGGGCCGCGTCCCGTGGCTGCCCCGGACGAGATGCACGAAGCCGGCTACGCCGAAAACTGGGTGGTTTTTTCCACCCCCTACTACTCCGCCAAGGAACTCACTGTGTTCCCCGGCCGCAGCGTCACCATCAAGGACGCCGCCGCCTACGGCGCCATTCTGGTCCAGGGCTACGGGACTTTCGGTAAGCAGGTGGTGGAAACCCCCACGCTCATCCGCTACGGCCAGATGACCAGGGACGAACTCTTTGTTTCCGCCGATGCCGCCGCCCGCGGCGTCACCATCGTCAATCGCAGCGATTCGGAGAACCTGGTGTTCCTGAAGCACTTCGGCCCCGGCAACCCCGACGCCCCGCTCTCCCGAGATTAAGTCGCAGACCGTCGCGGAGCGCCATCCGCCTCCAATTTCTCGGCCCCGCACGACCATCGCGGCCCCCCTTCTGATCTGCGCCGGCCAGGCGGGTTTCCTCCGCGACTCCCCGCCTCCGCGGTGAAAACCCCGCCGGACTTCGCCAGATCCGCCCGCGGCCTCTCCGCCAACCCCGCCACCCTCCGCCTTTGGTTTTCTCCGTGCTTCCTCCGGTCCCGGAGGGCACCCCTCCGTGACTCCGTGTGAGGACGCCGCCCGCCCGCGGCCGGAAGTTCCTGTTCCCATGAACGCCGAGCCCCTCGGCGTGGAGGCTCCCCGGTGATAACCCCACCGGACCTCGCCAGTTCCTCGCACGGGAGCCTCTCCGTCAACCCCGCCCCCCCTCGTCTTTGGTTTTCTCCGTGCTTCCTCCGGGCCCGGAGGGCACCCCTCCGTGTCTCCGTGTGAAGACGCCGCCCGCCCCTGAAAACCCGTCCCCACGACCCTCATTGCTAGACTGGTAATTGCATGGCGGAGCCCTTAGTCGGTATGGATCTGGACGAGCTGCGCGAGGCCCTTGGCCCTGCCGAGCCACCCTATCGCGTCCGCCAGCTTTACCACGGAATCTACGGCCGCCAGGCCGCCGGCCTGGTGCAAATCTCGAACCTTCCGGCTGCGCTCCGGGCCGATCTCGCCGCGCGCCATCCGGTCGGCCTCCCGGAGGTCGAGCGCGTCTACCGCTCCGCCGATGGCACCCTGCGCTATCTCCTGCGCCTCGAGGACAGCCGAACAGTCGAAACCGTACTCATGCCCGAAGGCGATCGCGACACCATCTGCATCTCCAGCCAGGTCGGCTGCCCCGTCGATTGCAAGTTCTGCATGACCGCCCTCCTCGGCCTGGAACGTAGCCTCACCGCCGGCGAAATCGTCGGCCAGGTGCTTCTGGTGACCCGCGAATTAAAAGTTCACCGCGCCGACCCTCAGGGCCGCCTCAATATCGTCATGATGGGCCAGGGCGAGCCTCTCCTCAACCTGCCCAACGTCGTCAAGGCTACCCGCATCCTCCTCGACCCGGCCGGCTTTGCCCTTTCGCCCCGCCGCATCACCATTTCCACCGCCGGCATCATCCCCAAAATCGACGAGCTGGGCCGCGAACCCGTCCGCCCCAAGCTGGCCATCTCGCTCAACGCTTCCACCGAGGAGATGCGCCAGGAATTGATGCCCATCACCCGCAAGTATCACCTCCGCGACCTCCTGGATGCCTGCCGCCGCTATCCCCTCCGCCCCTGGGAGAGGCTGACCTTCGAATACGTGCTCCTGGGCGGCCTCAACGACAGCGATTCCGATGCCCGCCGCGTGGTCAGGCTGCTGGCGCATCTGAATGCCAAGGTCAACCTGATCGCGCTCAATCCCGGGCCCGAGATTCCCTACCGCCCGCCCGCCGAAGAGCGCGTCGCCGCCTTCCAGGCGATTGTCCGCCGGTCGATGCCCTGTTTTCTCCGCAAGCCGCGCGGCCTCGATATCTACGCCGCCTGCGGCCAGTTGAAGCGCAGCCTGGCATGAGAATCGGGCGCGCTCCGTGGTCCCGGCGCGAAGTCCTGCGGGCCTGCCTCTCGGTGCCGGCGGCTCGGGCGCACCTGTGGGCCGGCGCCGGTCCCCTGACCCTGCCGGCCATGCTCAACGATTTCCACCAGATCTCGATTCCGCTCCGCATCGACGGTTCGTCCGTGCTCTGGTGCGAGCTGGATTCGGGCGGCGGCGGGGACCTGTTTTTCATCGATGCCGAAAAGGCCGTGGCCCTCGGCCTGCACGCCGAACGGGTCGGTCAGAGCGCCGGTGTGGCCCAAGGCCAGATGGCGCCCGACGCTCGCACCCAGGTCACCGTGGACCTTCCCGGCCTCCACCTGGAGCGGCAGGAGTTGGTCATCAAGCCCACCCCACTCGGCAAAGACGGCATCGTGTCGCTCGCCAATTTCCGCTCCTGGGTGGTCGAGCTGGATTACCAGACCCCCGCCGTGCGCCTGCACGATTCAGACGGTTTCCGCTACGACGGTCCTGGCCAGCCGATCCCCCTCTCCTTCGCCGCCACCAATCCGCTGGCCGAGGCGAGGCTCGTGCTCGACGGCGCCGGAGACCAGATCGCCGGCCGCTTCGTGGTGGATACGGGCGCCGCCGCGAGCCTCCTCTACCTCTCCAGCACTTTCGTCGAAAGGACCCGCCTGGCGGAACGCAATCTCCGCTGGGCGCCCGACAGCATGGGGCTGCGCGCCGCGCGGATTGCACGCTTCGCCGTCGGTCCCTATGCCATCGAACAGGCCGTTGTCCGCCGCTTCCCCACCCCCGGCTTTGGCGGGACCGCCGAACCGGACGGCATGATCGGAGTCGAGTTTCTGCGGCGCTTCCGCCTGTTCTTCGACTACCGGCGCGAGCGTCTCATTCTGGAACCCAACGCGGCGTACCGTGAGCCTTCGCGGTTCGATGCCAGCGGCCTGCGGGTCTACAAGGAAGCCCCGGCCCGGCGCGGATTAAAGGTCTTCCTGGTGGTGCCCGGTACACCGGCGTCGGAGGCCGGGGTGCGGGAAGGTGATGTGCTGCTGGCCATCGACCACACCGCCGTGGATTTGATCCCTCCTTCGCGAGTAGCGGAAATGTTGATGGACGAAGGAGTCGAGCGGACCCTCCTGATCGAGCGGGGGCCGCAGGTGTTGACCATCCCTCTAAAACTGCGCCGCCTCCTGTAGGTGGGGCTGGCTTTTAGGTGGGGCAGACTTTCAGCCTGCCACGGCATGTGAAGCATGCCTCCCCACTAGGCAAGTGCGATTCCACCCGGCAACCTGCTATGTTGGAATAGGTGCAAAACTCCGCACAACACCGTGGCAATTAAACAACTCGGCCCCCTGATTTTAACGGCTTTGCTGGTCTGCTGCAGCCGTCCGGCCGCCCAAGTTCGAACGGCGGTCTCCCAACCCGGTTTTCTTTCCGATCCCGTTCCGCATTCGCGCGAGGCGGACGATGCCGGACGCTTTATGGCGGGCATGCCTGGAAAGCCGGGCAGCGCCTTTAGCGAACTCGAGGAGCAGGATGCCTGGAAGGTGCATCAGCGCGAATTGGATCGCGCCTGGAAGAGCATGGAAGACGAGATGCTGCCGGGCATGCGCGAATTCCAGGCGCGCGAGTTGAGCGATCCCCCGACCCAACGCGCCATCGCCTTTTACCCGTTCAGCGGTCCGGATGCCCTGATGCTCACGGTCCTCTTCCCGCATAACCCGGTGTACGTGATGGTGGCCCTCGAACCCGCCGGGACGCTGCCCACCCCGGCCACCTTCGCCAAAAAAGATTTGGCCCGCGTGCTGGCGGAAGTGCGCGAATCGGTGGCTTCCGAGTTGCATCGCAGTTTCTTCATCACCCGCCAGATGGACAGCCAGTTTCGCGGCCAGGTCAACGACGGCCTGTTTCCCCCCATCCTCCACCTGCTGGTGCGCACCAATCACACCATCCTGGGCTACCGCAGCGTACGGATCGACGAAACCGGCGCGGTGGTCGACCGGCCGGCTTCCTGGCATGCCCCGGGAAGAATCGGCAACAAGGGCGTGGAGATCGAATTTCGCTCCGATTCCGATGGCAGCTTGCACAAGCTCTTTTACTTCTCCGTCAACCTCGCGGACGATCACCTGAAGGAGGATCCCCAGTTCCTGACATTCGTGACTAAGTTGAAGGGGATGGCGACTTATTTCAAAGCCACCTCCTACATGACCCACAAACCGGAGTTCTCGATGATTCGCGATTCTGTGCTCTCGGCGAGCGCGGCCGTATTGCAGGACGATTCCGGGATACCGTTCAAATATTTCGCCAAACCCTGGCAGGTGCAGTTATACGGAAGTTACTCGCGCCCCTACGGCAGCTTCCGCTGGCTGGAACAGCCGGACTTGCGAAAGGCTTATGAGACCACCGGCCCCAAGCCTTTAAATTTCAAAATCGGCTACGGCTATTCCAAGGCGCCGTCTAACCTGTTGCTGGCCCGCAAGACGGAGTAGGTTCGGTTCCGGGCCGCGACCCCCACGGCAGCCTCGCCGACGCGTCGGCGTTCAACTTCAAGCGAGTCGACGTCCTGTTCGGCGAAGTCAATCGGTAGTTCGAGTGCAATCCGATCTCCTAGCCTGACCTTCGCGGAAGTTTCACCGGATTACTCCCCACAGGTCGGCTCCGCTCCGGTGACCATCGCCGCAGACTCTAACTCGTCCAACCCACCCCGTCAAAGCGGACCCAAGGGGCGTCGGCCGGACCTTCAAGCGAGCCGCTCTCAGGAAACCTTCCGCAGTTCCTCTCGGATGACACGCCGCAAGGTATCTTCCAGTCCGGGGACTGACTTCTTGCCCTCGATGTAGTCGCGCAACACGTTGTTGATTACGGTCTGGTAGTTGCCGCCACCCGCGCGCTCCACTTGATCGCGGAAGTAGTCGAGGATGTCGCGGTCCAGCCGGATCGTGATACGCTCCTTGCCCGGCGGCAATGGAAGTACTGCGCCGCGTTTGCCCTTGCTGAAGTCGTAGGTCTTCATTGTTTTTCGTATTCCTCCCGTTCGTGAGGTTCGGCCCGTCGGGCGGAGATCAGCCGGACGTCGTCGCCGCGCCAAGAGTAGACCACCACCAGAATCCGCCCGCAGCGTCGGCTCCCAGCGTGACAAAACGCTGCTCCACGGGATCTGATTCGTCATAAACGACGGTGATGGCCGCCGGATCTTCGAGCACCAGCGCGGCCTCGGCAAAACCAACGCCTGCTTGCCGATGTTGCTTTCCAATTTTCCGGGATCCCAAACGACCGCCGCAATTCAGTGTACAAAAATATGCACACTGGGCGCAATTCCCGAAGCTCGCGATGGTCCCTCGCCGCCCCAGTTCGCGTGATCGGAAACCCTGGAGAAGGCCGCTCATGCTGCCGGAGCAAGTCCGAAAGATCAAATTACTCCCCATAAGTCAGGCTTGTGGAACCTAATCGGAGTTGCGCCGGGCCCAGAGGGCCGTCCTTAACTGAACGGTATTGGAGCTGGTCCGGCGCTGGCCTCCCGGCGTGGTGCACCACCACAACCTCCACCGGGACATTACTCGTACTGCCGGCCACGCAAAAGGTTGCCAAGCCGCCGGCTGCCCCGGTGCCCGTTTCACCTCCTGCCGCGCTCACGGCATTGTAACCTCGCCACCCCGCCATCCCGCTGGTTCCTTCGCCGCCCATGCTAAGATTGGGCCAGAAATGAGGGATTCCATTTCGCGCAAGGCGGTGCTGCTGGCCGTGCTGGTCGCGGCCCCTCCCGTTCTGGCTCTCTACATTTACGCCGGCAGCGCCGTGGTGCGCCTGTCCTCGTTGGTCGCCGCGATCGCCTTCGTGCTGGCCGCCTGGCTCTTCGCCCAGTCGCTCATCCGCCGCATCCAGGCCCTCACCGGCTTCGTCGACCGCCTCCTCGACCAGCGCGTCCCCCGCGCCCGCCTGAACGCCTCCGACGATGAACTCGGCGAACTGGCCCGCTCGCTGTTCCGCGTCGCCCCGCAAATCGACGAGCTCTTCAACCGCGTCACCACCGAGTTGGCCCGCCGCGAGGCCATCCTCGCCAGCATGACCGAGGGCGTCCTGGCCGTCGATGCGCGCCTCTATGTGACATTTTGTAATCAGGCCTTCCTCGGCGCCATCGGCGATCACGGCGCCGTCGAAGGTCAGCCCCTGCTCAAAATCGTTCGCGATCCCAACCTCTTTCAGATTCTCAAGCGCGTGGTCGATTCCAGCGAAACCGTCACCCAGCGCCTGCAACTTCCCACCGCCCAGGGCCGCACCTTCGACGTGCACGCCGTCCCTTTGACCGGCACCAATCCCCGCGGCGCCATCGCCATCCTCCACGACATCACCCCCACCGAGCGCCTGGAGCGCACCAAGCGCGACTTCATCGCCAATGTCTCGCATGAAATCCGCACCCCCCTGGCCACCATCCGCGGCTATGCCGAAACCCTCCTGGACGGCGGCCTCGAAGACAGCCAGAACCGCCGCAAGTTCGTCGAAATCATCCAGGCCAACGGCGTGCGCCTGAATAACATCGCGGCCGACCTGCTAACCCTCTCGGAGCTCGAAACCGGCCGTCCCGAGGCCCAGCCCGGTGTCATCCCACTCAGCGAGGTTCTCACCGGCGCCATTCGCGCCGTCGAGCCCGCCGCCAGCCTCATGGGGGTTCGCGTGCTCTCCGAGACCATCCCCGATTTGTGGATTTCCGGCCACCGCCTGCGTCTCGAACAAGCCTTCCTCAACCTGCTCGACAACGCCGTCAAGTTCAATAAGAGCGGCGGAGAAGTGCGCGTCTCCGTCTCCGGAGGGGCCGAAGGACCCATTCAGATTCGCATCTCCGATACCGGCATCGGCATCCCCCCCGCCGACCTTGCCCGCATCTTCGAGCGCTTCTACCGCGTCGATAAGGCGCGCTCCCGCCAGGTCGGCGGCACCGGCCTGGGACTCTCGATTGTCAAGCATGCCATTGAGCAGGTCCACGGCGCCGTCGCCGTCGAAAGCCAGCTTGGGCGCGGATCCACCTTCACCGTCACCCTGCCCAGTTGTAAGGTGGGGATGGCCACTCCTCTGGCCTGACGCCCGCCCTCGGCCACCTTCGTGTTGGCCGATCTTAACCGCGCAGTCATCGAACCATAACAATCGTGGCGTATGCTCTTCGCTTGGCTCTCATGTTAGGGAGTTTGGCGCCCGAATCGTCTCGCGGCGGGTCGCGGGTCTGTGCCCCTGCGCAGGATGTTGCGCCAAATCATCGCTGCTCCGGAACTGCCTTGGTACGTTCGACCCATACAAACGCTCTTATCCCGCAATTCCAATCCAATTCACAAAAAGAGGAAGCTCCCATGATTCGATCGGCAGTGAAGCTGTTTCCATTAGCGTGCCTGGCCGCCGCCCTGGCTACCAGCATCTGGGCCAGCGATCCACCCGCTAATCCAGAACCTCCGCCCGCCCCGAGCGCCGCGGATATCGCCAAGCTGAAAGCCAAACTCGAAGAGCAGCAGAAGCAGGTGGAGCTACTGCGCGCCGAACTGGAAAAGCAGTTGAAAATGCTGGAGCAGGCTCAGGCCTCCGCCTCCGCTGCGCCGTCCCCCGCAGCCGCTCCCGCAACCCCTGCCCCGGCGCCCGCTGCCACGCGCAAGCCCTACGTAGGCGATCTGACCGCCTCCACCACCCCCATCGTGCAGCCCCAACCGGCGCCCGCCGCCTCATCCCCCTTCTCCGGTTCGTCGCCCGCTTCCCGCGCTCCCATATCGCTGGACTCGCCCTCCCCTCAAGCCATGGAGCCTCCATCCCCCCTCAGCCTGAAGATCGGCGAAAGCTACATCACCCCCATCGGCTTTATGGATATGACGGCCGTATTCCGCTCCGCCGACGCGGGCAGCGGTATCGGCACCAACTTCGGCTCCTTCCCCTTCAACAACAGTTTCCCCAATGCGCGCCTCACCGAAACGCGCTTCAGCCTTCAGAACAGCCGCCTGGGAGCCCGCTTCGATACCACCGTCCACGGCGCCAAGGTAACTGGCTATTGGGAATCTGACTTTCTGGGAAACCCCGGATCCAACAACCTCTCCACCACCAGCGACAGTTTCGTCTTCCGTATGCGCCTCTACTGGGTGGATGTCCGCAAGGGCAAGTTCGAACTGCTCGGCGGCCAATCCTGGAGCCTGCTCACTCCCGGACGCAACGGCATCTCACCTCTGCCGAGCGATGTCTTCTACACGCAAAACATGGACGTCAATTATAATGTGGGCTTAACCTGGGGCCGCATTCCCGGCTTCCGGTTTGTCTACCACCCCTCCGATACGGTGGCCGCCGCGGTTTCTTTCGAAAACGCGGACCAGTACTTCGGCGGTTCGGGCGGCGGCGCCAGCCCCACTCTGCCCGCGGGCCTTCCCAGCACCTTCGTCAACCAGTTGGATAATGCCGCCAACTACACTCAGACGCCCAACCTGATGCCCGATATCATCGCCAAACTGGCCTTCGATCCCCACACCGGCCCACTCCACCAGCACATCGAAATCGTTGGCCTGCTCCGCCAATTCCGCACCTACAACCAGAACAACAATAACCACTACAACGCCACCGCCGGCGGCGGTTCGGTCAATATGAATTTTGAAATCGCCAAAGGCTTGCACCCCATCATCAACACCTTCTGGAGCGATGGCGGCGGCCGCTACCTGTTCGGCACCATTCCCGACCTGGCCGTCCGTCCCGATGGCAGCATCTCCCCCATCCACGCCTACGCGGGCCTCGCGGGTTTCGAGTACACGGTGAAGAACACCCTGCTCTTCGGTTACTTCGGCGAATACTATGGCGGCCAGGACGCGATTATCGATACCAACGGCAAATTCGTGGGATATGGCTTCCCCGGCTCCGCCAATACCAACAACCGCAGCATTCAGGAACCCACGTTCGGATGGATACAGACCTACTGGAGGGACCCGAAATGGGGCGCGCTGCAGACCATCTTCCAATACTCCTGGCTGAACCGGTATCCCTGGGCGGTCCTCGCCGGGCAGCCCAAGGATGCTCACAACAGCACCATCTTCCTCGACTTGCGCTATACCCTCCCCGGCAGTGCGCCGAGTTGGAAGTAGCGGTAGGTAAAAATGAGGAAATTACAGATTCTCGTGGCGGGGCTGGCTGCCTTCACAGCCGCCCTTCCCGCCGGTTACGCGCAGAAACTCAAGGCGGCCGGGGCCTCCTTCCCCGCCCCTATCTACCAGAAGTGGTTCGGCGAATGGCACAAGGCGCATCCCGGCGTGGAGATCGACTACCTTCCCATGGGATCGGGCGACGGCGTCAGGCAGCTCACCGAAGGCTCAGTAGATTTCGCCGCCTCCGATATGCCCCTGAAGGACGCCCAGATCGCCGCCCTCAAGGGGAAGGCCCTCCATTTCCCCACCGTGCTGGGCGCGGTCGTGCTCACCTACAACATCCCGGGCGTCACCGCCTCTCTGAAGCTTTCGCCCCAGGTGATTGCCGGCATCTTCATGGGATCCATCACCAGGTGGAATGACAAAGCCATCATGGCCGATAACCCCGGCGTGAGGTTCCCGAATGACAAAGTCGTTCCGGTCCACCGCGGCGACGCCAGCGGCACAACCTTCGTTTTCACCGATTACCTGAGTAAGGTCAGCCCTGAATTCAAGGCCAGGGTGGGCGCCGCGGATAAGGTGCGCTGGCCCGTCGAGGGTTTGAACGGCGACCAGAATCCCGGCGTCACCGGCCTGATCAGACAGACTCCGGACTCGATCGGCTACGTCGAACTCACTTACGCCGCGCAGAACAAGCTGACCTATGCGGACATCAGGAACGCCGCCGGCAACTGGGTCAGGCCGAACCTGGAATCGGTGACCGCCGCAGCCGCTTCCGAAGCCCGGAAAATGCCCGCGGATTTCCGCACTTCGATCACCAACCCCTCGGGCGGGGACGCTTACCCCATCGCCACCTTCACCTACATGTTGATTCCAACCAGGTTCGCCGATCCGGCCAAGGAGAAGGTGGTGAAGGACTTCCTGAAGTGGATGCTGACCGATGGCCAGAAGGAGGCGGCAGCTCTCGATTACGCCCCCCTGCCCAGGGAGCTTGCCGCCAAGGAGGAGAATCAACTCGCGCAGATTCAGTAGTTCCGGATCGCGGGATTTCGCCCGATGGCAACTTCCGTGGCAGTCCGGGCAACCGCGGTTCGCTCTCCCGCCCGGACGGGCGGCAATATCTCCCGTTTGACCGCCGGGCCGTTATCCCTGGCGGGAGCGTCCCGGCAACCAAAGGACGTTTGCCCGGAATAGCCCGGCGACGCGATTTCATGAATCGGTAACCGATTTGTAACAATCGAGTGAGAAAATCGAGGTGAGAAAAATATGAGAAAGTTGTCAATGGCCGCTGTAGGCCTATTTATGCTCGGTTGGGCGCAGTTGGCGCCAGCCCAGCGAATTAATGGCGCAGGCGCGACGTTCCCTGCCCCGATCTACCAGAAATGGTTCGATGAGTACCACAAACTCCACCCGTCCATCGAGATCAACTACCAGTCCATCGGTTCGGGCGGCGGTAAAGCCCAATTGACCGCCGGCACCGTCGACTTCGGCGCATCCGACTACACGATGACGGACGAGGAGATGGCCAAGCTGAAAATCCCGGTTCTGCACTTTCCCACGGTAATGGGCGGAGTGGTCCCTGCGTACAACATCCCAGGAATTTCGCAGGAGTTAAAATTCGAACCGGATGTGCTGGCCGACATCTTCCTG
>JASHSS010000674.1 GCA_030038565.1 Bryobacteraceae bacterium
CAATGGCTCAATCCTATCATGAGTGGCGGAGGGCTGGAACGCTGAAGACGTCGCCTCGGGAACTCCTGGTTGCACAACCGCGGCAGGCAGGCCTAAGCTGAATTAGCGTTGGTCGGAGGGCATGACGCGTTCCTGCCGATATGTTCTGGTTCTCGCGCTGATTGTGCCGGGCGCCCTGCCGCTGATCCCGCAGCGAAGCGGCGTCCCATCGGCCGATCCGGTATTCCGCGTCACCGCAGACCTGGTGCAGGTGGATGCCGTGGTGACCGATTCCCAGGGCCGCCACGTAACGGACCTGAAGCGCGAGGATTTCGAAATCCTGGAGGACGGGAAACCGCATCGAATCACGCATTTCTCTTTCGTGCCGGGGACCGAAGCAGAGAATTCGCCGGGCATCGCGCCCGCCCGGCCTCCGGAAACCACCGGGACCCCGGCCGTTCCTCCCGCCCAAGCGCCCCGTCCGGAACAGGTTCGCCGGACCCTGGTGATGATTGCCGACGACCTGGGCCTTTCCACGGACGACATCGTCAACGTGCGAAGGGCCATGAAGAGCTTTATCGACCGGTACATGCAGCCGGGCGACCTGGTATCGGTGATGACCAGTTCGGGCGGCATGGGGATCCTGGCGCAACTGACCAACGATAAGCGCCAACTGTATGCCGCCATCGACCGGATCCACTATTTCCCGGGCCGTACCGCTTTCACCTGGTACACTCCTGTCAGCCAGCCTGCCGCCGACCTCCTGTACCAGAAAGAGATCAAAGAGCGCCTGGATGCGGTTCGATCCCCGGCTCTTTCCAGCGGCACGTTCAGCGCCCTGGCGTATGCGATTCAAGGATTGCGGGAGATGCCCGGCCGCAAAGCCATCGCATTTTTTTCGGACGGCTTCGCCCAATCGGCGGGCGGAATCGTCCAGTTCGCCAACCGCGCCTCGGTGGCTATTTATGCGCTCGACCCGCGCGGCCTGGTGTCTTTCGATGCAACCGCCCTGGATGCCGGCCCGAAGGCGGGCGGGCTGCGAACGGCAAACGCGCGCGAAGCGCCCTATCGCGCGTTGCAGGCCAGTCTGGACCAACTGGCTCGCGGAACCGGCGGAACGTTCTTTCACGACAACAACGATCTGGTCCAGGGATTGGCAACCGCCCTTGACGACATGGGCGGCTATTATCTGATCGGCTACCAGCCCGAGCGCGAGGATTTCGAGAAAGTGCGCGGCCAGCCACAGTTCCACCGGATCGAGGTCAAGGTCCTGCGCGCGGGCCTGCATGTGCGCTCGCGCAACGGCTTCGTTGGAACTCCCGATCCGCCGGCCCGGGAGCCGGCATCCTTCGAATCCGGCCGGCAGGAATTACGCCAGGCGCTGTTTTCGCCGTTCCACTCGAACGGTTTCCCGGTACACCTGAGCGTCTTCTATTCCGCCGGATCGAAAGACCCCAAGACCGGCCGCCGCGGGGCATTGCTGCGCGCCATGCTGGCGATCGATGCGCACGGCCTGGCTTTTCAGGATGCGCCGGGAGGAAAGAAGCAACTGAAGCTGGACGTAGTGGCGGCAGCCTACGGAGAAAACAACGAGGCGGTCACCAGCAGCGATAAGACTTTCAGCGCGTCGATGACCGCGGACGAGATGAACGGGATTGTGGCGTCGGGCCTGGTTTACGGACTGGATGCGGCGATTCCCAAGCCCGGTCCCTATCAATTCCGCGTGGCGGTGCGGGACGCCAACTCGGGACGGCTCGGGTCGGCGGCGACGTTCGTCGAGATTCCGGATTTCAATCGCCCAGGCATCTTGCTATCCAGCCTGCAACTGTATGATTCGGACGACGCGCGGAATGCCGGGCTGACGCGGGCGGGGGTGCTGGGCGCCGGCAGTGCCGTGACCCGCGTGTTCGCGTCCGGCGGCGCTGAACTCCGTTACACCTGCACGGTGTACGGGCCGCTGACCGGCGAGCGGGCCGGAAGGCCGAACATTGAAACGGCGGTGAATCTGTTTCGCGGCCCGGAGCAGATTCTGGCCGGCCAGCCGGTTCCCCTGGAGATGAGCGCGTCGCGCTCCACGGGGCCCCTCCGGATTGGCGGAGCCATTCGGATTCCGCCAACCCTGCCGCCCGGCGATTACACCCTGGAGCTGATGGTTTTCGACCGCCTGGAGAAAAAGCCGCGCAGCGCCGCGCAGTGGATCGATTTCACGCTGTTCGATCGGTAGCGGCTCTGCCGCTCGACGCGCGGGGGCGCCCGCTGGGGTGCCCTCTGGGCCCGATGCCGGCGGCCCGAGGCCCTTCGACATCGCGGCTCAGTTTCGCCGCATAGGTGCGAACTTCTGCGCGCCCCGCGCGTATGAGCTACTATGGGATCCGCCTTCCGCAACCTCCGGCACGCCGTCCGCTCGCTCGCGGGCGACAAAGGATTCACCCTTACGGTGGTGCTGACCATCGCCATTTGTATCGCCGCCAACACCACCACGTTCGCGGTGGTCAATTCCGTGCTGCTGCGGCCGCTGCCCGTGCCGGAGGCGCGATCCATCCTTCTGATGGCCAACCGCTACCCCAAGGCCGGCGCCGACTTCGGCTACAACAGCGCCTCGGGCGATTACTACGACCGCCTACGCGACGTCCACGCCTTCTCGGACCAGGCGCTGTTCCGCACGACCGGTCAGACCATCGAGATCCAGGGCCTACCGGAACGTGCCGCAGGCATGATTACGACGCCTTCGCTGTTCCGTCTGCTGCGCGTCTCGCCGGCCTACGGCCGCGCCTTTACCGAGGCCGAAGGCGAACCCGGGGCCAACCACAAGGCGATTCTGAACGACGGGCTGAGCCGGCAGATCTTCGGAAGCCCACAGGCGGCGCTCGGCCGCGATGTCCGCATCGGCGGGCAACCGTTCACGGTGGTGGGGGTGATGCCCGCGGGCTTCAACTTCATTAATCCCGACGTGCGCCTCTGGACGCCCGCCGCGTTCACCGCGGACGAGCGCGAGGTGCACCATTCCAACAACTGGCAGAGCATCGGGCGTTTGAAGGCGGGGGCCACCCTGGAGCAGGCCCAGGCCCAGGTGGATGCCGTCAACCGCGCCAACCTCGACCGCTTTCCAAACCTGAAAGAACTGCTCCTCAACGCGGGCTTCCACACCGTGGTTCTGCCCCTCGACGACATGCTGGTGAAGCAGGTGCGCGGAGCGCTCTACCTGCTGTGGGGAGGCGCGGCATTCGTGCTGCTGATCGGCGTGGTGAACGTGGCTAACCTGGTGCTGGCGCGGACCGCCCTGCGGCGCAAGGAATTCGCCACCCGCCTGGCATTGGGTGCGCGGGCGGGAAGCCTGATCGGCCAGTTGGTCACGGAAAGCACTCTGCTGGCGTTGGCCGGAGGCGCGCTGGGGGCCGCGCTGGGCACACTTCTGCTGGACGCCCTGGCGCACGGAGCCATTCAAACCCTGCCGCGCTCGGGCGAGGTACGCGTAGATGGGATGGTGGTGCTGGCAATGCTGTTCACGGCGGCCCTGGTCGGAATCGTCATCGGCGCGGTCCCGGCGGTCCAGGTGGTTCGGGCGCGGGCCAGTGAGGTGCTGCGCGAAGAGAGCCGCACGGGCACCGGCGGACGGCGCGCCCGGCGTGTGCGGCAAGTCCTGGTGGTGGCCCAGGTCGGGCTGGCCTTCGTGCTGCTGGCGGGAGCGGGCTTGATTCTGGCCAGTTTCCGCCAGTTGCTGCGGGTCGATCCGGGATTCGACGTGAAGGGCGTGGTGACGGCTGCGACGAGCGTGCCGGAATCGCTCTATCCCAAAGAAGCCGACGTGAGCGAGTTGATGGACCGTGCGCTGGCCGCCATTCGCGCCATTCCGGGCGTCACGGCCGCCGGCGCCACTACCACGATCCCCTGGGGCGGCAACCGCAGCGACAGCGTGATCGTGGCGGAAGGGTACATCATGAAGCCCGGAGAGTCGCTGATTTCCCCCGAACAGGTGACGGTCACGCCGGGCTACTTCGAGGCCATGCACATTCCCATGGTCGCGGGGCGCCCGTTCGATGCGCGCGATCGCGCGTCCGCGCCCGGAGCCATCATCGTGGACGAGCCCCTGGCGCGCCACTTCTGGCCGCACGCGAACCCCATCGGCCGGCGCATGTTTTTGCCGCAGGACATCCACAACCTGCTGAAGACCGACGAGCACACCCACTGGATGACCGTAGTGGGGGTGATCCGGCCGGTTCATACGTCCAACGTGGAGGGCAACGGCAATCCGGTGGGCGCCTATTACCTGCCTTACGCGCAAAACGTCCGTAACGGATACGCGCTGGTAATTAAGACCTCGGGCCGCGCCTCCGCGATCATGAGCGCCGTGCGCGCCCGCTTCGCCGCCATCGCGCCGAGCCTGGCGTTATTCGACGTACACACCATGGAGGAGCGCGGCGACCTGGCGCTGGCGCCGCGGCGCGCTTCGCTCACCCTGGCCCTGTTTTTCGCCGGCCTGGCGCTGTTCCTCTCGGGGGTGGGCATCTACGGCGTGCTGGCCTACCTGGTGACGCAACGGCGGCGCGAAATCGGCATCCGCACGGCCCTGGGCGCCACCGCCGCCGGGGTGGTGAAGCTGGTGGTCGGCGAAGCCCTGTGGCTGGTGGGCGCGGGGTTGCTGCTCGGCGTGACAGGGTCTCTGGCCCTGCGCACGGTGCTGGCGGGCCAACTCTACGGGGTGCAGCCGCTCGATCCGATGGTCCTGTCGGCGGTGGTCCTCACCCTGGGGCTGACCGGCCTGGCGGCGTGCGTGCTGCCGGCGCGCCGCGCCACGCGCTTGGATCCGGTGACGGTTCTGCGAGAGCAGTAGGAGCCGAACCGGAGCCGCGACGCCAGCGAGTCGGCCCACAGGCCTACTTACTTCCCCCCCGTAACTTTGTTTATCTCGTCCTCGATCTCGTCGAGCGATTTGCGCACCGTGTTGTAGCGTTCGATGGCGTCGCGGCCGATCTTCTGGTCGGTACTGTTGGTCATGCCGTACAAATACGTGATGTGGGTCTGCAGTCCCGGCTGGCTATAGCGGATCGGCGGCGTCAGCAGGCGGCCGGCCAGGTCGTTCAGGTTGGCCAGTTCCGCCGCCGCCGGACCGGAGGGCGCGTGGGCGGCGGCGTCCCGTAACCTGGCCTGTTGGGCGCGCAGTTTGGCCACCGCCTGGTTCACGTCGCTCACCAGTTGCCGCACCTTCATGTTGTGCTCGAATTGCTCGCGCAAGTCGGCGGTAGTCACGCCCGCCTTGGTCACCCGCGGATCCTCGATCACCACCAGCGGCTCCGCCGCGCTCCACGAACCCATCGTCAAACGCACCGTGTATTTTCCAGGCACGGCCATGGGGCCGTTGGGACCCTCCGGACGGGAGGCGCTTTGCCAGGGTCCGGGGTAGCGCAGATCCCAGGTGAAGCGATGCAGTCCGGCAGTCTTATCCAGATGCGTCTGGCCGCCACGCCCTCCGCGTCCGCCACCGCCTCCTCCGCCAGCCTCTTCCTCGTCGGCCGCGGCGAAATCGTTCTCCTGCGGGCGTTCCGTGGCGCCCGCGCCGGCGCTGGAAAACTTGCGCACCGGCTTGCCCGTTGCGTCGAGCACCTCCAGCGTGATATCGCCCGAAGGCGCCGACCGCAGGTAATAATCGATGCCGGCGCCGGCCGCGGGATACTGCACGCCCGAACGGCCCGCGAGTCCGCCTCCGAACCCGCGCGCCGGAGTGCGCACGGCTTCCCGCGGCGGGTACAGCCAGGCGTCCGCGGTGGTCACTGTGGCGCTCAGTTGCTCCACCGGGGTAAGGTCGTCCAGAATCCAGAACGACCGGCCCTGGGTCGATACCACCAGGTCTCTGTGCGCTACCTTGATATCGGTCACCGGCGTTACCGGCAGGTTCTGTTGGAACGATTGCCAGTGCGCTCCGTCGTCGAAGGAGATGTACATGCCGAATTCGGTGCCGGCGTAAAGCAGCCCCTCGCGGGCCGGATCTTCGCGCACCACGCGCGTGGGTTCATCCTTGGCGATACCGTTCGAGCCGTCCGTAAGCCGCGTCCAGCTCTTGCCGAAATCTTTGGTGCGGTAGATGTACGGAGCGAAATCGCCCAACAGGTACCGGTAGATCGCCACGTAGGCCGTCCCCGGGTGGTGCGGGCTGGGTTCGATGTTCTGCACGCGCCCGCCCGGCGGCAGATCCTTCGGCGTCACGTTCTCCCAGTGGCCTCCGCTATCCCGCGTCACCTGCACCAGGCCGTCGTTCGATCCAGTCCAGATGAGACCCTTTTGTAAGGGCGATTCGCGAATCGCGTAGAGCGTGCTGTAAACCTCTTCGCCGGTGGCGTCGCGCGTAATCGGCGTGCCGGAGGGTTCCTGCGGCTCGCCGGGCGGATCGGCGGTCAGGTCCGGGCTGATCTTCTGCCACGTCACCCCGCCATCCGCGGTGCGATGCAGGTATTGCGAACCGTAGTACACCGCGTGCGGCGGAAACGGCGAAACCTCCATCGGAGAAACCCGCTGGAAGCGGTAAATCAGCGTGCCGCCGCCGTTGCCGTAGAGCGACTCCGCCCCCACCCAGTAGCGCATTTCGTCGGTGGTGGTCAGGTTCTCGACCGAGAACTGGCCTTTGCAGCTTCCGTACACCACCTCCGGGTTGGCCGGGTTCGGAATGATCGGCCCCGTCTCGCACCCGGGCCCCACGCGAAACTCCTGCCCGTTGCCGAGCGGCAGGCTGGGCACGATGACGGTAGTATTGTCCTGCTGCGCGCCGTAAACCAGGTAGGGATACTGATCGTCCACCGCTACCTGGTAAATCTCCGCCGTGGGCTGATTGGCCTGCGTGCTCCAGGTCCGGCCGCCATCGAGCGACACGTTGGCGCCGCCGTCGTTGGATTGGATCATGTACTCCGAGTTTTTGGGATTGATCCAGATATCGTGGTGATCGCCGTGAGGCGCCTGCGCGCGGCGCACGGTCTTGCCGCCATCGGTGCTCTTGAACCAGCTCTCGTCGCCGATGAAAACCACGTCCGCGTTATGGGGGTCCACTCCCAGCGTGTCGTAATAGAAGGGACGCGTGATGATGGCGCTCGATCCGTTTACCAGCGACCAGGTGGCGCCGGAGTCTTCCGATCGGTACAGGCCGGAACCGGGCTTGGCTTCGATCAGCGCGTAGATGCGCTCGGGTTGGGCCGCCGAAATCGCCACGTTGGCGCGTCCGAACAGTTCGTGCGGCAGGCCGCCCGCGAGCTTGTTCCAGGTATCGCCGCCATCGGTGCTCTTATAGATACCGCCCTCGCGCGCGCCGCTGACGATGGTCCAGGGCTTGCGCTGCCCGTGCCACATGCAGGCGAAGATCACCTTGGGATTGCCCGGCTGCAGTTCCAGGTCGGCCGCCCCCAGGTCGTCGGAGAGGTACAGCACCTGTTTCCAGCTCTTCCCGCCGTCGGTGGAGCGGTACACGCCGCGCTCCTTGTTGGGCACGAAGGGATTGCCCAGCGCCGCCACGTACACCAGGTCCGGATTGGTGGGGTTCACCCGGATGGTGGAGATTTGTCCGGTGTCCCGCAAGCCGGCGAACGTCCAGGTCTTCCCGGCATCGGTGGATTTGTAGATTCCCCGGCCGATGGAAACATTGCTGCGGATTTTTGAGGATCCCGTGCCGGCGTACACCACCTCGGGATTGGAAAGCGACACCTCGATGGCGCCCATGGAGGCGACCGAAAAGTAGCCGTCGGAGATGTTGGTCCAGGTATGTCCGGCATCGACGGTCTTCCACACGCCGCCGCCGGTGGATCCCATATAAAAGGTATAAGGCTCGGAAGGCACGCCGGTTACCGCCGTGACGCGCCCGCCGCGTTCGGGGCCGATCATGCGATAGCGCAGGCCGCTCCAGAGGGCCGGATCGTAGCCGGTATGTTGGGCGTTCAAGATTGCCGCCAGCGCCGCCAGAGCCAGTCCTCCGGCGGTAAAGAGCATCGGTCTGAGTTTTGCCATTCGTAACATTTTACGCTAACGCCAGCGCAGGCCACGCTGCGGTTCCGGGATCGCGGCGGGACAGGCGAATCGCCTGCCCCGCGGTCGGGGTCCGCAGGCCCATGGCCGCCCACCTCATGAAGACGCACAAAAGAAACCGGCGCGCCGCGCGGAGGGTGGGGCACGGTCGAAAACCTGCGCCGGTTTTTCACCCCTTTGGGTGGCGCGCCGCGCCATGACG
>JASHSS010000675.1 GCA_030038565.1 Bryobacteraceae bacterium
AGCTGGAACCCGGGATCGACGTGCTGCAGGTTCTCGAATCCGCGAATGGTCAGGCTGGCGCCGGCCAGCAGGATCACGGAGAGCGCGACGGCGGCGACTACCAGCAGGTTGCGGGTGCGCGAACCAGCGGCGCTGGAGTTCGACCCGCGGGCGGAATCCTTGAGGGCTTCGACCAGGTCCAGTCGCGCGCACTGCAGGGCGGGGGCCAGCCCGAAGAGGATACCAGTGAGAATCGAAACGGCGAGCGAAAACAGCAGCACGGGCCCGTTGACCGAGATGCGGGCCTCGTTGGGGACGTAGAATTCGGGCATCAGGTAAACCACCCCGCGGGTGATGCCGAGGGCCAGCAGAACGCCGAGAATCCCGCCCGTCAGCGACAGTACGATGTTTTCGGTGAGAAGTTGGGCCAGCACCCGCGGCCGGCCGGCGCCGACCGCCATGCGGAGTGCGATCTCGCGGGCGCGGGCGGTGGCCCCGGTCATCTGCAGGTTGGCCACATTAGCGCAAGCGATCAGCAGGAGGAAGGCGACCGCGCCGAACAGCAGTTGCAGGCTGGAACGCATCTCGCCGGATGCCACGGTGATGTCCATGTAGTTAATCAGCGAGGCACGGAATCCGTTCTTGGGGAAGCGGGCGGGAAACTGCCGGGCGAGTTGGTTCTCAAGCGCGCGGTACTGCTCTTCGGCGGCCTGCCGGGAGACACCGGGACGAAGGCGGAGAATGGGAAAGACCGTAGCATCGGCGCGCAGGCTGGTGGCCAGCGGGACCCAGCCGCCATCGTTGGTCCACCAGCCGAAACGCGGCGGCATCACGCCGATGACGGTACGCGGCACGTCGTCGAGCACCACGGTCTGGCCAAGGGCTTCCGGACTGGCATTGAACAAGTGCTGCCAGGCGCGGAAGCTGAGCACGATGACGGGTTCGGCTTCCCCGCCGGGCCGGATATCGGTGGGCAGGATCGGGCGACCGATCACCGTGGGGACGCCCAGAAACTGGAAGGCGTTGGCCGTGACGGCGATGGCGCGGAAGTTCTCCGGCGGGCGGCCTCCGGTGAGCAGGGCCATGAGGGGATCGGTGGCCATCGCCATCGAGACGCCGGGCAACTGAGCGATCAGGCGCAAGTCGGCGTAGGGGCAAGCGGGCAGAACGCGGTTGGGATTCTGGGCGTCCTGCACCTGCGGAGCCCAGATCCGGTCGGGATGGGCGTAGGGGTAGGGCGAGATGAGTACGCCATCCACCACGCTGAAGATGGCGGTGACCGCGCCAATTCCGAGCGCCAGAGAACCCAGCGCTACCAACGAAAGGGCGGGCCGTTTCCCCAGCATACGGACTCCGAATCGCAGGTCGCGCCAGAGGGCATCAAGTTCCATGTTTCGATAGACGCCGCGACGGCGGATGGGATAGCTGTGCGGGCGGGGCCCACCAACTCACGTTCTCCACCGGCGCTGAACACCTGAACCAGACGATCAAGAAGCGCAGCAAACAGGCCAGTCCGACCTGCCGGCGGATGGCGGCGGAAGCACAACGCTGCTATCCCGGCAGGACTCCGCAGCTCCGTTGGCCGCCTCCTTCAGCGCCGGATGACTTGGCCCGGAGACCATGCGCTAGTTGGCAAACAAACCCTGAAACTCGGTACTGCCGATGAAGCCCTGGTTCGGCGTACCCGGCCCCAGAATCTGGATGCGCGTCGGGTAACCCGCCGACCCCTGGAACAATATGCCCGGTCCGCCCGTGTTGGCCACCCCTAACCAGAAACTGAAGCCGCTCGGGTCCGGGTCCCGGTCCAGGGTGACGTAATAAACCATCTGAACGTACAGCGCATTGGTGTGGTCCGCAGCCAGAGTAGTGTGATAACTCCCCGTGCTTTGAAACTCGTTGTTCGCGGCCCCCACCGGTGTCGTGTTCGACGGGTATCCGATGATGATTTGGAAGCACGCGGACAAGCCAGTGTTGATACAACTGGAGTCCGCCGTCCCCGGCGCCCGGTTCAAGAGATTCTGGTAAAGCGTGGTTCCCGTGTAGCCGGAGCCGATCAGCGAACTGAACAGCCCCGGCACCGTCTGAACTCCGGCCCGAATGGCCGCCACCGCCGTCGCGTATTGGGAGTAAGTGGGCGGGGTGCCGGTGGCCGCCTGGTACGCCGCCATTACCGCGAAGTCGCTGTTAAAGGCCTCCGGACTGGTCAGGAAGTCGTCGGCCATCTGCCCCAGGCCGGCGCCGCCCACCCCGGTCCAGAACGCGAAGCCTCCCGCGTCGGGGTCGCGCCCCAGCAGTTGTTCGTACAGCGCATAGACCTCCCGATAGGTCTGGTTATCCCCCGACCCCGCCTCGGTCACCGTAAACGTCGCCGACGAAGACCCGCTGGCCACCGTGATGGTGTTGCTCTGTTGCCCGTTGTGGGTATTGGTGAGTTGGGCGAAACGGACGCTGCCCGAACCACTACCGGCGCCCGAGAGGATCTGCAGGAATCCGGGGTTCGAGGATGTCGCTGTCCACGGTCCGCAAGTCGCGCTGGGCGTGACGGTGAACGACTGCGGAACCTCCGGCCCAACCCCACAGTTCGGCTGCCCGGAATTGTTAGGACAGGTCTCCTCCGTGGAGGTCCCGGTGGGCGGCAGGCTCGCCGATGTAGGGCTGAGGGCCAAGGTGCAGGCCGAAATGACCGCGGTGAAGTTGGCGGTCACGCTGTGGGAAGCGTTCATGGCGATGGATTGGGGGTTCGTGCTGCCGCTCAGATCGCCGCTCCAGGTGCTGAATTGATAGCCCGCGCTAGCCGATGCGCTTAACTGGACATTCGTGCCGGAGTTGAAGTAAGTTCCGGATGGGTTGGCTGTCACGGCGCCCGCGCCGGCCGGAGAAACCGCGGTGGTGAGCAGATACTGCGTAGTGAAGGTAGCGGTGTAGGTAGCGGCGGAAGCCCCTACCGTGATGCTGTGCGAAGCCGCTCCGCCATCGCTCCAGTTCGCAAACGTGTACTCGGTGCCGGCCGGGCCCGCCTGCGGCGAAGCCACAGCGATGGTGTGGCTGACCTGCGAAAGGTTGAGCGTCTGGGGAGCGGTGTAGGCCGTTCCGTCCACGGTGAATTGGAGACCGGAGGGGACCGTCTGAATGGTGATCGGGGTGGTCAACGAGCCGATATTCATCAGCGAGGCGACATATACGCCCTCCATGGTGAAAAGCGCATTGGGTGTGCTGCCGCCGGTGGTATTGGCCACCCTTACGTTCTCCTGTCCCTGCCCCGAGATAAACAGCACCTCCGGCTGAAAGGTCCCATTCCCATTGCCCAGGAAATAGCCCATTTCCGTGTTGCCGCAACAGTGTCCCACCAGCAGGTCCACTTTGCCGTCGTTGTTGAAGTCCCCCGCGCCGATCTCCGTTGGGCCGAAGTTAGAAGTAAACGGTTGAGCGGCCCCGAAAGCGCCTCCGCCTTGATTCAAGCGCACGCTCAAGCCATACGTGAAGGTGTTGGCGTTCAACTCGGTTGAGGTAATCAGATCGGGTTTGCCGTCGCCGTTGATGTCGGTCACCAGCGTAAACACCGGATTCACCCCCGCGGAGTAAGTGACCGCCGGCTGAAACGTGCCGTCGCCGTTGCCCAACAGAACCGCGACGTTCCCCATATCCGTTGTGGAACCAAAGGTGCCGGTGTTGGTCACCACCAGATCCGGCTTGTTGTCGCCGTTCACATCCGCTACCTGCAAGTTCTGGGGAGCGGAGCCTACCACGAAGGTTTTCGGATTCTGGAAAGTTCCGTTGCCATTGCCAAGATAAACGTAGGCCATGGAGGAGGTCCCGCCCTGGGAATCCACCACCGCGAAATCCAGCTTGCCGTCGCCGTTGAAATCGCCCACGGCTGCGCTGGCGGCCAGAGTGGCCGGGGTGGGAATAGAAACGGGTGCCTGAAAGGTTCCATTTCCATTGCCCGCGTACAGGGAAATGCTGCTCGAAAAGGTAAAGCTCGCGCCGGTGGCGACGAAATCCGTATGCCCGCTGCCGGTGAACTGGCCGGCGGCAACCGAGCCGCTTCCCTGTTGTTTCGTCACGTTTTGCGTGGTTAATGTTCCGTCACCGTTTCCAATCAACACCGAGATGCCGGTCGTGGACCCGGCTACAGCATCCAGTTTGCCATCACCGTTAAAGTCCGCGACCGTCAACCCGCCCGGCTGTGCGGCTTGGCCAATCGAGTACGCGGGAATTCCGTAAAACGTGCCGTCACCGTTTCCGAACAGGACGGTGAGGGAATTCGTGTAGATCGCCTGCATCAGAGCGTCAGGGTGCCCCGCGCCGGAAACGATATCGGGATTGCCGTCCCAGTCGAAGTCCATGACGAAGAATTGAACATCTTCAAACGAGGCGTCGACGTAACTGGAGACGGTGGGAAAGGAGCCGTCTCCGGCATTGAGCAGGATCATCATGACGCCATTTTGCGCATCGGACACCACCAGATCCGGCTTGCCGTCGTTGTTCACGTCCGCCGCGGCGATGGCGTATGGATACGCCGGGGTGGAAATCGTTTGCGCGGCCTGAAACGTGCCGTTGCCGTTTCCAAAATGCACTGAGATCCCGCC
>JASHSS010000676.1 GCA_030038565.1 Bryobacteraceae bacterium
CGTTCCCCCAACATCGATCACCAGGATCTTAGGGGCTTTCTTGGCAGCACTACTCATGATTCTCCTCTCCCACATGACCACCGAACTCGAATCGCCCCGGTGTGTCCGTCAAACGACAGGATCTTCCGTCATCGCATGCCCAAAAAACCCGCCATCCGTCAGGGCGTAGTACCACTCTATACGAGATTCGGCTGGGGCCGGCCGCCGGCGGCGCAGGCACTACTGAAACAGCTTCGTTGCGGCTGCACCCGCTTTGGTCAGGAGCGCGCTTAGAGAAGGACCGGCCCCCAGGGCCGCCAGTCCCACCATCAGGGACGACGAAGCCGCCGCGCCTACCACCAGGGCTTGGTAAACAAAAATCGCCGTGATGGGCGCAAACAGAATGAAGAACTGATGTTGCACCAGCGTCTGTATATGTTCGCGGATCACTTTGGGGCTTACGGCCGGTTCCCCATTGCCCGCTGGCGAATTTTCCGTTTTTGCATCGCCGCCGGCGATCTCCGCTATCTTGGTAATCTCGCCCACGATCAAGCCCACCGTCACGACGCTCGCGCCGAGCACCGAGACCAGGATCACCCACAAGGGCGCTCCGAAACCGTGATCGACATCCGGCGCCGCCGGCTGCACCGGAGTAGCTGCCTGCTGCACGATGGCCGGCTGCGAGGCTGTGGCGCCGGATGGATTCTGCGGAGGGGCGTTTCCCTTAGCCGGGGTCTGCTCCGGAGCAGGCGCCGGCGTGGTGTTGGCTGGCGGGGATTGGGCAGGAGCTTCGGGGCGCTTCGCAGGAGGCGCCGTAAACGAGAATACCCACTCGAGCGGTACGTCCTTCACATAACTGCTTCGATAGATCGAGGCAAACCCCAGTTGCAGGATCTCCTTCGACTTTCCTTCCTTGGTGACCGTTTGCAGGCCCAACGAAATATAAACAATCATGAGAAGGGTAGCCGCAAATGCGAGTACCACCCCGACCCGATACTTCCGCATGGTCTGCTCAAAGAAAAACGGGAGCAGGAAGCTGGCCGCGAATACGAACGCAAGCGGAAGGAGCGAAAGCAGCGGCAGAGGCACGAATTCGTCGGGCTGGGGCTTGGTTTCGCCCGCCAGTTGCACCAGATCCTGCCCGCGAAGCGTCTCGTCCGCTTTGAACCAATGGCCTGGAATCACCTTCCTGGCGTAGATGGTGGCGTCGGCGACCGCTCCCGGCACGCCTGTTAACGGACCAATCGTGAACCCGCCCGTACCATCGGTCTGAGCCGGGGCCGGGGAGGCGTGCTGGCCTTTCTCGAAATCGACGACGGTCCACACCGTCGCCTTGTCGATGGGGGCGCCGTCCTGAAGCACGCGTCCGGCGATGCCCACGTTCCCGGCCGATTGGTTCACGGATGCCACCACGGTGAGTGGTGGGGTGATGGTATTGGAGTTCAGGGACACAAACACGGGAGCAATTACTGCGGCTATAACAATCGCAGGGACCACATATTTGCCTGCATTCCTGATCCGGGTGCCAATGTCTACGTTGGTTGCCATTTTTCGCGCTCGCAGTCCGGGATTTGCCGGAAGTTGAACCACGGCGCCGCCCAAGAGAAGCCACCGGCAGCCGCCTGGCGCCGATCCTTCAGGGAAGTATGGACCTTTGAGATTCGCCCGTCAACAATTCCTCTGAAAAACTGGCTGTCATGCCCCCCCCGGCGGCGCCCCCGTGTTTCGCCCCCTCACTCCGCGGCCTGTGGCTCCTCCGTTTCCACGGCATACAACCGCTCCTCGTCGGCGTCGTACTCGAACAGTTGCGCGTAGCGGCCCCATTCCACCATGGTCTGAAACTGGCGCTCGGCCTCGCTGGCGGAGAAGTGCTCGTCCAGGATATCCAGCAGGAACTCCTTGCCGATGCGGCCGTCGTGCTTCTGGCGCAGGGCTTCTACCACGGTGGACATGAAGGGCACGTTGTGGAGCAACTGTTCCTTGAAAATCTGGTGGCTGCGATGTACGTTGGCCTTGGCGAATTCGGTGCCGGCGGGCAGGATGACCACGTCGCCCTGCGACACTTCGGCGAATCCCAGCAGGGCTGCGGCATCCACCGCCGGCAGCAGGTCGTCTACTTCCAGGCGCAGGCTCTCGGCCAGTTGGGGCAGGTCTTCGCGCCCGCCGCGGTCGTTGACGATTTCCAACAGGCCGCTCACTCCTCCCACGCGGCTGTGCGGCAGCATGGGGAAGCGGCGGTCGGCCGCGGCCTTTTCGGGAAGGCCGGTGACGGGAGCCTGCGGGTTGGTCATCACGGTGTAGATGTAGTCCACCAGTTGCACGAAGCGCGGGTTCTTGGTGTGCCGCGGGCGGGGCAGGTCCACCTTCACCTCCCCGCGGATGGCCCCGGGATTGGCGCCCAGCACCACCACGCGGTCGGCCAGCAGGACCGCTTCTTCGATGTTGTGGGTGACCACCAGGATGCTCTTGGCCGGAAACTTGCCGCGCTCCCATAGGTCGCTGATTTCGCCGCGCAGGTTCTCGGCGGTGAGCACATCCAGCGCGCTGAACGGCTCGTCCATCATCAGCACGTCGGGCTTCATGACGAAGGCGCGCGCGAAACCCACGCGCTGGCGCATGCCGCCCGAAAGCTCGCGCGGATAAGCGCCCTCGAACCCCTCCAGCCCCACCATGCTGAGCGCCAGGGTGGCTTCGGCGGCCGCCTCCTGGCGGTCCAGACCGCGGGCGAAAAGGCCCAGTTCGGCATTTTCCTGCACCGTCAGCCAGGGAAGCAGCGCGAAGCTCTGAAACACCATGGCCACCCCCTGGTTGGGGCCGCGGAGGGGCTGTCCATGCATCAGGACGCGTCCCCCGCTGGGTTCGATCAGGCCCGCCAGAATGCGCAACAGCGTGCTCTTGCCCGATCCGCTGCGCCCCAGCAGCGCCACCACCTCGCCCTCCGAAAGGTGTACCGTCACGCGCTCCAGTACGGTCTGCTCGCCGCCCGCCGGAAGCGGGAAGGTCTTATCCACCATTTCGGCCTTCAGAATGGCTTTCACCGGTGGGATGGCTTGCATGGTTTTCTCCTCCACGGCTCACCCGAGCCGGTATTTCGTCTCCGCCAGGTCGTAGAGCCGCCGCCACAGCATGCGGTTGATGCCGACCACGAAAATGCTCATCATCCCGACGCCCAGCACGATGCGCGGCCAGTCTCCTCTAGATGTGGCCTGCGCGATGTACGATCCCAACCCCGTGGCGGTCAGCGTGGTATTGCCCCACGAGACCATCTCCGAGACGATGCTGGCGTTCCAGGCGCCGCCCGAAGCGGTGATCGCCCCGGTCACCCAGGCGCCGAAAATCCCCGGGCCGATCAGCACGCGCCACTCGCGGGCCCGCCGCAGGCCGAAGCTCGCGGACATCTCCCGGAGATCGTTGGGAATGCTCTGCGCGCCGCCAATCACGTTGAACAGCAGGTACCACTGCGAGCCCAGCGCCATCAGAAACATGCTGCCCCAATTCAGGCTCAGGCCCAGGCGGATGAATCCCATGGTGGCGAAGGGGAACAGAAAATTGGCCGGGAAGGAGGCCAGCACCTGCACCACCGGCTGGGAGATGGAGGCCAGCCTGGGGCTGAAGCCGATGGCTACGCCCACGGGCGTCCATACCACGGTGGCTGCGGCGATCAGAAGGATCACCCGCGCGCAGGTGATCAGGCCCAGCAGGGCGGCGTGGCCCACCTCGTGGAGACCCACCCCGGAAAGCACGAAGCGAGCCGCCGCCACCATCAGGCCGGCTACCGCAATCAGCAGGCTGGCGTTGTAGACCCTGTCCGCCAGTTCGGATGGTTTTTTGCGCGGCGCGGGGCGCGCGGGAGCGGCGGTCAGGTGGCTGAGCCGCCGATCGATCCAGGCCAGCGGCGGATGGGCCAGCGCGCCCAGATAGCGCGGCAGCCGGGCCGAGCGCCACAGGTCCACCAGCCAGAAGCGGCGCGGTTGGCCGGCGCTCAGCTCCAGCTTGTAGCGATCGGCCACCGTCACCAGCGGCTTCCAGAAGAACTGGTCGATCAGCACGATCAGCGCGACCATGGTGAGGATGGCCCAACCCAGCGCGGGCAGGTTGCGGGCATCCACCGCGGCTGCCACATACGACCCCAGGCCGGGCAACGTGTACTGGCGGTTCAATACGCTGATGGCCTCGCTGGCGGCCAGGAAGAACCAGCCGCCGCCGAAGCTCATCATGGCGTTCCACAGCAGCCCGATGGCGGCGGCGGGCAACTCCAGGCGGGTGAAGCGCTCCCAGCGCGAGAGACGGTAAAGCGTGGCCATTTCGTCGAGTTCCTGCGGCACCGAGCGCAGCGACTGGTAAAACGAAAAGGTCATATTCCACGCCTGGGCCGTGAAAATGGCGAAGATGGAGGCCGCTTCCAGCCCCAGCAGGCTGCCGCGAAACAGGGCGATAAACGCGGTGACGGTGACCGAGAGGAAGCCCAGCACGGGCACCGATTGCAGGATGTCGAGCAGCGGCACGAGCACCTTTTCAGCCCGGCGGCTGCGCGCGGCGGCGTATCCGTATATAAATGTGAAGAGCGTGGAGCAGGCCAGCGCCACGAACATCCGCAGGGTGGAACGGGCGGCATAATTCGGCAGCGCCCAGGGGCTCAGGCTGATCGCCGGCACCTGCTCCGGCGGGTTGAAGCGCACCAGCGACTCGGCGCCCACGCGGGCCGCCCCGTAGAGCAGCGTGAGAATGCCCAGCCCCACGGCCACGTCGGCCAGGCCCAGGCCCGGACGCAGCCCTCCCGCCGGTTTGTAAGTCAGCGATTTGCGCCAGTTCTCAAGCACCACTTGTCATTGAACCAGACGGCGGAGGCGAGACTCATGAAGAATTCATAAAGAAAACGTCTATAATGATTCGCAAGGGCTGCTCACTTCGGAGGGGCGATGGCGCGAAGCTTCCATGGGACGGTGGTTTTGTGGGCCGCGGCGCTCTTCCCGCCGCTCGCGGCGCAGCAACCGGCGGTCTCCGACGAAATTCGTGTCAGCAGCCAGCCCTACGTCGCCCAGGCTTCCTACACCTTTCGAGCCGACGCACGGATTGTCGAGATCGGGGTCGCCGTTCGCGACCGGCATGGCCGCGCGGTTCCCGGCCTGAAATCGGATGATTTCCGGATCTATGACGATGGGCAGGAGCGCGAAATTGCCGCCTTCTCCGAGAATCCCTCCGGGTCCGCCGATTCCGCGATCAAGCCCGCCACTGCTCCGCCGCCTGCGGCCCCCACCGGCGGGGCCGTGGCCGCGCCGCCCGTCGCCGTCCCCATGCGAGGCGCCGTGGCCGCGCCGGCCGTAGCCTCTCCCACCCGCTTCCTGGCCCTGTTTTTCGACGATAAGAACGCCACTTACGGCGAGGAGACCGCCGATCTCAAGCGCACCCAGGCGGCCGCCGGCCGGTATGTGAAAGCCTCCCTGAAGCCGGGAATCCAGATGGGGATCTTCACCGCCTCCGGGACTCCGTTATTGGATTTCACCGCGGACGCCCAAAAACTTCTCGAGACCATCGACGCGGTCAAAATCCATCCGCAGTTTTCCGAAAAGGTCTGCTCCGGCATGAACCCGTACCAGGCCTACCGCATTGCCGTCCAGCAGGATCGCGAAACGCTCCGGCTGGCGGTGGTGGCGGCGGGCCAGCATCGATGTTCCGCCAACCCCGAGTTCATTAAACTGGAGGCCGACGAGGTCTGGAGCCGGGTGAAACAGAGTTCCCTGGAAACCCTGGCGGCCATCTCGCGCGTGGTGAATTACCTGGGCGGGAAGCCCGGTGAGCGCGTGCTGCTCCTGGCGTCCACCGGATTTGCCGCGGGAACGCTGGAGCCGCAGCAGGATCGCATCATCGATCAGGCGGTGCACGCCGGCGTGGTCATCAACTCCCTGGTCACCAAGGGACTCTACGATGAGCTGCCTCCGGGCGAGAGATTCGATGATCCGGCGCCGCAGAGAGCCGTCTACACCGCGCTCCCCAGGTACCAGGCGTGGGCCAAGGCCGAGGCTGCTGAAGTAGCCGAGCGGCCCATCGTCATGGATGAGGCCATGGGCAACCTGGCCGAGGGCACCGGCGGCGTGCTCTTCCATAACAATAACGATTTGAATGCCGGCATTCGCGAGACCAGCGTGCCCCCGCAAGTCACCTACCGGCTGAGCTTCAACCCGCAGGGCGTGGTCTCCGACGGAAGCTACCACAAACTCCAGGTGAAACTGGTGCACGGCGCCTCCTACTCGGTGGAAGCGCGGCCCGGCTATTTCGCGCGGGATGAGACGCCGGAGGATCAACAGCAGGCCAGCCTCGATAAAGAGGTGATGGGGTCTGACGCTTTGACCGGCGTCCCTGCCACCTTGGCGCTACAGGTGGAAAAGCCCTCCGAAACCCACCGGACGGTGCGCGTGATTGCGCACGTGGACATTTCCAAACTGGAATTCGCGAAACAGAACGGCCGGCAGTCGCAGCGCCTCACCATAGTGGCGGCGTTTTTCGATCCGCAGGGAAAGATCGTGACCGCTAAAGAAGGAAGGATGGATCTGGCCCTCAAGCCCGAAACCTATAGCCGCCTGGCGGGAACCGGCGTCAATGCCGAACTCACCTTCCTGGTGTCTCCGGGGGTCTACAAACTGCGTGCCGTAGTAGAGGAAGCCGTCACGGGCCGGATGGCTTCATCGACGTATCCGGTTGAGGTTCGGTAAGGGCGGACGGGTACTGCGCCGCGCTACCGGTGCGCCGGCCCGGGCGATTGGCTCTCCATCACCACCCGTAGAATCCGGTTGATCCGTGTCTGGTAGCCCCGGCCCTGGCCTTTGAGCCATTC
>JASHSS010000677.1 GCA_030038565.1 Bryobacteraceae bacterium
AAGGCCGTGCTGGTATCGGAAATCGGATCGTTCCAGGAATTTCCGGACGATGTGTGCCTCAAAGTGCCGCCCGCGGTGCGCCCCGGTCCCGGCGAAGAGGATTTGATTTTCGAATACCTCAACCTGCTGGTTTCGCGTCCCGAAGTCTGCCAGGCGCTCGGCGCGCGCGCCCGCGAATACGTGGCCCGGGAGTGCAATTGGGCCTCGGTGGCGCGGCGATACGCGGATTTTCTGGAAGCCGTGGTGGCGGGCAAAGCGGCCGCGCAGGCCGCGCCGGCAGTGGCGCCGGAGAAGGAATCGGTCGCTAATGAGGCGCCCGCTGGACGCGGCTCCGCTCCGAGCCGGGCCCACGAGGCGCCCCGTGAGGGAGTGCTCTCCCCGGCGCCTTCCGCCGGCAGCCCGGGCCAGGGTGCGCCCCGCGAGCCGGTATCCCCCCTGCTGGCTTACCTGGAGACCTGGGCCGTCACCCCCCAATCGCGGTCCTACCTCGAAACCCACCAGACGCGTCTGGTGAAGACCCTCGAAATGGTCCCGCCCGGCGGCCCCTCGGACCGCGTCCTGGAAATGGGCGCTTACCTGCAAATGACCCCCGCGCTGGCCCGCAACCTGGGCTACGGCGAGGTTCGCGGCTGCTATTACGGCCAACTGGGGCGCGTCGATCGCCGCGAGGTAACTTCGACCGGGGGGGAGACTTTCGTCTGCGAAATCGACCATTTCGATGCCGAGAACGACCGCTTCCCGTATCCCGACGCGTGGTTTTCCACGGTCCTCTGCTGCGAACTGATCGAGCACCTCTTCACCGACCCCATGCACCTGATGAGCGAGGTCAACCGCATTCTGAAGCCCGGCGGCCACCTGCTGCTGACCACTCCCAATATCGCCGCGCTACGGGGCATCTCGGCCATCCTGCAGGGCTACCATCCGGGTTTCTTCCACGCCTACATCCGCCCCGCGGAGACGGGCGAAGTGGATGCGCGCCACAACCGCGAGTACACCCCGCGCGAAATTCATCAGCTCCTGGAAAATTCAGGCTTCGCCGTAGCGCTTCTCGAGACCGGCGAATTCCGCGACGTTCCGCATCCCGAGTTCGGCTGGGTGGTGCACCTGCTCCGGCGCTATAAGCTGGAAACAGGCCTGCGCGGCGACGGAATCTACGCTCTGGGGCGCAAGACCGGCGCCGTCAAGGACCGCTACCCGGCGTGGCTATACTCATGAACGCGGCCTATCCCAACCCTCGGGTGACGCTCAAAGAACCTTCGCGGGTGGCTCGCGCCGAAATCGACGTGCGCAACGAATCGCCCGAAACCTGGCGCGCGGCGGAGGGGTTTGCCGTCGGCTATCACCTGTTCGACGCCGCCACCGGCACGCTGATTGTGGATGGCCCGCGGGTGTCGCCGGAGGCCGAGGTGAAACCGGGGGAGGCCTTCCACGCGGCCTTCGAGATCGAGGTGCCGCCCGAGGACGGCCGCTACCAGGTGCTAGTCTCGCCCATGCGCGAGGGCGCCTGCTGGTATTACGAGCGGGGCTGGCCGTTCGTGCTGGCCGAAGCGGTGGTGGAAGGAGGGCGCGCGCGCCTGGAGCGGGTTTCCGTGGCCACCCGCGCCCTGCTGCGCCGCCGCGAGCGCCTGCGTGCGCTGGGCCGCGCCTTCGCTTACCCGGCGCTCACCATCTGGCGCAATCGCAGCCTCATCCGGGTAATGGTTCGGCGTGATATCCTGGGCCGCTACCGCGGTTCCTTCGGCGGCTCGTTCTGGACCGTCTTCAATCCGTTGTTGTTGATGCTGACCTATTTCTTTGTCTTTGCCATGGTGCTGCGCACGAGCTTCCCGGGCGACCCCAGCCGCGCCGGGTTCGCGCTCTATTACCTTTGCGGCATGCTGCCCTGGCTGGCCTTCAGCGAGGCTGCCGGACGCGCCCCCACGCTCATGCTGGAGCACCGCAATTTCATCCGGAAACTGGTGTTCGCGGTGGAAACCCTGCCGGTGAACCTGGTGGCCGCGGGACTGGTCAGCGAATTCTTCGCCGTGATCCTCTACGCCGCGTTCCTCCTGGCCGTGCGCCACGCGATCCCCGCGACGGTCCTCTGGCTGCCGGTGCTGGTGGTCCCGCAGGTGCTGTTCACCGCCGGAATCGCCTGGTTCCTGGCCGCCCTGGGAGTGTTCGTGCGCGACCTGGGACAATTCATGGGCTTCCTGCTCACCATCTGGTTTTTCATTACTCCCATCTGTTATCCGGAAGCCTCCTGGCCGCCGGGCGCCGCGCGGTTGCTTTCCAAAAATCCGATCCTGGTGCTGGTGCGCGGTTATCGCGCGGTGTTTCTGGAACACCACGCGCCGGCCTTCGGCCCGCTGTGGAAATTGTGGCTCCTCTCGCTGGTCGTGTTTATCGCCGGCCACGCCTGGTTCTACAAGCTGCGGAAGTCGTTCGCCGATATGATCTGACCCATGCATAAGCTACTTGACCACGTCGCCAAGTACCTGATCGCCTACGGGCCGGCGGGCGTTTTCCTGCTCAGCGCCATCGATTCGCTGGGCGTGCCGCTGCCGGCCGTGCTGGACGGCCTGATCCTGGGCGTGGCCGCCGATAGCGCCAGAACACCGTACATCGCCTGGCTGACCGCGGTCCTGGCGGTGATCGGATCGGTGGGCGGAAATATCCTGCTGTTTACCGGTGCGCGGCACGGGCACCGGCTCTTCCGCCGGAAGGCTGCGCCCGAACCCGTCCCGGGCCGCTTCCAGAAATGGTTTCACCGCTACGGCCTGGTGACCGTGTTCATCCCCGCGGTCACGCCGGTTCCCCCCATGCCGCTGAAGTTCTTTGTGATCTCGGCGGGCGCCTTCCGCACCCCGTTTTGGCGTTTTCTTTCGGTGATCGTGCTGGCGCGCGCCATCCGTTTTCTGGGGGAAGCCTGGCTGGGGCTGCAACTCGGCCGGGATGCGCAGGGCTTCCTCATCCGCAACGGCTGGAAGCTGGCCGGCTTTTTCCTGCTGGTGGCCCTGGCGCTGGTGGTGCTGGCCAGCGTGGTGGGCAGGCAACGCCCCGGCGCCACTCCTCCCGTCGGTCCGTGAAGGATCCCTCCGCCTTCACTGCGCTTTTTGCCGGCACGCGGCACAACCACCTCGCAGTTGGAACCGGCCGGAGCGCGTGAGCAGCGGCGCCGGCATGCGCCAGCCGCGCAACTCGCCGATGAGCCGGCGGCCATCGGCGTCGCGAAACGCAGGGCCCATTGGGCCGGCCGATTCCCCGCCCGGCGCGGGCGGAAGGGGGCAGTAGCGGGCGGACGCGAGAAGCGTCCCCGGCCTGGAGACGCGGCGCGTCCTCACCCGGTACTCGAATGTTCCGGCTGCGCGCGCCCAACCCGGAGTGCCGTGTTAACTTGAAATCCAGGGCATGCAGATTCTCTTCATCGGCGACATTTTCGCCGCACCGGGACGCCGGATCGTGGCGGACCATCTCCAGGATATCTGCCAGACCAACCACATCGACCTGGCCATCGCCAATGCCGAAAATGCGGCCGGCGGATTCGGGATCACCCCCGCGGTGGCGGAAGAGTTGTTTGCCCTCGGGCTGGACGTGCTTACCAGCGGCAACCACGTGTGGGACAAGCGCGAGCTGTTCGATTATTTCGCCCGCCAACCGCGGCTCCTGCGGCCCGCCAATTACCCCGAAGGTCCCGGCCGCGGGGTGGTCACCGTGCACGCGCGCAACGGAGTGGAATGCGCGATCTTCAATCTGCAGGGCCGTACTTACATGCCCGCCACCGATTGCCCGTTCCGCAAAGCCGACCAGCTTCTGGCGGAACTGGATCCCGCCATTCGAGTGAGGTTCGTGGACTTTCACGCCGAGGTGACCAGCGAGAAGATCGCCATGGGCTGGTATCTCGACGGACGTGTATCGGCGGTGGTCGGCACCCACACGCACGTGCCCACCGCGGACACCCGGGTCCTGCCGGGCGGCACGGCGTACCAGACCGACTGCGGTATGACGGGGCCTTACCACTCGGTCATCGGCGTCGATATCGGCATCGTCATACAGCGGTTCCTGACCGGGCTTCCGGCGCGCCTGGAAGCGGCCAAGAAAGGGGCCGAGCTGCACGCCGTCATCGTGGATGTGGACGAATCCACCGGCAAAGCGCGCTCCATGCGGCGCCACGCGATCAACGGAGATTAGCCGATGGTATCTTCCCCTCTGCTCCCGGATCTGACGGTCTTCGGCGTCCAGGAGTTGAGTGCGCTGCTCTTCGGGCTGGTGTTTCTCTTCCTCTACCGGCAGTCCGAAGTAGTGTACTTCGGACTCTGGTCGATCGCCTGGCTGCTGCGCTTCCTGGCGGCGTTGTTCGGCTACGAACTGCGGCGGACCGGAGGCGCGGGCTGGATGGCCCCCTACACCACCTTCGAATTCGCCTTCGTAATCCTGCTGATCTCGGCGGCGCGGGCGGGCTTCGCTTCGGGCATCAAGGACTGGCGCACGGTGCTGCGGCTGATCTCCCTTCTGCCCATGTTCGTAGCGCTGGTGTGGGGCATCAGCCAATACGCCGGTCTCCAGGCCTACGATATTTCCGACGCCCTGGTGCTGGCCACGGTCTACTTCTATAACTTCGTCCAATTGAACAGGCACCAGGGCATCGGCAGCCGGGTGTTCCGCTTCTCGCTGCTGATGCTGGCGGGGGCCTTCTTTCTGCATGCGGTGATCCTCGTGTATCTGTATCGCACCGGTCCGGTCACAGTGTGGGCGCGCTATGTGCACAACGAAGCGTATTACGATTTCGCGCTGCACTGCGTGCTGGCCTTCGCGGCCATGGGGATGTGGAGCGAGAGCCAGGTGGAGCGCCTGCGGACGCTGGGTCTGGAATTGGACAAGCTCCGCCGCGACGTTTCGCAGAACCGCGATCTCGACCGGCTGACGGGCCTGTTGAACCAGGCCGCGCTGGCTCTGCGCATCGAGTCGCCCGCGGCGTCCGAGGGTGTGGTGGTGGTTTGCGATATGGATAATTTCAAAGAGGTCAACGACTGCTACGGGCACCTGGTGGGGGATGAAATTCTGCGCCACATCGGCAACCTGCTCCGGGCATCCATCCGCAAGGAAGACGAGGCCTTTCGCTGGGGCGGCGACGAGTTCGTGATCCTGTTCCAGAACCAGTGCCCGGAGGTGGCCGAGAAACGCATGGAAGAACTGGATCTGCGGTTGCGCGATTTCCGCGTGCGCGGGCTGGGCGTCCTGCCGGTCGGATTCAGTTGGGGAACCGCCGAATTAACCGCCTCCCGCGGCTTGCGGGATTCGCTCGACGAAGCCGATCGCAACATGTATGCGCGTAAGCGCTTGCGCGGCGTGGAGCGGGCCGGAAGATAGGCCTTCCGCTAAGACGGCGGCGGCAACACCTTATTGGCTCAATAGAGCTATTACGAATAGTTACTACCGATAGCCAGTACCTGTCTAACCCTGGATAGCATTGCCATGCTAAGCAGAGTGGACTAATTTTGTTACCAGGAGTTCGTGATGCGTCTTATAAAAGCCTTCTGGACAGATGATCGGGGGCAGGACCTGATCGAGTACACCCTGTTAATGGCATTCGTGGCTTTGGCCTCGGCTGCCTTGTTCATCGGCGCGGGTCAGAGTATTTGCGGCATCTGGAGCACCTCAAACTCGCAGTTATCCATCGCCAACACGACGGCGTCGTAAACCCGGCCCCGGCGGTATGTGATCCCTGGGAGGGGAACCGCCGGCTTCCCGAAACACAAACAACAAGATGGTGCAAGTTACTCGCTACCCATCGCCGTTGCGGCAGCGCTTATCCCAGTAAACGGTACGCCCGCCGCGCGACCACCGCTTCTTCATTGGTAGCCAGTGCCAGGACCGCCACGCGGGAATCTTCCGCCGAGACCAGCCGGTCGCCGGTTCCTGCGTGGTTGCGCTGCTCGTCGAGACGGATTCCCAAAAAATCCAGCCCCTGGCAGCAGCCTTCGCGCAGCCGCGCGGAGTTCTCGCCGATGCCTCCGGTGAAGGCTACCGCGTCCAGCCCGCCCATGGCGGCGGCATAGGCGCCGATGGTCTTGCGCACCTGGTAGACGAAGACCTGCAACGCGAGCGCGGCATTGCGGTTGCCCGCCACGGCAGCGGCTTCCAGGTCGCGTACATCGCCGCCCGCCACGCCGGAAAGGCCCGCCAGTCCTCCGCCCCCGGCCAACTGGCGGCGCACTTCGTCGGTCGTCCAGCCGTGCCGGTCCATCATGAAGAGCACCGCGAAAACGTCCAGGTCGCCGTGGCGGGTGGCGTTTTCCAGGCCGGATTGCGGACTGAAGCCCATGCTGGTGTCTACCGAGCGGCCCTCGCGGATGGCGCACATCGAGGAACTCCCGCCCAAATGGCAGCTCACCAGCTTCAAATCGTCTCTTCCCAGCATCTCCGCCGCCCGCCCGGCGATGTATTCGTGCGAAGCGCCGTGGAAGCCGTAATGCGCCACGCCCTCCTCCAGCCAGCCCGCCGGCACTCCGTAAAGCCGCGCGCATTCGGGCATGCCGGCGTGGAATTCGGGTTCGAAGGCCGCCACCAGCGGAACGCCCGGCATGGCCTCCTGGAAGGCCTCGATCGCCGCCAGGTAAATGGCGTTATGGGCCGGGGCGGCGGGCAGAAACTCCCGCAGCGCCGCCACCACCGCCTCGTCCACCAGGAAGGTGCCGCGGTAGCGCGGCCCGGCGTGCACCGCCTTCAGGGCCACCGCGTGGATGGGCGCGCCGCCGGTATCGATCCGGCCGATGGCCTCGCGGTAATCGGCCACCCGCTCGAAGCGGCCTTTCGCCAGCACCTCTTCGGAAGGCATCGCCAGAAGCTGGTACTTCAGCGAAGTGGAACCCAGGTTGGGCACCAGGATGTTCATCGGGAGCGCGCCTCCGCCTTTCAATCCACCAGCCCCAGGCGTTTCAGGTCCGCCTCCGGCTCCCGGTCGTCGAAAACCGTCAGGGCGGCCTTTTCGCGGCCCCGCTCCACGGCCACTCCGAAGGGATAGGAAGTGTAGTGGAAGATCGCCGCAAGACGGTCGAATTCCGTCGAGACGCCCGCGTGCAGTCCGGTTTCCGCCAGGAACTGAGGGGCGAAGCGCGCCTGCTCCACGGGAATCGCGATCACCGCCGTGCCGCCCCAGCGGTAGTGCGACAGGCGCCGGGCGGCATCCACGCAATGCATGCACTCGGGATTAAAGAAAAACAGAAACACCTTGCCCCGTTCCAGCGAGTAGGGCTGCCCATCCACCAGGATGGAGGCGGGCGCCTTCACACCGCTCTCCCGCGCGGCCGCGGTCCCGTACGACCCCAGCGCGAAGACCACCACCGCGGCGGCCACCAGGGCGGCGGCGCGCCGTTCGGCCGCCGGACGCACTTCCCGCGCGGGGGCCCAGGCGCCTGCCAGCACCGCCCCCAGCAGCATGGCGGCATCGCCCAGGAAGAAACCGGGACCCACCGCCCGCTTGATCCACGGGAAGCAACTGCAATCCTCCCCGCGCAGGGCGTGGTAATTGGCGCCCACATAAATCAGGAATGCGACCAGGAGGATGCCGGCCGCCAATGCGCCCCATCGGCGCAGGCGCGGCGCCAGAATCCACACCGCCCCGACGGTCTCCAGGATGCCGAAACCCAGCGCCGCCGGCAGGCTCAACGCGGCCGGCACGCGAGCCTGCGCCATGCGCACCGCGGCCCCCTGCGGGTCGATGAGTTTCCAAAGCCCGGAGGCCAGAAACAGCGCCCCGATAGACAGCGCGGCCACCCAGCCGACGGCGGTTTTCCACATCTGTCGCGCAAGCGGGCCGCGCGCCTGTGCCATACTGTCAGGCATGGGCCTATTGTAGCTTTTCCAAAGGCGGGCCCCGAGGGCGCCCCCGGGGTAGTGCCCAAAGGCGCGCCAATCCCATGCTTCCCATCGTCTGCCTCGTGCTGCTGGCCGCCACCACCAGCGTGGAACTGGCCGACGAGATGGTCCGCATTCCGCCCCATAACTGGCGCTACATGGAACTGAGCCTGAAGCAGCGGCCCGCGCTGGTGAACGCGCGCTACGAGGTGGATGAAGGTCCGCCGCGTGTGCGCCTGGCCCTGACGACGCGCGACGAACTGGAACGCCTGCGCGCCGATCTCCAGCCCGCCCTCCTCTCCGAGACCGGCGCGGGATCGTCCGGCCGCGTGTTCTACGACGTCCCGCAGAAAGGCGATTATGTGCTGCTGGTGGAAAACCGCGGAATCGCCGAGGCGGTGGTGCACCTGCGCGTAGTGCTGGATTTCTCCGGGCGCCACTCGCTCACCGTGACCGAGATCACCCCGCGGCGCAAAGCCGTGGTGGTGGCGGTCAGCCTGGCGGTCTTCCTGGCCATCGTGACCTACTCCAGCCGCCGCTTGCTGCGAGCCGTCCGGCGGCCGCCGCCCGGGACCCTTCCCGGCTGATTGCCTGGCCGCCTCAGCCGGAGAGACTGCCAAGCCAAGGCGGCCAAGCCAGGGCGTTGAAGATTTTTGCGCGCGCGACCGGGCTCCGGGGTTCGCGAGCAAGCACCCGCGGAGCTCCGTGTTAACCGACCTTGGCTTCCACGTCCGCCTCGGCGGCTGGAACCGGGCGGGCGACAGCGCGGGGCTCCGGACGCACAATGTCGATGCTGCCTTTGAAATAGGCTCCATCGTCGATGCTGATTCCGGCGGTCTTGATGTTGCCCACCAGGCTGCCTTCCCCGCGGATGGCGATCTTTTCGGCTACCTCGATATTGCCTTTGACGGAGCCGAAAATCACCACCTCCCGCGCCTTGATGTCGGCGCGGACCTTTCCGTGTGGGCCCACGGTCAGCAGGCTGTGCGATTCCAGCGTCCCTTCCACTTCGCCATCCACCAGCAGTTCCTCGCGCGTGCTGATGTCGCCCTTGATGAACATGGAGGCGCCAATCGCAGCGCAGGCGCGCTGACCGGCGGTGGCCGGCGGTGGCGTGCGTTGAATCGGCGGCGCAGGCTCCGGACGAGGCGGCGGCGCCGCGGGCGGTGGAGCGGCTGCCGGCGGCGTGGGGCCGGCCAACGTGGGACCTCGAGCCGGTTCCGGCGGCTGTCTCAGGGGCGTTCCTTCCTCACGTTTATTCCACAAATGGGCTTCTCCTTTGGGGCAGGTTCGGTGACCAACGCAGTGCATGCTGAGGGCCATCGCCCGGTTCCGCGCAAACGCCGCAACCCTCGCGGGATCGGCCCAGGATAGCGCCGCCGGACAACACCGGATTCCGCCACGGGACCCTCGATGAGCATTCTTTTCCTGCCCGCGCCGCGTAACTTTTACGTGTTCCCATTGGCGCGCATGGATTTACCATGGAATTACGCGTGCAACATAACGGCGGCTATCGATTCACTTATGCCTGGTGCTTGGGAAAGACTCGCGGGACTGTCACTGCCGGACGGATATTCCCTGGAGAAGTATCTGGGTGAAGAGGGGGACGGGGCGTTCTACCTGACCTCGCAGCGCCGGACCACTGAGCCGGTGGAAGGCGATGCGGCGCAGCCGGCGCTGCTCAAGCTGGTCACCGCGCATGCGGCCCCCGCCGGCCAACTCACGGCCTGGGAACGGCTGGCCGGCCTGTCCCATGCGAACGTGCTGGCGCTAGCCGATTGTGGCCGCGCGGGTCCCCTGGGTCCCGATGGCGGCTACTTTTTTTACGCCGCGTTTGAATATCCGGACGATCATCTCGACTCCGCGCTCGCAGCCGGTCCGCTCTCCGATTCCGAAGCCCGCGAAGCGCTGGCGGCCGTCCAGGCGGGTCTGGAATTTCTGCACGCCCACGGGCTGGCCCATACCGCGGTGGACGCCCGGCACATCGTGGCGGTGGGGGATCGCATCAAGCTCTCGTCCGATACGGTGCGGCCCCTGGGACCGGAGGCCACCGAAGCCGATGACTGGAAGGCCTGCGCCGCGCTGCGCTCCAGGCTGCTCGGCGAAGCGGACCGCGGCGTCGCGGACGCGTCCACGGAAACCGCGCCGGCGGAGTCGAAGGAGGCCCGCCGCCCGCTGTTGCCGTTCTGGGGGTACGCCGCCCTGGCTACGGCACTGGTATTGCTGCTGGTGTTCGCGCTGCATCCCAAATCGCCTGCGCCGCGGCCTCCCGTAATGCCTGCTCCGGTGGAGGCTCCGGCGGCGGAGGCGGTCAAGCCGCCCACCCCAGAACAGCCGTCCGAACCCTCCAACTGGCGCGTGGTGGTTTACACTTATATGCGCCGCCAGGACGCCGAACATAAGGTGGCCCAGATCGGCGCCCGGTTTCCGGGATTTATACCGGAGGTCTTTTCACCCAATGGCGGCGGGCGGCCGCCCTACCTGGTGGCGCTGGGCGGACGCATGACCCGCGGCCAGGCCCGCACCCTCCAACGCCAAGCCCGGGAGAAGGGGATGCCGTCCGGAACGTACATCCAGAACTTCAACAACTGAGTGCGTTCCGGCGAACCGTCACGTGCGATCGACAATCCGGCCGTCGCGCATATTCACGATATGGTGGCCGTACGCGGCGGCTTCCGGGTTGTGCGTGATCATCAGGACGGTCTGGCCGAGGCGCCGGTTCAAGTCCCGCAGCAGTTCCAGAACCGATTGGGAGTTTTCGGTGTCCAGGTTGCCGGTCGGCTCGTCGGCCAGCAGGATCGCCGGGTGGTTGACGACCGCCCGCGCGATGGCCACGCGCTGCTGCTCGCCGCCCGAGAGCGCGTTGGGCTTATGGTCCAGCCGGCCGGCGATGCCCAGCAGGGCGAGAATCTCCTCGAAACCGGCGTCGGGGCCCTTATTCCCGGCGATGAACCTTGCCACGGCGATATTGTCGCGAGCCGTCAGGTTCGGCAGCAGGTTGAACTTCTGGAACACGAACCCCACCATGCCGCGGCGCAGGCGCGTGCGCCCCGCGTCGGTTAGCGCGGCGAGATTTTCGCCCGCCACCAGCACCTCTCCGGAAGTCGGCGGAGTCAGGCCGCCGATGATGTGGAAGAGCGTCGATTTGCCCGACCCCGACGGCCCCACGATGGACAGGAATTCGCCCTTCCGGACGATCAGATCGACGCCCCGTAGTGCCGGCACCGCGACCTCGCCCACCTTGTAGGTCTTGTAGAGATCGCGGGTTTCGATGATGAAGCCGTTATTCATAAGCCAGCGCCTCAATGGGATCGCTGGCCGCCGCCCGCATCCCCGGATACAGCGCGCCCAGGATCGCGCCGCCCATGGTGATGCCGCCCGCGATGGGCCACCAGTCGGGGACGATCTCCATCTGAATGGAGGCCGGCACCAGGGCGCCGATCAGGTAATAGGAGCCGAAGCTGAGCACGATTCCGACGATCGTTCCACCCACGCCCAACAGGAAGGCCTCCACCAGGATGATTCGCAGGATGAACGCCTTGGCCGCGCCCAGGGATTTCAAAATGCCGATCTCGCGGGTGCGCTGGAGCACCGCCATGTACATCGACAGGCATACCACGAAGAACCCGATCACCACCCCGATGCCCATCACCACGTAGATGAACGGCTTGAGCCCCGGCATGTTGTCGATGGTCCACATGGAGGCCATTTCCTCGGTCGAGAGAATCGGCCAGTCGGCCAGCTTGGGATCGCCGGTCAGCTCGCGCTCCACATCGTTGGTGTTGGACGGATTGTCGAGTTTCAGGTAAATCGTGTTGACGTCTCCGTGGGCCGATAAAAGGTCCTGGAGCACGCTCAGGTTGGCCACGATATGGGCCATCTGGCCGTTCTCGATAATGCCCGAAACGCGCCACCAGTGGTTCAGGATCTTGATGCGGCTGCCCACGCCCGCCCGCTTCTGGCGCGCATAATATTCGTCGATCAGGATATCGTCGGGACTGCGGGGAGCCTCGCCCTTGACGTACTTGAATCCGCCGGTCATGGCGTCGTACGCCGGCATGTCTAGACCGGTAATCATCATGCTGATGCCTTCCACCGGCTGCATCAGCACTCCCACTGCCGCCTTCACGTGGGGCTTTTTGGCGAAGTAGTCGACGAAACTCTCCGGGATGCCGTTGCGCATGCTGACCAGCGTGGAATTCTTAGGCCGCACGATAATGTCGGCGCGAATGCCGCGGGTCCGCTCGGCGGCATCTCTCAGCATCCCGTGGCTCAGGCCCACCAGCGTGAGAATGAGGGTCACCGGCACGCCGATCAGCAGAGCGCTCAACAGGCTCCGCATGGGCTGATGTTTCATGTTTGCCATTACCAGGCGTGCCGTCACGAGCGCGGTCCTTGGGGCGGCGCATTCGGCGGCCCGCTCTTTTTGGGAGGCGTCACGGGCGGCTGGCCGACGATCTGGAGCGTGGTGCCGGGAGGCTGTGTGAGCACAAATCTATCATCCGATACGCCCTTATTAATGTCCATCTTCACGATGTCGATCACCACGCCGTATTCGTCGCGCGGGCGGTTGATCTCAATGTGCTTGGGGAAGGGCACGTTGTCGTAGGCGCGCCACTGGCTGTAGCGGTCGTCGGAGAGGATGTTGCCGGAGGCGTCGAAAGTCAACTGCCGCGCCATTTGCAGGTTGACGCGGTTGAACCAGATGTTCCGCTGGAGTTCCAGTTGGCCGTCGGGCGTCACGCGGATCTCCTGAAGGATGTAGTAGGCGCTGTCCTCGTCGGTGAGATTTTCGAGCAGGAGCTTGTTCTGGGTGGTATTCAAGGGCCGCACCAGCAGGGCGTTGAGAATGTGCTCGGGGCGCAGGTTTTCGAGCTTGCTCTTGGAAGGCGCGGCGATCTCATTGCGGCCGGTGAGGAAGCGGTTCTTGCCCGGAAGGTAGAGCTCGAAATCGGTGCCGTCGGATACCATGTCGAAGGCCTTGCTGCGGATCACGGGATACAACCCGATGACCCGGATGAAGGCGGGTTTGCGGAAGAGGATGAAGGCGCGCACGTCTTTGAATTCGGTGATCTGGTTTTTTTCCGCGCTGCCCACGGCCGGAACCATGTCCACGGTGGCGTTAAAATCGCGCACCGCGTTGTACTGCCGCAGCACCGCCGCCACCAGCGAGGCTTTATCGGCCACCAGCAGGTTGGGAGTGGAAGTCCCGCCCCTTCCCGAAATGGCGCGCCGCCGCGCCAGGCAGGAAGACAGGCCCGTGGACATCAGGCACAGCAAGAGAATGGCAGCAGGAACATGCCCGAACCTCATTATCTCATTGTAGGCAACCACCAAAGGCAGGTGTCAACGGGACAACCTGACTCTGTGCTATAGTGAAGGGCACGGACGATTGGGCCTGTGGCGCAGTTGGGAGCGCGCTTCCATGGCATGGAAGAGGTCGTGAGTTCGAATCTCACCAGGTCCACCAAAATTCCTCAAACACTTAC
The DNA here is from genome assembly GCA_030038565.1 of Bryobacteraceae bacterium. Classification (GTDB taxonomy): domain Bacteria; phylum Acidobacteriota; class Terriglobia; order Bryobacterales; family Bryobacteraceae; genus JOPF133. Next base: position 13,326 of record JASHSS010000677.1, read on the forward strand.
GAACGCTGGCCCGCCCAGAGTGTGCGCCGTGGAGTCCAACTGGAGTCCAATTCTGCACGCCAGCCAAACGGGCACCTAAGATCCACGGCCCCAACCTTGGCATTTTCCTTACCTGCTTCTCAAAATACTCAAAATACTCAAAACCCCCACGGCCGCCCTCACCCAGCGCCGGTAAGACGTCGCTGAAGCCCTTTTCGATTACCCTTACTCAAAATACTCAAAATACTCAAAATTCGGGCGTGCCATACAGAGTCCGATTTCTGTTGACGACTGACGCTCGCAATTGCTATTCAACGGGGCGGAGGACTGCGCATGGTTACATCGCCCCCGCCGATGGAAATCCAAACCTGGTCCATCGACAAGCTCGTGCTCTACGCCCGCAACCCGCGCAAGAACGACGCCGCCGTTGATCGCATGTGCAGCAGCATCCGCGAGTTCGGCTTCAAAATCCCGGTGCTGGCCCGCAGCGACGGCGAGGTGGTGGATGGTCACCTGAGGCTGAAGGCCGCGCGGAAACTCGGCATCACTGAGATCCCAGTGATCCTCTGCGACGAGTGGACGCCGGAGCAGGTGAAGGCCTTCCGGCTGATGGTGAATCGCTCGGTAACGTGGGCCAATTGGGACGAGGAGCTGTTGAGCCTCGAACTGCAGGACCTCAACGCCGCCGACTTCGACCTGAGCCTCACCGGGTTCAATCCCGGCGAGATCGACGCCCTGCTGGCGATCCCCGACGAGGAGCGCGCCAACGCCGTGCCGCCGGTACCGGAGATCCCGGTGTCCCGCGTCGGCGACCTGTGGCTCTGCGGCAAGCATCGGGTGCTCTGCGGCGACGCCACACGCGCCGAGGACGTCACGCGCCTGCTCGGCGACTGTAAGCCAATCCTGATGGTGACCGACCCGCCCTACGGCATCGAACTGGACTCCGAGTGGCGCGACCGCGCGGGCCTGAACGGCTGCGGGCCGGCGGAAGCCAGTTACATGAAGCACCGGACGGAGGGGCACACCGAGACCACCATCTCGGGCGATACGCGGGCCGATTGGTCGCAAGCGTTCGAACTGGTGCCCAGCCTCCAGATCGCTTACGTCTGGCACGCCTCCAAGTTCACGCGTGAAGTTTTGAACGGCCTCCTGCGTATCGGCTTCGAGCACCACCAGCAGATCATCTGGGACAAGGGCCGCACGGTCCTCACCCGCACGCTTTATTGGTTTCAACACGAACCATGCTGGTTCGTCAGGAAAAAGAACGCGCCCTGGTTCGGCAAGGCGGGCGAGAATTCCACGATCTGGGCTTCGCCTTCGCCCAAATTCATCATGGGCGGCTCCGACGAGGACAAGTACGACCATCCCACGCAGAAGCCCGTGGAGTTGATGCGCCGGCCGATCCTGAACCACTTGAAACGCGGCGAACTGGTTTACGAGCCGTTCCTTGGCAGCGGCACCACCCTGGCCGCCGCGGAGTTGACCGAGCGCCTCTGCTGCGGCATCGAGCTGGACCCCAAGTATGTGGACGTCATCGTGCAGCGCTGGCAGACGCTCAGCGGGAAGAAAGCCACGCTCGATGGCGATGGGCGCACGTTCGAGGAGATCTCCGGCGGACGGAAACAGGCAGCGGCATGAATCGCACGCTGCCGCCGGGAGATTGCGGAAGCCGAGACTGCTCTCCGCGCCGGCCATCCGGATATCGAGGGGTTGTGCCTGGCGCTCGCCGACTGGTCGAGCGAATTACGCCTGCTTACCGGCAATCGTGTACGGCCCGAGGAATAGCCGCCCTTTCGCCACAGTTGGCCCACGTTCGCGCGCAGGTGCGTGCCTTGGGATA
>JASHSS010000678.1 GCA_030038565.1 Bryobacteraceae bacterium
CGGATAGGGGTGGTAATTGGCGATCTTGCCGTTGCGGATCACCACGTGGTGCGACAGCACGCCGCGCACCGCCTCGTGGAAGCCGCAGCCGATGGCTTCATCGGGCACCTTGAAGTCGGTCCAGGTCTTGGTGCCTCCGCGGTGCAGTTCGGCCATCGCTTTCTCGGCAAAGTGCAGCGCCGCGGCGGCGGCGTACACCTGGAAATAAGTGCGGGCGCGGTCGCGCTCGATGGCGTTCGACCACTTGGGAATGTGCCACTCGAACTCCACTTCCGGCAGCGACATGGTCTTGGGCAGGTACATCTTCACGCTGTGGCCGGTAGACTTGATATAGCCGATATCCACCAGTCCCGCCAGCGCGGTGGCCCACAGCCGCGCGATGGGACCGCCGCCAGTATCGAGCGCCAGGTGGTCGCCGGTGCGCTTATCCAGCCAGCGGGGCGACATAACCCAGGTATACTTGCCCGTGAAGTCGCGCTTCTGCGGGCGCGGAATGGTGGTCTGGTTCCAGGGGTGATTCTGGTCCACGGGGTTGCCCAGCGGGTCCTCTCTCACAAAGGTTTCGCCGTTCTCCCAGCCGTCGTAGTAGGAACTGCCGAGCAGGATGCGGATGTTCAGGTTGATATCCACCAGGTCGGTGGTGAGCAGTTGCCCATCCACCACCACGCCGGGCGTGACGAACATGGCGCGGCCCCAATCGGTCATTTTCTTGTAAGTGTAGTCGCAGGAGTCGGGATTGTTGAACGATCCCCAGCAGCCCAGCAGGATGCGGCGCTGGCCCACTTTTTCGTAACCCGGCAGGGCGTCGTAGAAGAAGTCGAATAAGTCGTCGTGCAGCGGAACCACCTTCTTCATGAACTCCACGTATTTCATCAGCCGCACCATGTAATCGGTGAATAGCTGCACGGTGGGCACGGTACCCACCCCGCCGGGATAGAGCGTCGAGGGATGCACGTGGCGGCCTTCCATCAGGCAGAACATCTCGCGCGTCATGCGGCTCATTTGCAGGGCTTCGCGATAGAAGGAGCCGGTAAAGGGATTGAGCGCCCGCATGATGTCGGCGATGGTGCGGAAGCCGTGCAGGTTGGAGTGCGGCGCCTGGGTCTTCTCGGCCTTGGCGAGCACCGTGGGATTAGTTTCCTTGACCATCTGCTCGCAGAAGTCCACACCCACCAGGTTGTCCTGGAAGATATTGTGGTCGAACATGTACTCCGCGGCTTCACCCAGGTTGACGATCCATTCGGCCATGGCCGGTGGCTTGATGCCGAAGGCCATGTTCTGGGCATAAGTGGCGCAAGTGGCGTGATTGTCGCCGCAGATGCCGCAGATCCGGCTGGTGATGAAGTGCGCGTCACGGGGGTCCTTGCCCTTCATGAAGATGCTGTAGCCGCGGAAGATCGAAGAGGTGCTGTGGCATTCGGCAACCACCCGGTTCTCGAAGTCGATCTTGGTGAAAATGCCGAGGCTGCCCACAATGCGGGTGATGGGGTCCCAGTTCATCTCCACCAGTTTCCGCTTGTCACCCGAAATCTCGGTTGTCGGGGCGGTAATTGTAGCCATGATATTTGCTCCTCTCCTTTCTTAGTAAGTCCTGGGGTGATAGCCGGAGGTAAGTTCGGCATTGGGATGCCGCCACTTGGGCTCCTGGTTCACGGTGTGGTTAGTCAGCGAGCGCAGGGCGCTGACCGCCCGCCCGTAAATCGAGGCCGCGCCGGTGGAGACTTTGCCTCCGGGCGGCTCGTCCATGAACGGCATGAACTTATCGGGGAAGCCCGGCATGGTGCAGCCGATGCAGATGCCGCCCACGTTGGGGCAGCCGCCGATCCCGGCCATCCATCCCCGCTTGGGCACGTTGCAGTTGACCACCGGCCCCCAGCAGCCCAGTTTCACGATGCACTTAGGCGAGCCGTATTCCTCGGCGAAGTCTCCCTGCTCGTAGTAGCCGGCCCGATCGCAGCCGTCGTGAACCGTCGCGCCGAACAGCCAGCGCGGCCGCCCGTTATCGTCGAGCGGAATCATGGGGGCGAGTCCTGCCACCTGATATAGAAGATACAGAACCGTCTCCATGAAATTGTCGGGTTGCACCGGGCAGCCCGGCACATTGATTACCGGCAGGCCGGCCTTTGAGCGCCACTCCCAGCCCAGGTAATCGTTCAGCCCCATGCAGCCGGTGGGGTTGCCGGCCATGGCGTGAATTCCGCCGTAAGTGGCGCAGGTGCCGGCGCCGATCACCGCGATGGCTTTAGGCGCCAGGCGATCGATCCATTCATTGGTGGTAATCGGCTGGCCGGTTTGGGGATCGGTTCCGAGCGCCGCCCAATACCCCTCCTTCTTGATTTTTTCGTTGGGAATGGAACCTTCCACCACCAGCACAAACGGATCCAGCTTACCCTTTTCGGCCTGATACCAGTAACTCAGGAAGTCTGACCCCACCTCATAGGCCAGCACCGGGTTGTGCAAATGTACTTTGGGCAGGCCTGGTATGGCGCTTAACAAAACGTCCTCGACGCTGGGTTGGGTGGCTGCGGTAACCGATACGGAATCGCCATCGCAGCCCAGACCTGACGTCATCCAAATGATATGAACATCACGAACGGGCGACGGCTTCTGCGTCACGCGTCCGTAAGGAACCTTATCGGCCATGAAATCCCTCCCTCGTCATACGTTGCCAAAGATTACCCAGACTGCGAGCCTTTGCGCCCGCGGAAATTCGACTTTTGGTGCAGCCACTCGCAGTATAGGTTGGCCGCACAAAGCGCCTCAATCGGGCGCGTGCGGTTTCATTATTCGGGAGGATTGCTAATTCGAAAACCGGGGATTCCCCGATCGGGCTGTTTAGGAACAGATATTCCGTACATTGCCGCCCAGGATGCATCCCGCATCCGTGGCGGATAACTCCAATTCGGCCAGCACGCGGACCTGCTCGTCGAACACCGCCCGGTTCCAGCCGCGCGGGAAGAATGAGGAATCGGTGCCGAAGAGCAGCCTTTGGGGTCCGGCCACCGCCAGAGCGCGCCGGAATACGGTCTTCAGGTCGAGCCCTTCGTAGCGCATCCAGGAGTTGCTGCTGGAGGTGTCCAGGTAGACATTGGGGCAAAGATCGGCCAGCATGAGGGCTTCGCGGAACATTCCCGCGCCGAAATGTGGCACCACGAAGGGCGTCTGAGGATACCGCAGGGCGACCGCGTGCAGGTCCAGCGGATTGGAGTAGCGCATGTCGAAGGGCGAGGGTAGCCCGAGTTTGCGCCGCACGCCCACGGTGAGGACTCCGCAATGCACGAAGACCACCTGGCGCAGCGCGGCGGCATGTTCCAGAAGCGGCTCGACCTGCGGATCGGCGGGGGAATAGCCATGCATGGCTGGAAACAGGGAGATGGCGCGCATCCCGTGGCCGGCTGAGGGGTCGCCCCAGGATGACCCCGCCAGCGGATTGACCATGGCGTATGGCCAGAAGCGGCCGGGCTCGGCTGCCGCGGCAGCGGCCACGGAATCCTCATCCCCGGGAAAACTGGCGATCAGAGCGGCTTGGGCGACGCCTCTGCGGTCGAGCTCGGCGGCCCAGGCATGGCCCAGCGCGGCGGGGTCTTCGGGCGGCAGATTCCAGGCCAACGCCTCGCCCAGTTCCTCTACGGATTTACCCGCGGGCCCGGCCAGCGATTCGAAAAATCGGCGCGAGAAGAAATGCACGTGGGCGTCGGCGACCGCCAACTCACCCCATGGTGTGTTCATCGGGCTTATTCCAGTGGGTGATGCCCGCCGCCAGGGCCAGTTGGGTCAGGCCCGCCACGTTGTTGACGCCCAGCTTCTTCATCATGGTCTTGCGATAGCTGCGGACGGTTTGCAAGCCCAGGTCCAGCATCACGGCGATGTCCTTGCTGGTTTTGCCTTCGGCCACCAGGCGCAGCACCTGCAATTCGCGCGGCGAAAGCAATCCCAGGGGGCTGGCCTCGTGGGTGTTCAGATCGCCGCGCTGAATGCGCTGCAACAGCCGGTCGGAGACCTGCGGGCTGAGATAAGAGCCGCCGCGCGCCACCGTGCGCAGGGCATCCAGAAGCTCGGTAGAAGAGGCTTTCTTGAGCACGAAGGCGCGGGCCCCCGAGCGGATGGCGCTGACCACCGAGTTTTCGTCGTCGTACATGGACAGGATCACTACCTTGACCGCCGGACAATGCCGCAGCAGCTCGACCGTGGCCTCGATTCCGTTCATGCCGGGCAGCCCGATATCCATCAGGACCATGTCGGGTCCCATCTTTTTGCAAAGCTGCACCGCATCGGCGCCGTTTTCGGCCTCCGCCACCACCTTGAATTCAGCTCCCCGCTCCAGTATGGTTTTTACGCCATCGCGAACCAGCTTGTGATCATCGACAAGAACAATGCCGAATGTCATAAAGTTGCCTCAGGTATTTCCGTTGGACGCGGCGCGCACCAGGGTGCCGCTGCCGCGGTTGCTGATGATCGACAATTCCAACCCCGCCTCGGCGGCGTAGTGCTCCATACTCAGCAGGCCAAGCCCTCTCCTCCCACCCAGTATATCCGACGAATCGAAGCCGCTCCCATTGTCGCGGACCTCCAGAAAAATGCCGGCACGTGTGGACTTTACCGCGATTTCGATGGCCGAGCAACTGGAATGTTGCACGGCATTTTCGACCGCTTCGTGGGCGATATGAAAGAGCGCCGTGGCGTGCGTTTTTTCGATTTTGAGGGAAGGGTCCACGTTGAGCCTGACACTGCCCACGAAACGCTCGCGCAGCCGGCCCACCATGCGGTCGAGAGCCGAACGCAGCCCGGCGCGCTCCACATCCGAAGGGTTCAGCGCGTAGGTGTATTCGCGGGTTTCCTCCATCACCCCTTCCAAAACCTTCTGTATTTCGCCGATGCGTGTGCAGCTTTCCGGCGAAACCGCTTCCAGGTCCATGCGCAGAAGGTCGAGCTGCAAACCCATGGCGGTGAGATTCTGGCCTACGATGTCGTGCAGGAAGCGCGAAATCTGGCTGCGCTCGAACTCCTGGGCTTTCATGGCGCCCAGAACGGTGCGGCGCAATTCCTGCTCGGCGCTGCCCCAGGGCGAAGTTTCGCGGGCCATCCCTCCGACGAACCCGATTTCGCCTTCCGCGCGGACGGGGAACAAGGTAATCTGCCAGCGTGCGTTGGCGCAGTGTTCGCTGAGCAGGAGCGTTTCGCCCTGAAAGGCGCGGGCGATGCGCTCGGTCCAGGTGCGCGCCAGAGCCGGCTCCAGGGCTTCGGCAAGCGGCCGTCCGGCCAGGCTCGCGGAGGGACTGCGGAACAGCAGGCTGGAATCGCCGTAGAGCGCCACGAAGGCCGGCACGCGATCGACGATCCATTGCAAGGCCGGGCACTGCTCGAGATAGGCTTCGGCTAAGGCGCCCGGCTCAGTCATGGGCGGATCAGCGCTTTCGGGCCAGGACGTTGTGCACCGCGGCCTTCACGTCGCGCGCCACCAGGCCGTATTTGTCGAGCAGTTCGTCGGGCTGGCCGCTTTCGGCGTAGGTGTTTTGAATGCCCACGAACTCCATGGGACAGGGATGCATTTCGGCCACCGCCTGGGCCACCCGCACGCCCAGGCCGCCATCCACCAGATGCTCTTCAGCCACCACCAGGGCGCCGGTCTCCGCGGCCGCTTTCTTTAAGGCCGCGCGATCCAGCGGTTTGACCGTGTGGAAATCCAGGACGCGCGCGGAGATTCCCTCCGCATCCAGCATTTCGGCGGCAATCATCGATTGCGCCACCAGCAGGCCGGTGGCCACGATCGTGACATCGCTGCCTTCCATCACCTGCACGGCCTTTCCGATCTCGAAGGCCTGATCGCTTCCGTAGATGATGGGGGCATTCACCCGGCCGCAGCGGATGAAGACCGGTCCCTTGTAGGCGGCCGCCTGCCGCACCAGGGCTTTGGTGGAGGCTTCATCGGCGGGCGAGAGAACCACGAAACCCGCCAGCGAGCAGGCCAGCGAGATTTCCTCGATGGACATCTGCGAAGGGCCATCCGGGCCGATGGAAATGCCGCTGTGCGTCCCCACCACCTTCACATTGACGTGCGGATAGGCCACGCAGCAGCGAAGCTGTTCGAAGCCCTTGTTCATAACGAAGGCCGAAAAGCTGGAGACGAAGGGAATCTTGCCGGCCAGGGCCAGGCCTGCGCCGGTCGCCACCATGTCCGCCTCGGCGATACCGAAGGAGAAGAAGCGCTCGGGAAACTCCTTCTGGAAGTAGACCGTCATGGTGGACTTCGAGAGGTCCGCGTCGCACACCACGATGTCCTTGTTTTCGCGCCCCAACTCCACCAGCGCGCGGCCGAATGCCTCGCGGGTGGCGGGTCCTGTCTTCAACTCGAATTTGGTCTTGGGAGTCATCGTTATTGCAGCTCCTGTAGGGCCAGTTTGACTTCCTCCGCGTTGGGCGCGGTGCCGTGGAACTTGGGGTTGTTTTCCATGAAGGAAACGCCCTTGCCCTTGATGGTGTGGGCCACGATGCAGGTGGGACGGAACTTAGTGGCTTCCGCCTCTTCGAGCGCGCGGCGGATGGACGGGATATCGTGCCCGTCGATTTCCACGGTGTGCCAGCCGAAGGCCCGCCATTTCTCCGCCAGCGGGGCGACCTCCATGATGTCCTTGACAAAACCATCCAGTTGGATGCCGTTGTAGTCCACGATGGCCACGATGTTGTCCACTTTATGGAAGGCGGCGGCCATAGCCGATTCCCAGATCTGCCCCTCTTGAATTTCGCCATCGCCAAGTAGCACGTAGTAGCGCGAAGGCCGCTGGTCGAGGCGCGCCGCAAGACCCATCCCGAGCACCAGCGACAGGCCTTCGCCGAGCGAGCCGGTGGAGGCTTCGAGCGAGGGGATGAAGCGCATGTCCGGATGGCCCTGGTAAATCGATCCCAGTTTGCGCAGGGTGTTCAACTGGTCCTTGGGGGTGTAGCCCGCCTCGGCCATCACGGCGTACAGCACCGGCGCGGCGTGTCCCTTCGAGAGAATGAAGCGGTCGCGATCCGCCCAGGTGGGGTTCTTCGGATCGATGTGCATGTAGTCGAAGTACAGCTCAACCAGAATTTCCACGGCCGAGAGCGACCCGCCGGGATGGCCGGTTTTGGCGGCGCCGGTCATCTCGATGATTTCGCGCCTCACCTGTTTGGCAAGGGCTTGCAGTTCGGAAAGAGATTTAGGCATGCGCATTTGCTAGTTTAGCACCGGGTGCGCGGCGGCCCGGGAGAAGGCGTAGCCTATGTTCCGGGCGCCATTGCCTGCCGGCCGCCGCCCCCCCGGTTGCTCCATCCGGCCCTCCGGCAGTGGTAAAGTGATTCCTTCCGGGCTCTGTCGCCAAACCAAAAGAGGAGGGATCGCTATGTTCGTTCGAAACCGCAGATTTATTTTCCTGATACCGTCGTGCCTGGCGGGGTTGGCGCTGGCCGTCTACGCCCAGATGAATCGGGGCGGGCAATACCCCGCCAATCTGCTGGCGGGCCTGGAATGGCGCGACGTGGGTCCCTTGCGCGGGGGCCGCTCCTACGCCGTGGCGGGGCACGCCAGCCAGCCCGATACGTTCTACTTCGGCTCGGTGGGCGGCGGCGTCTGGAAAACCGAGAACGCCGGACACACCTGGCTGCCCATTTCCGATGAGGGCATTCCCATCGGCTCGATCGGCGCCATCGCGGTGGCGCCCTCCAACGCCAACATCGTCTACGTGGGAACCGGCGAGCCCGATATCCGCAGCCAGCACTCCTACGGCATCGGCATGTTCAAATCCACAGACGCCGGCAGAACCTGGACGCACATCGGCCTGGATGCTTCCGAGCACATCGGCCGGGTGGTCGTCGATCCGTCCAATGCCAATCGTGTGTATGTGGCCGTGCTGGGCCACGTCTACAACGCCAACCCCGAGCGCGGCGTGTATCGTTCCACCGATGGCGGCGCCACCTGGAGGAAGATCCTCAGCAAAGCCGGCGACCCCGACAACGTGGGCGCCATCGACCTGGCCCTCGATCCAAAGAATCCCCGCGTGCTCTACGCTTCGCTGTGGGCCACGCGCCGTCCGCCGTGGTCGGTCTATGCCCCCACCAACATGCCGGGCGGCGGCTTATATAAATCCACCGATGGCGGCGATACCTGGAAACCGCTCACCAGCGGCCTGCCCAACGATCCGTACGTCGGCAAAATCGGGATCGCCGTGGCGCCCAGCAACCCCAATCGCCTGTGGGCCGTGGTGGATGATACCGGCGCCGCCGTGGCTCCCACCCGCGGCGGAGGTGGCGGCGGCGGCGGTGGGGGCGGAGGCGCCCGGACTGGCGGCGGAGTGTACCTCTCCGATGACGCCGGCGCCACCTGGAAACTGGTCAACTCCGAGAACCGCCTGTGGGGCCGCGGCTGGTACTTCGGTTCGGTCGCTGTCGATCCCACCAACCCCGATCGCGCCTACGTCATCAACACCGCTACCTACATGACCACCGACGCCGGCAAAACCTTCGTCCCCATCAAGGGCGCGCCCGGCGGCGACGACTACCACCAGATGTGGGTCAACCCCAAAGACGGCAACCGCATGGTGCTCTCCAGCGATCAGGGCACCGTGGTCAGCGTGGATGGCGGCAAAAGCTGGAGCACCTGGTATAACCAGCCCACCGCCCAGATCTATCATGTGGCCGCCGACAATCGTTTTCCCTACTGGCTCTATGGCGCCCAGCAGGATTCGGGCGGCGTGGGCGTGGCCACCTGGTCGCGCGAGGGCCTGCTCACCTTCCGCGACTGGGAACCCACCTGCCTGGCCGGC
>JASHSS010000679.1 GCA_030038565.1 Bryobacteraceae bacterium
TGATGAACAGCTCCTGCCGCGCTCCCGCCGCCAGCGCAATCGCCTTCCACCCGTTCTGCGTCGGCACCGTCACCCGCACCTTCACCTTGCCTTTAGCGTCCCGGACCCGCCGGATCACCCCCGGAATCACCGAGCGGATTTCGGGATTGGCCGCCAGCAACTCCTCCAGCACCGGACGCAGCCCGTCGATGATGCTGTGCTCCACCTTCAAGCGGTCCTGGGCCGCCCGCAGCCGCATCTAGCTCCAGCCTTCTCCGCCCACCAGCGGCACGAAACGGCAATAGGTGGCTACCCGGTAGTCGATCCGCCCGTCCCGCTTCGTCACCACCCGCAGTTCCTGGTCCCAGCGCGGGCCCACCGGGATCACCAGGCGTCCCGGATCGCGCAACTGGCCCAGCAGCGAGACCGGAATCTCCGGCGCCGCGGCGGCCACCGAGATGGCTTCGTAGGGCGCCCACTCCCCCAACCCCATCGAGCCATCCGCCAGCCGCACTTCCACATTGGCGCCGTTTCCGGTGCGTTTCAGGTTGGCTTCCGCCGTCCGCGCCAGCGCCGCCACAATCTCCACCGCCATCACCCGCGCCGCCAGCCTGCCCAGCACCGCCGCCGCATAGCCGCAGCCGGCCCCCACTTCGAGCACCGTTTCCGTCCCTGAAAGTTCCAGCGCCTCGGCCATCAGGGCGGTCATATACGGCTGCGAAATGGTCTGCCCGCTCCCGATCGGCACCGGCTCGTCGGTGTAGGCCAGCAGGCGCGAATCGGTGGGAACGAACTCCTCGCGCGGAATCTGTCCCATGGCCTCCAGCACCCGCGGGTCGTGGATGCCGCGCCGCTTCAACTGCTTTTCCACCATTCGCCGGCGTTCCGCGGACCAGTCGGGAATCACCGCCACACCCCCACCACTATAATAAACGGTGATGGCGCGCCTCATTACCCTGATCCCCGGAGACGGTATCGGACCCGAAGTGGCCGAGGCAACCGTCCGCGCCGTCGACGCTACCGGAGCCGCCCTGGAGTGGGAGCGCGTCGAAGCCGGCGCCCGCGCCCTCGCCGAGTATGGCCAGCTCATCCCCGACGAAGTCTTCGCCTCCCTCGAAGTCACCCGCGTGGGCCTCAAAGGACCCACCGCCACCCCCATCGGCGGCGGCCATCAGAGCATCAACGTGGCCCTCCGCAAAAAGCTCGGCCTGTACACCAATTTCCGCCCCGTCCGCATGCTCCCCGGCCTCCCCACCCGCTACCGCGATCTCCCCCTCGATCTCGCCATCTTTCGCGAAAATACCGAGGACCTCTACTCCGGCCTCGAGCATGAAGTCGTGCCCGGCGTCGTCGAAAGCCTCAAAATCATCACCCGCAACGCCTCCCTGAAAATTGCCCGGGCCTGCTTCGAATACGCCCGCCGCGAAAGCCGCCGCAAGGTCACCGCCATTCACAAGGCCAACATCATGAAGCTCTCCGACGGCCTGTTCCTGAAGTGCTGCCGCGAAGTGGCCCCCCAGTTTCCCGAGGTGCTGTATAACGAGCTGATCGTCGATAACGCCTGCATGCAGCTCGTCATGCGTCCCGAAACATTCGATCTCCTGCTGCTGCCCAACCTCTATGGCGACATCATTTCCGACCTCGCCGCCGGCCTCGTGGGCGGGCTGGGAATCGTGCCCGGCGCCAACCTCGGCGATCATCACGCCATCTTCGAGGCGGTCCACGGTACCGCCCCGGACATCGCCGGCAAAGGCCTCGCCAATCCCACCGCCTTGATGCAGTCTGCCGTGCTCATGCTGGCCCACCTCGGCGAGCGCCAGGCTGCCGCCCGCCTGCACCAGGCCATCTACCAGGTCTACGCCGCCGCGGAGCACCTCACCGGCGATGTCGGCGGCCACGCCACCACCTCCGAATTCACCGATGCCGTGATTCGTGCGATTGCGCACATTCCGGCCCGGCAGGCCGTATAACCCTTTTTATATGGGTATAAAGGCAGACCGCTGTGCCGGGCGGTATCATGGAGTTGTATGGATTCGAAAGAATCGCCCGTGAGTGTCCTGGTAGTCGCGAATGATGAGGAGGCCGTCTTGCGGGCGGTTTCCTCGACTCTGGAAAAGGCCGGGTTCGCGGTAACCGGCGCGTCGAGCGGCGCCGCCGCCCTGGAGCGCTGCCGCCAGAGCCGCCTCCGTCCCGAACTGGCCGTGATCGACACCACCATTCCAGGCATCGATTTGCCTAACCTGGTGTCTCAATTACACCAGGTGTCGCCCAGTTTGCGTGTCCTGTTCCTTTCCGGCGAGTCCCCCAGCGACGTCGTCCGCAGCGTGCGCGCCCGCTGGCGCGGTAAGTTCCTTCTGAAGCCCTTCCGCCGTTCGCAATTGCTGGGTCAGGTGCTGACCCTGATGGATGAGCCGCTGGTCCTCACCGCCTGAGCCGTCTTTCCCATGCCCAGCCAGATGGGAGTCCCGCACGCAGCCGCTGCCATGTGCGCCTCGCTCCTCGTCTTCAGGCCGGAATGGGAAGAGCGGCTGAGGGCCGGACCGCGTTCCGCGCTCGCCGCCGTGCTGCTGATCGTGGGCATATTGGTTTGCGGCCTGCTGGGCCGGCCTTAACGTCCAGCGGAAAAGCGGGCTTCGCGCTCAGTTTGCGAACAACCCCTGAAACTCAGGACTTCCCACGAACCCCTGGTTGGGCGTCCCGGGCCCCAGGATTTGAATCCGCGTAGGGTAGCCCGCGGCGCCCTGGAATAGCAGCCCGGGGCCGCCGGTGTTGGCCACCCCCAGCCAGAAAGCGAACCCGCCCGGGTCCGGATCCCGGCTCAGCGTCACGTAATAGACCATCTGCACGTACAGCGCGTTGGTGTGATCGGGCGCCGTGCGGTAAGTGCCGGTGTTCTGGAATTCGTTGTTCGGCGCGCCGACCGGCGTGACGCTGGCGGGGTACCCGACGATGGTCTGGAAGCACTGGCTCAAACCGTTGGCGATGCAGGTCGAGTCGTTCGACCCGGGCGCGCGGCCCAGCAGGTTCTGGTATAAGTTAGCCGTCGAATACCCGGACGGTGTAAGGGAAGTGAACAAACCGGGCACGGTCAGAGTGCCCGCGCGCAGGCCGGCCACCGCCGCGGTGTATTGCGCGAAAGTCGGGGGAGCGCCGGTAGCGGCCTGGTACGCTGCCATCACGGCGAAATCGCTGTTGAAGGCCTCCGGGCTGGTCAGAAAATCGTCGGCCATCTGGCCCAGGCCCGCTCCGCCCGTGCCGCTCCAGAAGGCGAAGCCGCCGGAGTCCGGATCGCGCCCCAGAAGCTGCTCGTAGAGCGCATAAACCTGGCGGTACACTTCGCTGTCGGCATTACCCGCCTCGGTAATGGAGTAAGTGGCCGAGGCGGCCCCGCTCGACACGGTAATCGAGTAACTCTGCGCGGAGGCATGCGTATTCGTAAGCAGTGTGTAACTCACGCTGCTGGCCCCGCTCCCGCCGGCGCCCGAACTGATCTGTAGAAACTCGGGATTGGATGATGCGGCGGTCCACGCGCCGCACCCCGCACCCGGTGTGACCGTGAAAGCGATCGCCGTCTCGGGCAGCACGCCGCAACTCGGTTGGCCGGAATTATTGGGGCACGTTTCGGCGGTGGAAGTTCCGGTCGCCGGCAGATTCACGGAAGTGGCGCCGAGCGCGATAGAGCACGATCCGCCGAGGCTGTTGAAATTGGCCGTCACCGCGGAGGGAGCATTGATGGTGAGGGACTGCGGGTTCGTGCTGCCGGTCAGCGCGCCGCTCCAGCTACTGAATTGATAGCCGGTATTGGCCGCGGCAGTCAATTGCACGCTGGCGCCCGCGTTGTAGTAACCGGAGGAAGACGGGTTGGCTGTTACCGTGCCCGCGCCGGCGGGAGAGACGCCCGTGGTGAGCAGGTACTGCGTGGTGAAGGCCGCGGTGTAGGTGGTCGGCGAGGAGCCTACGGTGATGCTGTGGGAGGCGGCGCCGCCGTCGCTCCAGGAAGCGAATACGTACTGCGTGCCGGAGGCGCCGGCCTGCGGGCTGGCCACGGCCAATACGTAGCTGCCCGGCGAAAGGCTGAGCGTCTGGGGGGCCGTCTGCGGCAGGCCGCCATTCAGCGTGAATTGCAGGCCGGCGGGAGCCGTCTGAATGGTAATGGCGGTGCTCGCGGTGAAGTTCGCCGTGACCGACTCGGGCGCGCTCATCGTGACCGTCGTGGAGGCGCTCGATGGATTCGCCACCGGCCCCGACCAGCTCGTGAACACATAACCCGAAGCGGCTGTCGCGGTGAGGTTCACCACGCTTCCCGAGCCATAGAAACCGCCCGAAGCCGGAGTCACAGTCCCTCCCGCGGCCGGGGACGCGGAAGTGGTGAGCTGGTACTGGCCCTGGAAACTGGCCGTGAGGGTCGCGGGACCGGGCAGCGTGATGCTGTGGGAAGCGGCCCCTCCATCGCTCCAGGAAACGAACGTATATTTTGCCCCCGCGACGGTTTGGGACGTCGGAACCTCGATGGTGTGGCTGCCGGCCGGCAGGTCGAGCGCGGCGGGCGCGAGTTGAACGGGGCCCAGATCCACCGAGAATTCCAGTCCCGGTGGGTTGGTGTTGACCACCATGTCCCCTGCCGCGGCTTGATCAATCTCGAAGAGCTGTCCGGCGATGGTGGGGAAGCTGCTTCGGTCGCTTCCGGTATTGGCCTGTACGCTGAAGGAAACAGTTCCGTTGCCGGTACCCGAGCTTCCCGAAGCGATGGACTCGAAGCCTCCGGCAGGGGCGGATGCCGCCCACGAGCAGCCGCTACCCGACGCCGTCACGGCGACCGACGCCGTGGCCGCGGCCGGGCCTAACACCAGGGCCGGCGGCGAAAACGTGTAGGTGCAGGCTGAGGAAGATCCCGGCGCCAGATTGACGACCGCCGTGGCGGCCCGGGCGCTATTGGCCGTGCTGGTTGCGGTGACCAGGACGGTGGCGGGCGCGGCCAGGCTGGCGGGCGCGGTATAAAGCCCGCTTGCGGAAATCGTGCCGATCGGGGGGTTGAGAGTCCAAGTCGCGCCGGCTCCCAATCCGAAATAAGTGGGCGCGCTGAATTGCTGCGTCTGCGATTGCGACAGGGTGGCGCTGGCCGGAGTGACCGAGATTTCGGGAAATGCGTTCAGCTTGATCAGCACGTTGTCCGGGTTGGTGAGGAGGGGCGCATCGAAATAAGCGATGTCCGGCCGTCCGTCACCGTTGAAATCCGCGATGGCCGCGAGCGTGGGCGATCCACCCGAGACGAGCATTTGTTCGCTTTGAAACGACCCGTTGCCGTTACCCAGCAGGTAACTGGCATCCGTAGGTCCGCCGCCGCGCAGAAAGAGAACGTCGGGGATGCCATCGCCGTTCAAATCGGTGGTGGTCATGCCCGCCACCGAGGGGTAAACCGTCTCGACCGGGCCGGCGCTGAATCCGCTGCCGGTATTCAGAAAGGTCTCGAATTGACTGCCGGAATCGACCCACACCAACAGGTCCGGCCTGTTATCGCCATTCACATCCGCCACGGCCATGGCGTTGGCCGAAACGGTAACCACCGGTCCCTGCTGGAATGTGCCCGTGCCGCTATTTAGCAGGATCGATATTTGCCCGCCGGTGGCCACCGCCAGATCGGGCTTGTTATCGCCGTTAAAATCCGCGGTAGCGAGCAGGACCGGCTGGGCCGCGCCGGCGGAATAACTGACCGGCGGTTTGAACGTCCCGTCGCCGTTGCCGACCAGGATGGAAACGCCGCCCGGATCCGTGCCGGGGATGCCGTAATCGGCAACCGCCGCATCCAGGAACTGACTGCCGCTGAAGTGCCCGAGCACCACGGCGATCGGGTTGTTGCCCGCCGGGTAAGTTTGCGCGGCCGCCAGCGTGCCGCCCGATTGACCCATGAGTACGTTGATCGTATTGGGAGTCGGCTGGCTGCTATTGGCATTGACGCCGGATGCCACCACGAAATCCGGCATGTTATCTCCGTTCAGTTCGCCCGTGGCCAGCGATCCCGCGTTCAGAGTGCCCAATGTGCCCGACAACGGATACGCCACCGGGGACTGGATCCCGGAGTTGTTCACCAGCATGACGTCCAGGCTGTTCCTGGCCGCCAGGATCAGATCCGGAATCTGGTCGCCGTTCACGTCGGCGGCCACCATAGCCTGGGCGCTCGGGGCGGCGGTGAGCTGAGGCAGGTTGAGCGTTCCATCCCCCGGGCAATACGCCGCTACCAGTTGCGACGAGTTGTTGTCGTAGGTGACCACCAGGAAGGTGCCGTCATCCAGGGGAAGAATTCCAAACGAATTGGTGTAGGCGGTGGCGCCGTAGTTGACGGGCGTTTGGAAGGTGCCATCGCCTTTGCCCAGCAGCACCGAAATCATGCTCAGGTGCTGGTACGCGACGGCGAGGTCCATCTTGCCATCGTGGTTCAGGTCGGCGAAGGCCGCATAGGAGATGTCGTCCGCGGTGTTGGTGAGGATGGGGGCCTTGAAAGTGCCGTCTCCATTTCCGATGAGGACGGAGACTCCGTTGAGCTTCGACATGGCCAGATCGAAGATGCCATCCCCATTGAAATCGGCGGCCACCAGCGAAAGGCCGTTCCCCCCGCCGGTAGGATACGAGGCCGGCGTGCCCAGAGTGCCGTTCCCGTTGCCGGGCAGCACCCAAACGAGGGCGTTGCCATCGTCCGAAACGGCCACGTCGAGCTTGCCGTCGCCGTTGAAATCGCCCAGCGCGAGGCTGAAGGGAAATCCGTTCACCGCGGTGGTCTGGGCCGCCTGAAAAGTGCCGTTGCCGTTGTTGAGCAGAACCGAGACGCTGCCGGTTGTCGAGCCGGAACCGTTGTTGCTGACCGCCAGGTCGGGTTTGCCGTCGCCGTTGAAGTCCCCGGCGAGGATGAAGGAACCACCCGGCCCGACCGGGTACTGCTGGTCCTGAAGGACCGATCCGGTGGAACTCAAAAGCTGCACGTCAACGTAGGTCGGATAGACCGTGGCGGAGTCGAGCGTGCCGTCTCCGTTGAAGTCGGCCTTGACGACATATCCGGAGCCTTGCCCGAACGAGGGCAGAGGGATGGCGAGCGTGGACGGGCCCGAAGTCAGCGGCACCAGCGCCGGCTGGCGGCTGGCGGACGCCCCCTGAAAAGCGGGGGCAGGCGGACGGACGGCGGACAATGAGTTATTCGGCTTCTGGAACTGCGGACATGCCGTGCTGATAGCGGAGAGCGCGTCTTCGAGCGAGGGAAAATACCCGGTCGTGGGTTGGCCCTGTCCGGTATCCAGCTGGACGTTGTAAAACAGGGGGATTGGCAGAAAACCGGGGACGATGTCGTAGCTGATGATGATTTCGGCGTTGGGGGTGTTCGGCGAGCCGGAGGGGACCGTGATCTTGATCAAGGGAACGCTGACGGTGAAAGGGATCCCCAAGGGGCCCAGTTGTCCCGGGCCGATATTGAAGGGATTCAGATTTTCCACCTGGCACTGCGCCCGCACCGGTAACGCCGCAACCGCCAGCGCCAGCCAGGCCAGCAGAAACCAGGTGCATCCTCCCGCCCAGCGTCCGCGACCCCTCACAGATCCTGGAACAGTATTCCGGCGCCGCAACTCCATCCTTAGCCTCTCCCACTCCTGCCGATAGACCAGACGATACCATGAAATGGACCGGGCCGCTCATGCTCCACGAGATGCGGCGATGCGGCGCGGGGGGCTATTCGCCAGCCTCACGCACTACTTTCGGTCATCCCAGCTTGGTGGGGCACGGTCGAAAACCTCCCAAAACGTCTGCCGCGCCACGCTAGAAATCCTCGATCCGCGGCGGCTGCCGCGGTGGGGCAGGCGTTCAGCCTGCCAAAGCGTCTGCCGCGCCGGTGGGGCGCGCATCATGGTGTCACAGGCGCGTCTTCAGGGAAGCGAATCATAGGTTCGGGGATCTGGCCCGGTTTACCCCGCTACTTCGGCCTTGACATGCTGAACGTGGATGACGCCAGCAGGCGCCGCCCCTTGTCGGAATCGAGCAGATCGAGTTTGAATCCGAAGTAGAGCCTCTCGCCCCCAATCTTAAGCACCGTCGCCAGCCCCGGACCGGTCCGCGTGGAAAACCGCGGCGAACATCATCTGTGGCTCACCGCCCCCACCCATTTCCCGTCCACAGCCAGCGTTCCCCAAAATCCCCATCCGGGAAAACGGCTCGAACCGATCACGTATACCAGCGCCTTTCCGTCCTCCGGCGCGGGCATGGGATGCTGGGTCCGGTCGCGGGTGACCGTAAAAGACGCACCGGCCGGTCCACACACCCCGTCCGGTGTCACACCCTGGGCCATGGCAGGGCGCCACAAAAGTACGGCGAGAATCAGTGTCTTCACGCTTCGCCTCCCGGGGCTGGCTTCCTCCACTCTAACGCGCTGGCGGCCTGCAACCCGAGTCCTGCAATCTTCCCGCGCCCCCCTCCCGCAACCGCAGAACGGCGCGGCCGCACTTTCCGGTTGGGCCCACATCGCCCGGATCTTTTCTTAAAATGGATACGTATACCCCTTCTATATGAAACTCAGCAGCATTGTCTTTTGCTCCTCCCTCGCGTTGGCGCCGGCCTTCGCCCAAACCCCGCCCGCGCCGGAATTCGAAGTGG
>JASHSS010000680.1 GCA_030038565.1 Bryobacteraceae bacterium
TCCGCCGCCTGGGTGGCTGTGTAGCGCGTGCCTTCGATGCGCAGTTCGCCGCCGGCCGCGGGGCGCAGTTCGAACACCATCTGCTCGTAACCGCCAAGCTGGAAAGTCAGGGTATCGCCGAAATGCACCGCGCCGGTCTGGATTTCGCGGTAGGGATACTGAATTTCCACAACTTGCGGCTCATCGGTCTTGCGGAATCCCTGCCGCTCGTCGATTTTCAGCCGCACTGTCCTGGGCGCCACAAAAGGATTGCGCAGCATGACGATGGACCGTTCGGCCGAAGAGTGAACGTAACCGTACGGCTCGCGTTGGGCCGGATCGCCCAGCACCATGGTGGAGTTGTCGAGCAGAGGATGCGCATTGGCTTCGGCCCAGCGGGTGGTGTTGCCCAGGGCATCGATTTCCTCCGCCGACAGAATATCCGGCGAGATATACAACTCGTACATCATGTTGCCGACGCTGTAGTAATGGACCACCTCATCCTTCCAATCGTCCAGAAACTCCTGCTTCCCGCCGAGCATGTTGTACTTGCCTTTGATGATCCCGTGGGTCATCAGCGAGGAAATCGGGAACTGCGCCTGGTGGGCCACGAAATCGTGGTACAGGACCGAATCGCGATAGCTCACCGCGCTCTGCCGCTCGGCGAGGGTGGGGACCGAGGGCAGGTATCCGGAATCCGCGCCGCCCATCCACACCGTGTCGGCATAACGCAGCCACCAGGGGCTCAGCCAGATGCTGGTGGTGATGTTCAGAAATACCTTGGGTTCCTGCGCGCGCAGGCGTTGGAGCATGTCGATCAGGACGCGGGTCGTGGCTTCCCGCGAGTAGATGCCCACGGGGTGCCCGTGATCGGGTTCGTTGCAGCCGAAGGGAGTGCCGTCGATCTTGAAGTAGTTGAGGCCGTATTCCTTCTGGTAGCGCAGCATGGTATCGGTGAGCAGGCGGCTGTAGTTCTTCCCTGCGATGCACAGGTACTGGCCGTTGGAGGTGATCTCCATCCCCTGACGTTTTCCGGTGGCCAGGCGCACCGGCCTTTGATCATATCCGCCGATGGGACCGAACCAAAGGCCCAGCGCGCTATCCACTCCCTGCAACGCCCCCGCCAGATCGTGCAAACCGCCGGGAAAGCGCTTCTCATCGATGGCCCAGAGGTTTTGCATGTCGTCCCAGCCATCGTCGAGAACGAAGGAATCCAGGCGTACTCCGTATTTCTGCAGCAGGCCGTGGATTTGCGGAACGCGCTCCAGGGTGTTCGAGTGGTTCATGGCCAGGCGCTGCAAGTCATACCAGGTGTTGTAGAGCGCAAACGGGCGCACCGGCGCCACCCGCATCCGGTCTACATACGCCAGGAACTGCTGGTGAACCAAGCCCGCGGGCGCCACGCCGAATACGGCCGGTTGGCTGGTATAGCCTTCGGGTGGAATATTCAGCCCGATGTAGCCGCCCAGATCGGTCTCCGGGCCGTTGGCCTGGTTGATGGCGGTGGGGTATTCCACGCCCAGAAACAGGTCCGCGGCGAAGAGCGGCTGCCCGAAGCCGCCGAGCGAAAACTCCGGCAAGCCCCAGGAATTCCTGGCCACCGAGACCCAGTCCACAAACGAAGTCCCCTGCTGGGGTTTGGGAAGAAACAGCCATTGGCGCATGAAGAAATCGTCCGGCTTAAGCTCGTAGATCAGATCCACGCGCGTGCCGCGGCCACCGCGGCCCCTTCCTCCGGTTTGCGCCGGACCCAGTTGCAAGGTCAGCCGCTTGCCTCCGCCGGCCACATCTTCCACCTTGCGATCCGTCACGCGCAGGCCGCGGGCCGTGATCACCATAGGATTCTCGTTCGAGAAATCGTAGCCCACGCGCTCGTAGATCAGCTTGATGGCGAACTCGCTGCCCCCCAGGGCATAGGCCCGGCCGGAGATTTTGTTCAGGAACTGCGTGGTGCCGACCGATCCATCGGCGATGGAGATGGTGCGCTCCAGGAAATCGTTCCCCAGGGCCAGGGATGAACCGGATTCCCGGACATACACCGGACCGGCTGCTCGGCCCGGCGCCGCCAGAAAGAGGAGCATTGCCAGACCGCCTATCGATCGCCCGTTGACTGCCATTCTTCGTCCTCCCGCCTGCGTTTTCGGAATGCCGAACCGACACCGTATCGTAGCTTCGGTAACGACTGCGGAGCAAGCATTTGCCACGGCAGGTTGAGGAAAAAGGCTCAAGCAGGTTCGGCTGCCCCACAACTTTTCGCCTGCGCCGGCATGGCAGCGGCTCAATTTTGGGCATTTTGCCCCAAAAACCGATGCTAACTTCTTTGTTTTCAGTAAACCCTTTGGGCATTTTGCCCAAAACGGGACTCCCGGCGGTCCATAACGTACTATGAGGGGATGAGGACGGCGCTGGGAATCCGGGCCCATTCTGGATGGGCGGCGCTGGTGGCAGCCGCCGGAACCGTTGACACTCCGCACGTGCTGGAGCGGCGGCGGATCGTGATCGCCGATCCCGAGATGGCGGGTTCCCGCCAGCCGTATCATGCGGCAGCCGACCTGCCCCTCTCTCTGGCCGCGGAGCTGGTGCGCCGGGCGGTCGAATCGTCGCACGCGCTGGCGCGGGAGGCGATCTCCGCGACCGTCCGGACGCTGCGGGCGCGGGGGCACCAGGTGGCCGGATGCGCGGTCCTGGTGGGCTCCGCCAAGGCCCTGCCCGAACTGGAAAAGATTCTGGCCTCCCACACTTTGCTTCACGCGGCCGAAGGCCGGATGTTCCGGGAGGTGCTGATGTGGGCGGCCGCGGAGTGTCACCTGCCTGTGACCGGGGTGGGGGAAAAGAGCTTGGATCCGGTTTCCCTCGAGCGCATCGGCTCGCTCCGCAAGGCCATCGGCCCGCCCTGGACCCAGGATCAAAAGTACGCGACGCTGGCCGCCCTGATGGCGCTTGCGAACTCCTGAAACGGATCCAATCATACGCGCCGCCGAACGGCCGCCTGGGCCACCCGCCGGGTCGTCGTTCCACGCATCTACACTTTTTGGTCGCCCGCGCCGCGGACCCGCGCTGGCCGTGCCCGTGGCGCGCTGCGGGCCGGGCGTCACGCCGCCGGCCGGGACGCCGTCCGGCGCCTGGCGCGAAAACTGCGCTCCGGCTCCGGCACGAAAGGGGATCACCGGCACACTCTGACCCTAATGGGCGGCGTGGTTTCATCATTCGTGACGAATAATCTGCGAAGCAGCGAAATCAGGACACTATCCCTTCGTCTGAAGGAATGCACGGGGGGCAAGTCTCGGGCGGCGATCCATTGCTCCTGCCGCCATCGCCGCGGGCACGAGCGGCGGGAGCGGCGAAATCCGCGCGGGGAAGCGAAGCATCGCTCGGGCCGCCGGGCATCCGACCCTCCCGCGCGCACCGTCAGGCTTCGACTGCGCGGCTGTTTACGGCCGGCGTGCCCCTGCGGTCCGGGGCTTCCGGCTCAAAACTCCGGGCAGGAAATGGGGCCCGAGAACTCCGCGCTTCCGATAAAGCCCTCGAGCGGGACACCCGTTCCGATGATTTGGATGCGCGTAGGGTACGCCGACGGACCCTGGAACAGAATTCCAGGGCCGCCGCTATTCGCAATGCCCAGCCAGAAATTGTAGCCTCCGATGTCGTAATCGCGGGAGAGAATCACGAAGTACAACATGACGATGTACAGCCCATTGGTGTGATCTATGTGGAACGTGCCGGTGCTCTGGAATTCGTTGGCAACGGCGCCGATCGGTGCACTGTTGCTGGTGGTGGCGGCGTATCCGATCAGATTTTGAAACCAGCCGGCCAGCCCGCCGTCTTCCGCCAGGAGGATCTCGGCCGGCGTCGGCGCCCGATTCAACAGGTTCATGTTCAGGTTGGTGACGGTGGAGGCGGTCGCCGTGGCGCCGGGGCTGAGCAGCGCGAGGTACAGGCCGGGAATGGTCTGCATGCCGGCGAGGATGTCCGCAGTCGCCGCCCAGAACTGGGCGTAGCCGGGCGCGGCGCCAGTGGTGGCCTGATAAGCCGCCAGCACCGCGAATTCCAGGTTGAAGGCTTCCGGACTGGTCAGAAAGTCGTCCACCATCTGGCCTAGCCCAGCCAAGCCATTGCCGGTCCAGAACGCAAAGCCGGCGGCATCGGGATCGCGGAACAGAATATCCTGGTAGAGCGCTCGAACCGTGCGCTGGACTTGGGACTCCGTATCTCCGGCTTCAGCCACCGTAACGGTAGTGTTGGCGCCGCTCCCCGAGTTGATGGTGATGGTGGCCGTGCGTGGCGCGTTGCTGCTGTTGGTAAGCGCGGTGAAGGTCAACGTGCCGCCGCTGGCGGAGGCGGTCAGCCAATGGTTAGGCACGCTGGCCGGCATCCCGCAGATCCCCGCCCCGATATAGGTCGGCGCGGCGGCCGCTGTCAGCGTGCCGCAACTGCCGGTTGCAAGAATCGCCAAGCTTTGCGGGATTTCCGGCAGAACCCCGCCGGCCGACGCCGTGCCGGCCGCGCCGAGTGACACGCTGCTGGGCGTCAGCGTGCATGGAGAGGATTGCGGGAAGGCACAAGGGATTTCCAGGGCCGCCACAGCCAGCAAAAGCAATGGGGCGCAGGCCCGATGCGCGCCATCGCCGGTACCGTAGGCCTTAACCAGGATTCTCATTATGATCTCCCGGGAGGTTCAGTATACCGCCACCGGGGTTTCTCATACCCCTCTTTTTCGCTATTGATTTCAATAGATTCAGATCTTATAATCAGGCTTGGAGGCGTCTATGTATAGACCGGACGTGCCGGAGATCCTCATCGCGCTGGGTCTGGTCGGCTGCCTGATCTGGGCGATCTATAACCGCGCTCATTTCCACGAGGGCGCGC